>NZ_QEWR01000002.1:1027521-1370028 GCF_003121925.1 Ignatzschineria indica | reverse complement strand
GCATAGCCGGGTAGCTACATACGGACGGGATAACCGCTGAAAGCATCTAAGCGGGAAGCCCACCTCAAGATTAGATTTCCCTAGGGGTTTAACCCCTCTGAAGGTCCGTCGAAGACTACGACGTTGATAGGTTGGGTGTGTAAGTGCAGTAATGCATTGAGCTTACCAATACTAATTGACCGTGAGGCTTGACCATATAATAGGTCTTAGACAATTTTGATACGAGACATGATCGTTTCCAAAGTTGACGCGAATACAAACAACTTAAGCAATTCAATCAGACATTGCTGTTACTAACCAACTAATCAAATTTATTCGTGAGTGGAGTGCAAGATAAAATGCAGAGATGCATCCGCACTTCAAGCACAAGCCAGTTTTCCTGGGGAAAATAGCGCTATGGAACCACCTGATCCCATCCCGAACTCAGAAGTGAAACGTAGCAGCGCCGATGGTAGTGTGGGAGATCCCATGTGAGAGTAGGTCAACCCCAGGGCTTCATTAAGAGCTCCTAGCTAATCAGCTAGGAGCTTTTTCTTTGTCTGGATTTTTTAAGTAATTTTTAAGTAATTTCTCTTTATTCAATAGAGTTAATAGAAAGCAGAATGATGAATGGCTACTAATAATCCTGAATCTTTTCTCCTTAAGAAAGCTCCTGGAGCTACGGGTATGGACTACTTCATTCTTTTAGCCAGCGCATGCCCGCAGTTTGGGCATTTTCGATGCCCCTTGCCGGCACGCAGTTTTTGGAAGAACGTGATAGTGAGGACCGACAATTCATCAGCCTCTGTTTGTTTCAGGGTTTGAACTTATAAGAGGATTTATTGAGTGGCGGGAGCCGACTCTCTCACTCTTATCACAACTGTATGCCCGCCGGTCGGTATCTTCTATGCCCCTTGCCGGCACGCAGTTTCTGGAAGAATGCAGTAGTAAGATACGGCAACTCATCAGCCTTTGTTGCCTCAACTAATCATTTTTATGATTCTTAAGAGGATACGTGGAGCTGCGGGAACCGACTACTTCATTCTTTTAGCCGGTGCATGCCCGCAGTTTGGGCATTTTCGATGCCTCTTGACGGCACGCAGTTTTTGGAAGAACGCTATAGTGAGGACCGGCAATTCATCAGCCTCTGTTTGTTTTAGGGTTTGAACTCATAAGAGGATTTATTGAGTGGCGGGAGCCGACTATCTCACTCTTATTACAACCGTATGCCCGCCGGTCGGCCTTTTCAATGCCTCTTGCCGGCACACAGTTTCTGGAAGAACGTGATAGTAAGATCCGGCAACTCATCAGCTTCTGTTTGTTTTAGTGTTTGAACTTATAAGAGGATTTATTGAGTGGCGGGAGCCGACTATCTCGCTTTTATCACAACTGCATGTCCGCCGGCCGGCATTTTCAATGCCTCTTGCCGGCACGCAGTTTTTGGAAGAACGTGATAGTGAAGACCGGCAGCTCGTCAGTCTGTTTTTTTCAGTATGATTAATTATTAATGTAGCGATATTTGCCGGCATGCGATTATTGGAAGTATGCAGTAGCAAGATCCGGCAACTCATCAGCCTCTGTTTGTTTCAGGGTTTGAACTTATAAGAGGATTTATTGAGTGGCGGGAGCCGACTATTTCACTCTTATCACAACTGTATGCCCGCTAGTCGGTATCTTCTATGCCTCTTGCCAGCACGTGATTTTTGGAAGAACGTGATAGTGAGGACCGGCAATTTATCAGCTTTTATTTGTTTTATTATTATATTTCTAATATAAAAGGTTTTTGGAAAGGCGGAAATCGACTACTTTACTCTTTTAACTAATGTTTGCTTGGCATCTATGAGGTCGCGAAATTAGTTGTTACTGATGAATTTTTGTATTCCACAGACAAGTATCGAGGATATCGATAGAATGATAGGGAAGCGTTGATTATTTATTTGTTGAATCTTCAGAAGGTATAACATGAAAAAATGTTTCATCTTCTTTAATAAGACCTAAGTGTTTTCTGGCTAACTCCTCTCTTGCAGAGTAGTTGTGCTTGATTCCATTGATAATTTGTCGAGCATGATTATTTTGATTATGTAGTCTTTTATTTTGCTCTTTTAATGCTTCTAACTTTACTTGCAGCTCTTCAATCTGTTTGGGGCCAGAATCTGTATCAAACCATATCTGTTTAATAAGTAGCCCTAATACGAGAACTAATATAAGTAATAGTAGGTGCATTAGTTTCATAATTGATTAACTCGCAATGTATACGAAAGCCTCTAGATTTGAGATAATGAGCAGATAGATGTTTTAATCCACTATTATAGCGCATAAGTACTTATGAAAGACAGTATAATTATAAAGTTAGATGAATTGGCGGAACGGTTAGAAGAGGTATCTCATCTTCTATCGGATCCTGATGTGATCAGTGATAATAATAAGTTTAGAGAATTATCACAAGAATATGCTCACCTAGACCCTGTCGTTGCAGAGTTTAATGAGTGGAAGCAAAATGAAGCTGCATTGCAAGATGTGAAAGAGATCTTTGATGGCTCCGATAGCGAAATGAAGGAGTTGGCAAAAGAGGAGCTTCCCTTATTAGAGGCAGAGAAAGAGCGATTAGAAAAATCATTAAGTATCTTATTATTACCCACAGACCCTTATGATGATAGCAATATCTTCCTTGAGGTTCGTGCCGGAACAGGTGGAGATGAAGCAGCTATTTTTGCGGGCGATCTTTTACGTATGTATATGCGTTATGCCGAAGAGCGTGGCTGGCGTGTTGAGTTGATCAGCGAACATCATGGTGAGCATGGTGGATATAAAGAGGTGATTGCTCGTATTGAGGGGCAGGGTGCTTACTCTCGTCTTAAGTTTGAATCGGGAGCACACCGTGTTCAACGAGTTCCAGAGACAGAATCTCAAGGTCGAGTTCATACTTCCGCTGCTACCGTGGCTATTTTGCCAGAAATTCCTGAAACAGAGATGATTGAGATTAATCCCGCAGATCTTAAAATCGATACATTCCGTTCATCAGGTGCCGGTGGACAGCACGTTAACGTGACAGATTCAGCGATTCGTATTACGCATTTACCAACCGGCGTTGTGGTTGAGTGTCAGGATGAGCGTTCACAGCATAAGAATAAGGCGAAGGCGATGAGTCTTCTTGGATCCCGACTTTTAGAAGCTGAACGTGAACGTGAGCAGAAAGAGATGAGTGAAACTCGTCGTAGTTTAGTAGGTTCAGGAGATCGTTCAGAGCGTATTCGCACTTATAACTATCCTCAAGGACGGATCACAGATCATCGGATCAATTTAACGCTCTATAAGCTTGATGAGATTGTTAATGGTGATCTTGATCAGATTATTGAGCCCTTAATTCAAGAGAACCAAGCAGATCTATTAGCTGCGATAGGGGATGAGTCATAATATTTTATGAAGAAGGTGAGTGATAGGTTAAAGTTACGCATTCTTGCTACAACCGATATCCATGGTTTTTATACAAACTTTGATTACTATAAAGATCAGGTTGTCGATCGTTTAGGGCTGATTAGTCTGGCGAATCTAATTGATGATGCCCGTTGTGAGAATGGTAATACCTTGCTCTTTGATAATGGAGATCTGCTACAGGGATCTCCGATGTCTGATTATCTACGTGATTATGCCGTCACCAATGGCCATCCCGCCTATGCGCTGATGAATGCAATCGGTTATGATGCGGCAACGTTAGGTAATCATGAGTTTAATTTTGGCGTGCCTTATCTACTTGAAGTATTGTCTCAAGCCAATTTCCCTTATGTTAATGCCAATATTGAAACGATAGATGGTGTGCCTTTTCTTCCCCCTTCTGTGATGTTAACGCGAAACTTTATCAGTGAAGCGGGCGCGGAGATTGAGTTGAAAATTGGGGTTACCGGAATTGTACCACCCCAAATTACAACTTGGGATAAGACGCACCTTGATGAATATGCGGTTGCCAATCATCGTTTAGTGACTCAAGATGCCTATCAAGCTGTTAAAGAAGAGGCTGCAAATTTGAAGGTTGCAGGTGCTGATTTAGTGGTTGTTTTAGCCCATACAGGTCTCTCTAAGCGTCCTTTTGAGGAGGAGATGGAGAATAGTGGCTACTATATCGCTCAGATTGAGGATGTGGATCTTCTAATTACAGGTCATCAGCATCGTCGTTTTCCTTCTGAAAGTTATCGTGAATTAAGTTCCTTAGGTTTTGATGTTGATGCGGGGACCATTTGTGGTACACCTACTGTCATGCCGGGATCATGGGCAAAATGGTTAGGCGTGATCGATCTAGAATTAGTTGAGAGTGATGAAGGCTGGCAACTACTTGAATCAGGAAAGAGTGAGTTGCGCGGGATTGATAGTTATTTAGCTCCTGGCAGAGCGATTAATCCTCTCTATTGGAAGAGTATCGAAGTGGCACATGAGGTGATTCGTGAAACGATGAATGTTCCCGTTGGTTATACCGATAGCGGGTTTTATAGTTATCTCTCTTTGATACAAGATGATAATTGTATTCAGATCGTTGCTGATGCGCAGAGCCATTATGCCGAGAAGCTGTTAGCGGAGCTTCCTCATCGAGAAGAGCTTCCGCTTCTTTCCGCAGTTCCACTCTTTAAGGTGGGAAGTCGAAAAGATGATCCCACTTACTTTACCGAAATCTCTCCTGGAAAGCTCTCTTTTAAAGATATTGCTGATCTCTATGTCTATCCCAACTATCTAGTTGTTTTAGAGATCTCGGGAGAGAATTTAAAAGAGTGGCTTGAGTGTTGTGCAAGTATCTACCATCAGATTTTACCAATGGATGAAGTGCAACATCTGATTAATTGGGCGAAATATCGTCCTTATAATTTTGATGTCATTAAAGGAATTACTTATCAGATTGATCCAACGGTGGCTCCTCGTTATGCCCCTGATCTAACATTGATGAATCAGGAGAGTGAGCGAATTGTTAATCTAGAGCATGGGGGGAGAAAGATTTTGCCAGAGGATCGATTCTATCTAGCAACTAATAGTTATAGAGCTTTGGTGGATCGTTTTCCCGGCGCGGGAAAAGGCAATATGGTTTGTAGCACGATGAAGGAGATTCCCGAAGTAATCCTCTCTTATATTATGGAGAAGGGGGCGCAGATGTTGAGTATCAACCCTGATTGCAATTGGTCTCTTGATCAATCCGCGCTTGAAGGACGATCGGTTTTGCTAGAGTCTGCTAATAGCGCTTTAGCCGAATCTATTATTTCGCAGACATCACAATATCCTATTAAGAGAGTTGGAGAAGATGCTGAAAAGTTTGCACTCTACCAGTTAGATTTTAGGTAGTGCGAGACTAACGCATCTTATTTCTGATTCGTTATAAATCTCTGTTTTTACGCTTCTTTCGATGGATCTTTTCCTCTACTTATCTCTATTTCTCTGAGAAATCTCTCTCTTTTATTGTTTGAAGATAGAGAGATTTCAATTTTTTACTTAGATCCAGAACTATTTTTTGACGTTTGCTATTGATCATTGGTCCCTCTTTTTCAAAATATTGTGGGTAGGAGCGGAGATAACGACCTTCAGCAATCAATTGGTGTAGATCGCTTTTTTCACTCTCATCATTCTTATCTCTCCAACCATTACTTTTATCATTTTTTTGAATTTCCTGAAGGTAGATCGGTTGGAGAACAGCATGACTTCTTCCGTTGAGAAGACCGACAACATAGAGCATTCTCGAGAGAAGGAGATCAATTGCCGTATCATTGATACAGTAGGTCTCTAAGTTATTAAGATGATCGAGAAGAGAGTTTCCATAATGTTTAAAAGAGGCGGCAAGTCCTCCTAATATCGCGCCAGTCGCTGTTGCTGCTCCTAAAGTGGTAAAGCCTGCTAAAGCATCAACGCCGGCAAAGAGGCCCGCGCCTACACTTGCGCCTTTACCAAACTGCATTGAAAAATCGATGAGATTATCACTTGTGAAGAGATCTTGCTCATATTGTGATCCTTCAATTGCTAATTGAAAATAGGCGATATCTTCACGATTAAATTGATAAAGAGAGAGCAGTGCTTCAAAGGCGCGTTTTTCTAATTTTTCAATCATTTGATTGAGTTTTTTCATTACCTTTTCTGCCGGGGCATTCTGCTTCTCTTTGAGTTGTAAGGTCATCAAATTGAGATAGAAGTTTGCCACAATCTGCATCGCTCGCTCTAAGCGTTGTTGATCCGCTAATTCTTCGAGAGCGTTATAAGCCATAATTTCCGCATAATATTCAGGAAACATAATCGCGATCTGCTCATAAAATCGCTTCTTTTGTGGCGGCATAATAGTATCAAATTCGAGATAGTGATGAATGCCGTGGGCTTTAAGATGCTGTTTCCATGCAGAAAGATGTTCTCCTTGAATAAAGTTGAGAATGGGGAGAATCGGTTTATGGGTCTTCTCAATGAGTGTCAGCTCATCATCAAATTTAGGAAGGAAGGGGAGACGACAATCGACGACATAACAGATCAGATCGGCCACAAAGAGTTGCTTAATCACCTTAACCTCTTGTTCAAAGAGCGCTTCAACCGCATGATCTTGGGCAAATTTAAGGAGATTTTCTGACTCCTCTAATCGTGTATTAGAAGGATACCGCTCCTCTAGAAGATCGAGGACCCCCATCGCATCTTCCATGCCGGGAGTATCTACATAGGTAAATGTTAATTCTTGAGAGGCGCGTTTAATCTCGGCGACATCGATGGTAGTTGAAGCTTCATCACGAACTTCACCAAAATTTCTCTCTCGGGTAATCGTTCTAATTAAGGAGGTCTTTCCTGTATTGGTATGACCTACGATAGCGATCTTTAATGTTTTTAGCCCCATAATTATTCGACGGAATCTCCTTTTAATCGATTAATGTATTAAATCAATGTATTAAATCAATGCATTAGATGTAATAGATATCATAGATGCAGTCGCTATGATAGCGGATCGCTATTACTTCTAGGTGGCTGATCTCCTCTATTTTTTACCTTCTGCGGCGCAGGGTAGAGAAGAATTCTTTCATCTTTATAGAGATTAGGGGTCAATTTATGTTGCCACTCCTCTTCTCGTGAAGGATTTTGATGGGTTACTAAGATGATCTCGGTGCTTAATGCTAAATTCATCAATGTATAGATTCTTCGTAATAGACTTCTATCAGGCGTCAATTGAGTATCGATATAGATAATAAGATATGCAAGAGGCGACGATTGTAGTTGGGAGAGTAGCTGTTGGAAATCAGCTCTGCTATTGATGATCTCCACGATTTTATCACTCTCTTTAGAGTGAGGTACCTCTCCGACATAGTCGAGGGCAATCCTTTTTTCACCTTCTCCGTAGCGGATGCTCTTCGGTGGGCGAAGGCTTTGTGGTCTTGCTTTTGCGGCATCTATCACTTTTCCTTCCCCAGATAGAAGCGAACGATGCTCATTTTTTTGTTGATCTTTGAGATACTTCTTATAGCTTCTTTGGGCGAGAAGGAAGAGTATAATACGTGGAATTAAACCATAGAGAGCAATCATTATTAAGATCCAGCGCGCCCATGCGGCATTCTCGATGGCGGTAGGGGGTAGATTGAGACTATGTTCAACAATTGCAGGGGAGATCAATTCTCCGGCGATGAGGTCAGGAAGAAAGTTCAAGAGTTGAATGATTAGAAAGTAGAAGTCACTACGATCAGGAAAGAGAGTACTAAAGAGATTGAAGGAGTACTGCTTGAGGGTAAATTGAAAAAAGAGTGTAACGAGCAGTGTCGCAAAAATTAAGATCCATGCGCCATGCATAATCACTTTACTAAGATAGAGTAGCTGTTTTGGATCGGGTTCATTGATCTTTTCTGAGCTATTTGAGAGACTTTTTCGAAGCGGTTTTTCAACTTTTTGCCATCCTTTTTGTAGTAGCAGTAATAACTCAGCAAAGAGTGAATGGCGTCTTACAAGGGCAAAAAGAAGAAACAGATAGGCAGGTAGAAGAATTCCCAATATGAGTGCAATAGGATGAATAGGTGATGTTAAAAGCGCATTACTACCACTTGCCGTGATAAAGATGATAAGTAAGGAGAAGAGGAGAATCGCTCCTTTAGAAAAACGTTGATTATCCTTAAATTGATCTGGGTATTGCACGTCTTCTCCTCTTTATGCTCTGTGAATAACTTCATAGAGAAGGGTGTTCCCTTTCACAGCTGTAATTCTAATTTGACTGCCGGCAGGGAGATCTTCCCCTTCAATCGCCCAAGTGCTATCTCCAAGTGCAACACGCCCTTGTTGATTGATAACGGCTTCTTGCAGCGTGATATTTCTTCCAATAAATTCAGAACCCCTAGTCTGATTGAGGGCACTACTCTTAATCTCTTTTCCTTTATAGGTTTTAACACCGACAATGACCGCAAGAAGTGCAAAAATAGCGAAGAGAAGAATCTGCAGAATAATCGATAGATCGATAACACTTAAGACCCCACCGACCATTAATGCAGCAATACCGATCCAAAAGAGATAGACGCCGGGAAGAATAATTTCAAAGAGAATAAGGAGTGCCCCGGCAATGAGCCAGAGCATCATGGGATTGATATCTGAAAAGAGCGCAATCATTTAGATTCCTTTTGTGCAGATTTAACGAGCTCCGCAATACCTGCAATTGAGCCAACAATGCCGGATGACTCCATCGGCATCATAATAATCTTATCATTTTTACTCTCAGCTATCTTACCAAATGCTTCAACATATTTTTGCGCAACGAAGTAGTTAATGGCTTGCACATCCCCTTCTCGAATTGCTTGAGAGACCATCAATGTTGCATTTGCTTCCGCTTCCGCTAAGCGTTCACGAGCTTCTGCTTCTAAGATCGCCGCCTGCTTTTTACCTTCAGCCGCTAAGATTGCTGATTGTTTCTCCCCTTCTGAGCGAAGAATATCTGCTTCTCGCACTCCTTGAGCCTCAAGAATTGCTGCACGTTTTTCTCGCTCAGCCTTCATCTGCTTTGCCATGGAGTCGACAAGATCACGCGGGGGTTCAATATCTTTAATCTCAATTCGGGTGACTTTGACGCCCCAAGGTTCAGTTGCGTGATCAACAACGGCTAAGAGACTTGCATTAATCTCATCTCGTTTTGATAATAATTCATCGAGATCCATTGATCCCATTACTGTTCTGATATTAGTCATGGTGAGATTTAAGATCGCAGATCCTAAATTGTTAACAGCGTAGGCAGCGCGCGCAGCATCATTGATCTGAAAGAAGACGACACCATCGACCCGCACCATTGCATTATCTTTGGTAATAACCGCTTGTGAAGGGACATCGGTGACACTCTCCATCATGTTGATCTTTCGTCCAATACGGTCAAAAATAGGGATAATAAAGGAGATCCCCGGGGTGATAGTCTTTCGATAGCGACCAAAGCGCTCAATCGTATACTCATAACCCTGAGGCACCATTTTGACCCCTAAAAAAATGAGGAGAATTGCGATAATCGCAATAATTAAGACTAAAATTGCACTGGTTGTCATAGTGACCTCTTAAATAATTGTATCTATTATCGAAATAGAGCGTATTGAAATAGATATCAAAATGGGTATCAAAAATAGATATTGGGATGTAAAAATTGAGGAGTAGACTTAAAGACGTTGATCCACTCTCAATGAGCCACTCTCAATTTTTAGAGTTATTTTTTAGACTTAGCTAAACTGATATAATCTATTATATTATAGATAAAAAAACACCTATCTAACGAACTTTTAGATAGGTGCAATCTATAGTGATCAGTTACGAATCTTCATGAACTGATTTCTCATGCTGCATTAAGCACTAAATGAGTTACCACATCCACAAGTTGTTGTAGCATTGGGGTTACGGATTACAAATTGCTCACCTTGTAGATCATTGACATAATCGATCTCAGCGCCCACTAAATATTGGTAACTTAATGGATCAATTAAGAGCACTACATCTTGGTTCACAACTTCAACATCACCCTCTTCTACTTCATTGGCAAATGCAAATCCATATTGGAAGCCTGAACAGCCACCGCCTTGGATATAGACACGAAGTTTAAGTGTTGAATCACCTTCCTCTTCGATTAAGCTCTTTACCTTAAGTGCTGCAGAATCTGTGAAGTTAATTCCTGTATCTTCAATCATCGACATCCCTTTCTCCTTAAAATCAATACATTTCTGCTCCATTATACCGCAGATTGATCGGTAAGGTGAGAACACTTTTGATATTTAGGATAAGAAAAGATGGGGCTTTCCCTAACTTTTTGTAAACCTAAGGACTCTTGAAATATTTTAAAAAAAAGAGGGTGGGAGAGAGGCTCAATATTAATTAGCATTATTAATCAATATTATTAATATGTATCTTGATAAGAACCGTCCATTTCCCATTTCCCATTTCTCATTTCTTGTTCTCTATTCTCCACACACCATTACTTATCAAGTAAGTCTTCGCATCTGATGATTGTAGTTCTTAATAAAGTGGGGCAGGCTAGGGTTGGCATTATCTCGTCGCCAGACAAGCTCAAGGTCAAATGTCACATCAAGCTCCGGCAACTCATGCATTACAACATCGTAAACCTTCAGATATTTGGCTACTGCCGGCACAAAGGTATATCCTCGGCCTGCAGAGACAAGGCTCAACATAGAGTTGTAATCGCAACCTTCATGATCAATTTTTGGGGTGAAATCATGGCGTCTTAACTCATCAATAATCATTTTATAGAGGTCAAAAGCTTGATTTTCCGGTGACCAGATAAAGGGTTCTGAACGTAATTGGTCGATCTTTTCGGGCGGATGATCAGCAAAAGGTGAGTTTTTATTAACTGCCAGAAGCATCGATTCTTTATAGAGAAATCGACCTAAAAAATCATTATCATCTTGTGGCCGGATAAACATAAAGCCGGCATCTAGCTCCCCATTACGAAGTGCCATAATCTGTTTTCGGGAGTGCATTGTGCAGACATTCAGGGAGATTTCAGGGTTATATTTTCGAAATTCACTTAAGTGTTGTTGCACTTCAGTGAGCCAGATGTGTTGTGGCGTAATCCCAATTTTGAGGTAACCAATATCGCCTCGATCTGCTTTTACCGCCTGTGATTTTGCACGCTCAATAGCATTGAGAATATTGAGAGCATCTTGATAAAACTTTCTTCCGGCAGATGTTAATACCATTCCTCTAGCATGCCTTTCAAAGAGGGTAACACCGATGGTCTCTTCAAGGTTCTTAATCTGTCGAGTGATGGCGGGTTGGGCAATATGTAGTGATCTTGAAGCCGCCGCTACACTGCCAAGTTCTGCAACCATCACGAAATAGTGTAGTTGTCTATTTTCCATATTATTCCCTTAATTATTTCAAATTATTTCAACTAATTGTTTTTATTGATTTTCTTGGTTTTATCTGTTTTTAACTTGTTTTTTAACTATTTGGCTTTTTATTTGGTTTTTGGGGTGTCTTCCTAGATATCTTCATCATTATTGTGTAGATACTCTTGAGTGATTCTTAAGAGAAATTGATCAAGATCTTATCTATGATATTACCCTATTTTCAACATGTTGTGTCGATTGCTCTCCCAAGGTTCTCTTTATCTTGAGCAATTAAGCGTCTTTTAAGAGGCGAGAGTAGTATATATAACAAAAAGGTATATGAGGATCACAATAAAGGTATTATTTATAAAATATGGGATTTGATAATATTGTATTCATGCTATTTGCCCTAATTTAAGAAGAAGCAAAAAGGTATAGGTTTGTAGTTGTAGGTATTATGTAGTTTTGGCTGTAATGACTGCACTACAAGTGATTAGATCTCATGTTTATGGAGTAGATATGATGAGTGCAATTTTGTTAGCGCGGATCCAATTTGCGTTTACGGTCTCATTCCATATTATCTTTCCGGCAATTACAATTGGGCTAGGAATGTGGCTCGTTGTGCTAGAGGGACTCTGGTTGAAGACAAAAAAACCAGTCTATATGGATATTTATAATTTTTGGGTGAAGTTTTTTGCCGTTGCATTTTCAATGGGGGTTGTCTCAGGAGTGGTGATGGCCTTCCAGTTTGGTTCAAATTGGAGTGAGTTTTCTAAGTTTTCAGGATCGGTAACAGGACCTCTATTAATCTATGAAGTGATTACTGCATTCTTCTTAGAAGCGGGCTTCTTAGGAATTATGTTGTTTGGTCGGGATCGTGTTGGCCCTAAGATGCACTTTTTTGCAACAGCAATGGTTGCGATAGGAACTACATTCTCTGCTTATTGGATCTTAGTCTCTAACAGTTTTATGCAGACACCACCATCTCTTGAGTCAGGTGCGATTGAGATTGTTGATGGTGCTGTTGTTGTAAAAGATTGGTTAGCAATTCTTTTTAGCGCCTCTTTACCGATTCGTATGGTGCATATGTTAACTGCTGCGCTTTTGACGGCAACGTTAATCATTTCGGGAACAGCCGCTTGGCATCTCTTACGAGGTAATCGTAACGCAGCGGTTAAGAAGATGTTGAGCATGTCGTTAGTAACGCTCTTCTTTGTCTCTATCTTCCAAGTGGTTATCGGTGATATCCATGGGCTGAATGTTCGAGATCACCAGCCAACAAAATTAGCAGCGATCGAAGGGCATTGGGATGCAACGCCTGAAGGGGAGGGAACAGGTTTTATTCTCTTTGCAATTCCTAATCAAGAAGAGCAGAAGAACTATTTCTCCATTGAGATTCCCTATGCCGCAAGCCTTATTCTAACCCACTCATTAGATGGGAAAGTCGCGAATTTAAAAGCATTTCCTAAAGAGGATATTCCTCCTGTCGGTTGGGTCTTCTGGTCTTTCCGCGTGATGGTAGGATTAGGTTTCTTAATGGTGATTTTAGGAATTTGGGGTGTTTGGCAACGGCATAAGAAGACTCTGGGTGAGAAGAAAGGGTTGCTCCGCTTTGCATTATGGATGGGGCCTAGTGGTTTAATCTCAGTCTTAGCCGGTTGGTTTGTCACAGAGATTGGTCGTCAGCCTTGGTTGGTCTATAACATTATGCGCGTTACTGAGGGACACTCTTTTATACATACCGCAGGAGATTTAACGGTGTCATTAGCGCTCTTTGTGATTGCTTACCTCGTAGTCTTCTTATTTGGAGTGACGATCCTTTTCCGTATTTTGCGCAGAGGACCTCAAAGTTCTGATGTTGCTGTAGCTGAGCAGTAAGGAGTCAATAATGGATTACAATATGTTAGTTATCATCTGGGCAGGTATTATCCTATTGGGTGTAGCGATCTATGTCGTTCTAGATGGCTTTGACTTAGGGGTAGGAATGCTCTATCCCTTCGTGAAGAGTGAAGATGATCGAACGACGTTAATGAATAGTATCGGTCCGGTATGGGATGGAAATGAGACTTGGCTTATTTTGGGAGGCGCCGCACTTTTTGGAATCTTCCCGATCGCTTACTCTGTAGTGTTATCGGGCTTCTATATACCGGTGATACTCCTTTTGATGGCCTTGATTTTTAGGGGTGTTTCTTTTGAGTTTCGTGGACGTGTTTCTGAGCAACGCCGTAATTTTTGGAATAATGCCTTCTTTTTAGGGTCGCTCTTCGCAGGCTTCTTTCAAGGGGTGATCGCGGGCGCTTTAGTGCAAGGTTTTGATTTTATGCCGGCGGTAGATGCGATCAATGCACCAGAAGGATATGTCTCTAAAGGGGCATTAGATCTAGTTATGGCTGGTGGTATCTGGGCTTGGCTCTCACCATTTTCGATTGTTTCAGGATTGGGTCTCACCGCTTTTTATGCTCTATTAGGTTCAACCTGGGCGATTAAGAAGACTGAAGGAGCGTTACAGGCGCATATTCGAAGCTTAACGCGTAAGATTGCGCTGATCTTCTTCCTCCTAGCTACTATTATTTTGGTATGGACCTTAATGATTTGGCAAGAGCAGCTCTTTATGGCGGAAAATCTCTGGAAGGTCTATCTCTTTGGTGCGCTCTATTTTGTAGCGATTATTGTTGCCTTTATCTTGATGCGTTCAATTCAAAATCCGAATACCCATTGGCAACCCTTTATCTATTCGTTATTAATGGCTGTCTTAGGTGCTGGCGCGTTAGTGGGCTTCCTTCTTCCCTATATTGTTCCATTTCAGGTCACTATCTTTATGGCAGCGGCACCAGAGTCGACTCTAACCTTCTCTCTAGTCGGGGCGTTGATCTTTATTCCCCTCGTGCTGATCTATACCGGTTATATCTACTATGTTTTCAGAGGTAAGGTGCAAGGAGAGGGGTACTAAGATGGAACAGGAGAGAGAAGTGTTCAACGAGCTCAAGGGAAAGGTAGAAGCAGCTCAAGTATCTGCTAAAAAAGGGCAAGATAGAGAGCAAGGCGATACTCGAAATCATGGTAAGAAGAGATCATTGAAGTCGCAACTCTTCTGGATGATGGGTTTATGGCTCGGTGGCGTGATCTCTCTCTACCTCTTTGTAAAATTAGTGAAAGTGATTATGTCCCTTGTCGGTTTATATGCATCCCCCTAGAGATAAAACCGACAATTTACCCCTAAGGATCAATCCTCCTTAGGGGATTTTTTTGTCTCAATTTTAGGCTGTTGATAGTTGATAGTTGATTGGCCGGTCAGCTATTTATTTTTTGTACACATTGGAAGTGGTAAAAGTAGAGATAGATAAAGAGATAGAGATAGGTAAAGTAGATCTCTGAAACAGATATTTAGGATTGTATTAAGGATAGAGAGTAGATATAGAGAAACCCCTAGATGGCGGTGTTTGTGAGCACTTCCATCATAGGGGTTTTTGTCTACTTGAAGAGTATCGTTCGTTTGAAGTTTTAACTTTAACTCAACTTCTTGCTGCTTACTATTTCTGCATCTCTTTCTCATCTTCAACAACAGCGATCGCAAGCTCATCTAATTGTGCTTGGCTGATATGAGCTGGTGCTTCAGTTAAGAGACATGCGGCTGACTGTGTTTTCGGGAAAGCGATCACATCACGGATTGAACTTGCTTCTGCCATCAACATCACTAAACGGTCAAGTCCAAAGGCGATTCCCCCGTGAGGCGGTGCGCCATATTTAAGTGCATCAAGAAGGAAGCCAAATTTCTCTTCTGCTTCTGCTTTATCGATCCCGAGTAATTCAAAGACCTTCATCTGGACATCATGTTTGAAGATACGGATTGATCCGCCACCAAGCTCTGTGCCGTTGAGGACGAGGTCATAAGCGTTGGCAATAGAGTTTGCAGGATCGCTAAGTGACTCGATACCTGTTTTAGGCGTTGTGAAGGGATGGTGAACGGCAACATAACGTTTCGCCTCCTCATCATATTCAAACATCGGGAAGTCAACAACCCACATCGGCGCCCATTTACAGGTTAATAGGTTAAGATCCTTACCGATTTTCACGCGAAGCGCACCAATAGCATCATTGACGATAGTCGCTTTATCGGCACCAAAGAAGATGATGTCATTATTTTTAGCATTCGTTGCTTCAAGAAGTGCTGTAAGCGTTGCATCATCTAAGAATTTAACGATAGGGGATTGCAAGCCATCGCGGCCAGCGGCAACATCATTGACACGAATATAGGCAAGACCTTTCGCACCATAACGACCGACAAACTCAGTATACTCATCGATGTGACGACGGGTAAATTGATCCGATGCATTGGGAATATTGAGCGCAACCACACGACCATTTTCACGATTTGCTGCATCTTTGAAGACCTTAAACTCACATCCTTTCATCAATTCAGTGACTTCTGTGAATTCAAGAGGGATACGAAGATCTGGCTTATCAGAGCCAAAGCGAGCCATCGCCTCATGCCAAGTCATACGTGGGAAGTTATCGCCAAGATCAACATCGATTGACTCTTTAAATACATCGCGAATCATCTTCTCTGCAATATCCATAATTTGATCAGAAGAGAGGAATGATGTTTCGATATCCACCTGGGTAAATTCAGGCTGGCGATCTGCGCGAAGATCTTCATCGCGGAAGCAGCGAACGATCTGGTAGTAGCGATCAAAACCACTGACCATTAATAGTTGCTTAAAGAGTTGTGGACTCTGTGGAAGTGCAAAGAATTCACCATGATGAACACGTGAGGGAACGACGTAGTCGCGAGCTCCTTCTGGTGTTGCTTTTGTGAGGAAAGGTGTTTCAATATCGAGGAAGCCTTGCTCGTCAAGTGCTTTTCGAATATAGCGTGTTACTTTTGAACGTAACATAATATTTTGATGCATGCGCGTATCGCGAAGATCAAGATAGCGATATTTAAGGCGAACCTCTTCTGATGTTTTATCATCACCTAGTTGGAAAGGAAGTGGTGCTGCGCTATTGAGGATCTCTAAGCGTTTTGCAACGACTTCGATCTTGCCTGAAACAATATTAGGATTCACCATCCCTTCAGGACGAGCAATAACTTCACCCTCAATTTTGATAACAAATTCATTTCGAATCTTCTCTGCTTCTTCAAAAGGAGTTGTGAGATGTGCAGGGTCGATAACCACTTGCACGATTCCCTCTCTATCTCGAAGATCTACGAAAATAATTCCGCCATGGTCGCGGCGACGATGTACCCAGCCAGAGAGGGTAACCGTTTTATCGAGAAGCGCCTCGTTGACGAGTCCGCAGTAGTGTGATCGCATAATTGAAGTCCTTAAATATCAAATAGATTAAATAGTGGAGTCTTATTTTTGATAATAGATAGAACTCACACTATTTTTCACTGAAAATGAAATAACAAATTATACAATTATAGGGGATTTTAAGGAAGATTTCAGGAGAAGATCGAATTGATTTTTCTTTAACTTTCTACTTTAGAGTTCTCTCTAATGGCACCTGTTACTTTGAGCGCAACGTCATTGAATAGTTCGCTACCAGCTTCAAGATGAGCCCCCGAGTAAATTAGACGAATTTACCGCAGAGCCATCTTGAATAATAACCTAGGAACCTACGCCTTACAAACGTAGGTTCCTAGATCTGTAAGCCTATCTGGTCTCTTATTTTTCTTCTTCTTTTGAGACTTCGATACTACTTCACCATATCTACTAAACCGTGAGAGTATATTCTCTCTTTAGTTTAGTCCTCCTTTGAATGTGCCTAGATTGTGGTGATCTATTATTGATATTTTTTATCAATCTAAGCACAAAATTTTATTAAGCCGACACCTTTATGAGTATCAATTCTAATTAGAAAAAGCAAACATTAAATTATTTTTGGGACCATTTTTTTATCTTTACAAATAGAGTTTTGAGATAACTATCTGTTTTTAAGCATATTTTTAAAGATGTTTTTGATGCAGTTTCTGTTGCTATTTTTGATAGTGTAATAGTATGAAATCGAGCGCTCTTTAATCTCTTATTCTCTAAAGGAGATATGCGTAAAATAGGGAGGGAAAAGCAGCTCGTTAATGAGAAGATATGATATTGTTGATCTTTTAATTGAATGATTAGCTACAAGTAAGATCGGATTGACGAGAGAAACGGTTAGAATGTGAGGAGATAGCCGAAACTACTGAAATAACCGAAATGGCTGAATGGGTGAACAATTATATAACGGCTTAGGATATAACGACTTGGGTACATCGAGCGATAAGTTATAAGGTTTATTCATTGCTCATTTATGAATTATATATTATATAGTTATATAGTATATTGAGTGTTCGGTAATGAGTGGTCGTTAATGTTAACAGATGGTTAATCAAAGAAAAGCGTCTTTCAGTAGTGTTTGATGAGCTATTGAGATGGTAACTATTATATATTAGGGAAAATATCGGGAAGTGAGGATAGGATGGGCATTGAGTTATTAATATTTCTTTTTTTAGGCTGTATTATTGGTCTTATTTCGGGACTATTAGGCGTTGGTGGTGGAACGGTTGTTGTACCAACTGTTGTTTTCTTCTTAGTCTCGATCGGTGTTGATCCTGAATTGATTATGAAGGTTGCTTTAGGTACCTCTTTTGCTGTTGTTGGAATTACAAGCCTCTCTTCAGTTATTGCTCACCAAAGAAGAGGATCGGTGATGTGGGGAGTTGTTTTTCTGCTAGGGATCGGTGCAATTGTTGGGGTTTCTATTGGTAGCCTTGTTGTAAAGATGATGAATGATCTGATATTGCAGTTACTCTTCTGTATCTTCCTCGCTTATACAATTTACAATATGTTGCGTACAGCATCGAAGAAGGAGGCCGAGAGCGTCTCTCACTTTGCTAAGCCCCTCTTTATATTAGTAGGAGGGGTGATCGGTTTTGTCTCAAGTTTTGTTGGAATTGGTGGTGGTGTAATGATTGTGCCAGTCTTGAGCAAGATCGGCTATAAGATGAAAAATGCGATTGCATCCTCTTCGGCAGTTGGGATGATTATGGCAGCTGCGGGAGCAGGGAGCGCGATCTTTAATGGGATGAGCGTTGAAGGGGTACCAGAATCTTCTTTAGGTTTTGTCTACTATCCAGCTGTAATAGGGCTCTCTATTACTAGTGTGATCTTCGCTCCTATTGGTGCAAAGCTGGTCTATATCTTGCCAGTAAAGCGCATTCGTCAGATTTTGGCAGGTTTTTTATCGATTATTTTGGTAATCTTTATCTACAATAACTTTGTTTCATAGTTCTGTTTTTAATTCTACTTATAACTCAATTTATAACTCAATTTATAATCCTATTTGCTCAGCGGATCTTATCAGCTTCTCTGATAACTTAAGTATCTCAATAGGGATAAGTTTTATAGCTTGTAGATAAGAAGAGTGAATATAGAAAATGGCATAGAAGATGAGAAGCAGGAGCTAAATTCCTGCTTTTTTTGTATAATCGAGGGTCAATCGAGGTTGTCTTATACGCTTCTCGAACTTTTATCGAAGTTTTTATCGATCGCACAATTGCAGCATAGATTAATCAAAAGGTTTAATTTCACCCATGTCAAAAACATTTTTAGT
This sequence comes from Ignatzschineria indica, assembly GCF_003121925.1. NCBI lineage: Bacteria > Pseudomonadati > Pseudomonadota > Gammaproteobacteria > Cardiobacteriales > Ignatzschineriaceae > Ignatzschineria > Ignatzschineria indica. The sequence continues at coordinate 1,351,168 of NZ_QEWR01000002.1, read as the reverse complement.
CGTTGATGGTTCTAACTTTCTTTTCCGTGCATTTCATGCGCTACCGCCCCTTAAAAGCCCAGATGGACGACCGACGGGAGCGATTCGTGGTGTGATTAGTATGTTTGAAAAACTAGTGCGGGAATTTAAGCCAGATTATCTAGGGGTTATCTTTGATGCAAGTGGGAAGAGCTTTCGGAATGATCTCTTTGAAGATTATAAAGCACATCGACCACCAATGCCGGATGATCTGCGCGCGCAAATTGAGCCACTATATGAAATTATCGATCTGATGGGCTTTCCACGGATCTCTATTCCTGGAATTGAGGCGGATGATGTAATCGCTACCTTAGCAGTTGAAGCGAAAGCGAAGGGCTTGCGCACGATTATCGCTTCAAGTGATAAAGATCTTGCACAATTGGTAGAAGATGATGTGATTACAATGTATGACGGCATGAAAAATGAGATGTTAGGTCGGTCTGAGATCTTTGAGAAGTATGGTGTCTATCCTGAACAGGTTCGTGATTACTTAGCTTTGATGGGTGATAGTGCCGATAATATCCCGGGGATTCAAGGGGTCGGTCCTAAAACAGCTGCAAAGTGGATTCATGAGTGGGGTGATTTAGATGCAATTGTAGAAAATGCTGAAAAGATTAAAGGTAAGGTGGGTGAACGACTCAGAGATAGTTTAGATATTTTGAAGCTCTCTAAAGAGTTGACGACACTGCTCCTCAATGCGCCTTTACCTGTAAAGGTGGAGGATTTAACCCCCAATCCCCCTTTTATCGGGCGTTTGCGGGAGGTCTATCAAGATTTTGGATTCCGCCAGTTGCTCTTAGAGCTTGATCAAGCTGGTGGTGGAGAGAGCTTTGTTCCGCCTGTTGCACAATCGGTTGCAAGTGATCAAGTAGAGCTTGCCGCGCATTGGATTAATCCTACATTGCCGGCAAAAAAATCTTATCGAACCATTTTAGATCTAGCAGAGCTTGAACAGTATCTCTCCTTGATTCCTGAGACCGCGCTTTTAGCACTCGATACGGAGACTGATGGATTGGAATTTATGCGTTCTAATCTTGTGGGGCTCTCTCTTTCGGTAGCTCCGGGCAGTGCGATCTATATCCCCTTTAAACAGGCGGGAGTAGAAAGTCCATTGCAGATAGAGGAGGTGATGACGCGTTTAAAACCAATTTTAGAAGATGCAGAGATTCCTAAAGTTGGACAAAATATTAAGTTTGATTGGCATATCTTAAAGCGTCATGGTGTGGAGTTACGTGGAATTGTTGATGATACTATGCTTGCAAGTTATATCTATGATCCTACCGGGAACCGCCACAATATGGATGCATTAGCGGAGCTCTATTTAGGCTTTAAGACAACCCCTTTTGAAGAGATTGCCGGCAAAGGGCGTTCGCAGAAACGCTTTGATGAGATCGATATTGAGATCGCTAGCTTTTATGCTTGTGAAGATGCCGATATTACCTTGCAATTACAGCGAAGTATCTTACCGCGACTCCGCTCTGAGGTGACACAATATAAGGTCTATCAGGAGATAGAAGTTCCTTTAATCTCTGTTCTTGCAAAGATGGAACATGAAGGGATTTTAGTGGATGCTCAGCATTTAGAGAATTTAAGTGCCGAGTTTGGGGAGAATCTAGCGGAGCTTGAAGCGAAAGCATATGAGCTTGCCGGAGAAGAGTTTAATATGAGCTCATCGAAGCAGGTTGGAGAGATTCTCTTTGAAAAACTGGGACTGCCGGTGATTAAGAAGACACCTAAAGGGGCACCTTCAACGGCGGAAGATGTTTTACAAAAATTAGCAGAGGATTATCCTTTACCGAAAATTATTATTGAGTATCGTGAGTTTTCTAAACTCCGCTCAACTTATACTGACTCTCTTGTCGCTGAGATCAATCCTGATACCGGGCGCGTTCATACCTCTTTTAATCAGGCGCAGACAAGTACCGGGCGACTCTCATCTTCAAATCCCAACTTGCAAAATATTCCGATTCGGACAAAGGAAGGGCGCCGTATTCGGGAAGCTTTTATTGCTAAAGAGGGCTCAACTCTATTAGCCGCGGACTATTCACAAATTGAGCTCCGTTTAATGGCGCACTTCTCTCAAGATGAGATGATGTTAAAAGCATTTAATGAGGGGAAAGATATTCATGCGGCAACAGCAGCAGAGGTATTCGGTATTCCCTTAGAGAAGGTGACAGGGGCTGAGCGTAGAGCGGCAAAGGCAATTAACTTTGGCTTGATCTATGGTATGGGAGCTTTTGGTTTGGCGAAGCAGTTGGGGATCTCCCGTACCCAAGCGCAAGAGTATATTAGTCTCTATTTTAGTCGTTATACCGGCGTTTTAAATTATATGGAAGAGGCGAAAGAGAAGGCGAAAGAAAAAGGGTATGTAGAGACAGCTTTAGGACGTCGACTCTATCTTCCTGGAATTCATAGTAGCAATGCGATTGCGCGATCGGGGGCGGAACGTGTTGCCATTAATGCTCCCCTTCAAGGAACGGCCGCAGATATTATTAAGTTAGCGATGTTAAAGGTGGACCGATCTTTAGCGGAAAATCCTCATCTTTCAGCAAAAATGTTACTCCAGGTGCATGATGAGCTGATTTTAGAAACGCCTATTGAGCAGATGGAAGATGTCCGGGCATTATTAGTCGATGCAATGACCGATGTTCTTAAGCTTGATGTTCCGTTGATTGTTGAGGTAGGAAGCGGTAAAAACTGGGATGAGACTGCAGGATAATTGCAAAACTGTATCTCTTTTAAAGCGCGATAGCACTTTCGTGAGCCATTGTTGAAAACAGTATGTAGTTATCGAGGTTGTTGCGAGGATAGTAGACAGAAAGAAGGGGAAAGATTAGGCTTTCCCCTTTTTTGATGATTGTTTTAGTGATGCGCTTTTAGTGAGAGCTAAAAGAGATGGGGTAGTAATTTTTTAGGGATTACAAATCGTGCAGTTAATTGAGGATCAACTAATTGGCTGATTTCAACATCACAAGCGATGCTACCGAGCATCGTCGCCTCTTCTAGGGAGATTTTAAGTTTTTCCGCTAATTTTTGAACGCCGATATTAGTCGCTTCTGTAAGAGCATCATCAATTGTTTTACGTGAAACCAAAAAGGCAAAGCTCTCCTCGTTTTCAACAACAGGATGAGTAAGCTTTTGCTCTTTGATAAGATCGAGCGTGACAATAACCTCTCCAGCAACTTCAACGCCAGAGCCACCAATCTCCCCATCTCCCATCGCGGCATGCAGATCCCCCAAGGCAAAGAGCGCACCTTTAACAAAGATCGGGAGATAGAGCGTCGCGCCCTCTTTAATCAGCTTGGTATCCATGTTGCCACCATGTTCGGCTGGCGTACCTGTGGAGATAGGTTCATCTTTGGGAGCAACACCGATGACACCAATCATCGGATTGAGTGGAAGGATAATCTCATCACTAAAGTGAAGTTGTTGATTTCGGATGGGAATAATTTTTTGGGTCATCTCCGGCAGTGGGATCAGTCCAAATCCAGGACCAACGGCACAGACACCTTGATCTGCTACAGTAATTGAATCGATGCTCACTTTTAAAATATCGCCGGCTTCAGCTCCTTCAACAAAGATCGGTCCTGTAGCGGGATTGATTTGGTTCCAGTTAATATCGGCGAGGCGATGATCATCATCCACCTGATTGCTAAAGCAATCTTTTGTGATGATTTTGATCTGTTCACCTGCTCTCACGCGTAATTTGGGGGAATTGTTTTTATCAAATGCATAGATAGTGGCACTACTGCTACAAAGTTGTTTCATGATCTCTCCTCCTGAACCTTCCGATTAGTTTGATCTACTCGTTACGCAAATAATCAAGCAGCAATCATTGATGGTTAGTGATTGCTGATTAGCTGTTGATGTTTAAGACTCTATCAATATAGCAAGATTTAATCGGTTGTGTAGAAGAAGGCCTCTCTATTGTGGATAACTTTGAGGATAACTCAGGGAGAAGCTGTGCAGAGTGGCACTGAAATTCTAAAAGGTGGTCTGTGGATAACTCTGTGGAATCTGTGAGAACATTTGGGCGCTATTTTGTAAACGCCCATTTTTACTGGCTTTATAAGATCTTTTATCACGCTATTGGTCATTGAGATGTGGATAACTCTTGTGGATAAGCGTTCTTGAGGATAAGAGTTGCTAGAGGTTGCTAGAGATAGAAAAGCCCTTATACCCTTATATAGATACGGATACGGGTGTGGCATCTTCTTTTAAGAAGTGGATAAAACTATAGAAGAGGGAGATAGGAAGGGCATGGTTGCATAGAGAAAGATCGATAGGAGTGGGGATATTAAGTGAGGGTATTAGTGAGTGTATTAGATTAGAGACAATAAAAAAGCACTCTTCGATAAAATCGACGAGTGCTTCAAATCTCAAGGTTAAAGCTGAAACCTTATTTTAGATCATCTATTTTGGATCATAGTTAGAGTGATTTAAGTGTTGTAATCATCTCATTGACAACTTTCTGCGCATCACCATACACCATATCGGTATTATCGAGATAGAAGAGGTGATTTTCGATTCCAGAGAAGCCAGAGCCTTGTCCACGTTTAATGACAAAGACCTGTTTTGCCTGATCTGCATTGAGAATCGGCATGCCGTAGATCGGGCTAGACTTATCGGTACGAGCAACAGGGTTGACGACATCATTTGCTCCAATTACGAGAACAACATCAGTCTCTTTAAACTCATCATTGATCTCATCGAGATCGAAGATGCTCTCATAGGGGATGCCTGACTCAGCTAATAGAACATTCATATGTCCCGGCATTCTTCCTGCAACAGGGTGGATCGCAAAACGAACATCAACGCCACGTGATTCTAAGATCTTCACAAGCTCAGCGACTTTGTGTTGTGCTTGTGCTGCCGCTAAACCATATCCTGGGACAATAATAACGCGATCAGCATAAGCCATTGTCATTGCTGCATTGGCGGCATCGCTTTCAGTCATTGAGCCTTCGATATCACCTGCTTCACTTTGACTCTCACCAAAGTTAGAGAAGAGGACATTGCTTAAAGAGCGGTTCATTGCTTTTGCCATCAATAGTGTTAGAAGGGTTCCTGCCGCTCCCACAACAGTTCCGGCAATGATCAATCCACCATTATCAAGTGCAATTCCCTCAAAGGCGACCGCAATACCCGTTAATGCATTAAAGAGTGAGATAATTACCGGCATATCGGCTCCACCAATGGGAATCGCAATTAAGACCCCTAATGCTAGGGTAAATGCGAAGAAGAGGAAGAGCATAAAGTAGTGAGGTGCAGGCTCAGAGGCGAGAAGAATCGCTAATAAGAGTGCAAAACCGAAGAGAAAAAGGTTGATGATATTACGATTCTTATAACGAATTGTTGAAGTCATACGACCATCAAGTTTTGCCCAAGCAACCACCGATCCGGTGAAAGAGACAGCACCAATAAAACCCCCTAATGCAGCAAGAAGGAGTGTTCTTGAACTATCGTTTGCATCGGGCATTCCGATCTGTAGAAGTGCAATTGCACCAATGATTGCGGCTGCTCCACCACCAACGCCATTATAGATTGCGATCATCTGAGGCATGTCGGTCATCTCGACTTTAAGCGCCGAGCGTTTAGCAATGACAAAACCTATTCCAATCGCAATAATAATTAAGAGAAGATTTGTGAGGAATGCATGGTGTGTAATTGCGGGGTGAAATATGGTAATAACAACGGCTAATACCATCGCTAATCCACCATAATGAATTCCTTTACGTGCGGTAGAGGGGTGACTCATGCTTTTAAGTGAGTAGATAAAGACAATGGCTGCAATAAAGTAGCCAATATTAACTAAGAGAGATCCCATCTGTTATTTCTCCTCTTGTTTATTAGATTTGAACATTTCCAACATCCGATCAGTCACATAGTAGCCACCGACTGCGTTGATCGCACCGAAAACAACGGCGATAAAGGCAAGTGATGTTTGGAAGAAGCCATCAGCATGTCCGAGCGCAATCATCGCCCCAACAAGAATAATTCCGTGAATAAAGTTAGAGCCAGACATCAAAGGGGTATGCAAAATCGCAGGAACCCGAGAGATGACTTCAAATCCTAAAATAGCGGAAAGCACAACGATATAGAGCGCTGCAAATCCTGTTATCATAAAAATCTCCTTGAGCAATTAAGCTGAAATAAGGGTGCTAATACGATCGGAGATAATCTTACCTTCGTAAGTGATCAGAGAATCTTTGATCACTTCATCTTCGAGATTGAGATTAAATCCATCTTCAGTAATGAAAGGGGTAATAAGATTGTAGATATTTTGTGAGAACATCTCTGATGCATGGATAGCAACAGCAGAAGGTAAGTTGCGTGGGCCTGTAATAGTGACTTCCCCAACTTTGATAGTATCTCCAACTTTTGTTAATTCACAGTTGCCCCCTGTCTCCGCTGCCATATCGACAATAACAGCGCCAGGAAGCATCGATTCTACCATCTCTTTAGTTACAATAATGGGGGCTCTCTTTCCAGGGATAGCTGCTGTGGTTATAACCACATGTGCTTCTTTAACATGTTTGGCTAAAGCTGCAGCTTGTTGTGCGCGCTCCTCTTCCGTTAACTCACGGGCATAACCCCCTTCGCCGGCGGCATTGACACCGGTATCGACCAATTTTGCGCCGAGAGATTCTACCTGCTCTTTCGCATCAGGACGGATGTCGTAGGCTTCTACTTGAGCTCCTAATCTTCTTGCCGTTGCAATTGCTTGAAGGCCGGCAACTCCAGCTCCGATGACTAAAACTTTTGCAGGACGAATCGTTCCGGCAGCGGTAGTTAACATGGGAAAGAAGCGGGGCGAAAGATCTGCACCGATTAGGACACTTTGATATCCCGAGATCGTCGCTTGAGAGGAGAGTACATCCATACTTTGCGCACGAGTGATGCGAGGAATAAATTCTAGCGCTAAAGCATCAACCCCTTGTTTCGCAAAGAGCTCAATAAGAGAGAGGTTGTGATAAGGATCAAGAAGTGAGATTGAGAGAGAGCCAGGTTTAAACTTTTGAGTAATGGTCTTTGTTGGGGCATTAATTGAGAGAATAATCGCTTTCTCATCAAAAGAGGGGGGCTCTACAATCGCACCAGCCTCTTCGTAAGCTTCGTTACTAAAGTAGGCATTAAGGCCGGCATCAGGTGTAACAATCACCTTAAAACCTGCCTTTACAAGGCGTTCACAATTTTTGGGGTCGAGTGCTACACGCTTTTCTGGTGAGCTTGACTCTTTGAGGAGAATGATGGTTTTAATCATTTTTTAACTGCTCCCTTTACTGAATAAGAATAGTGATGTCTAAAAGAACATGTCATTTTTTATAGTAACATGAGTTTCGGGAAAGATCATTGTCTAGGCAGGGGGAAAGAGGGGCTATTTTCCTCTATCTAACTGAGATACTCGCTATCTCTTGTCATAGAGTCAGTTTTTGATTATTTTTCAATTTCTTTTGATGCTGATAATTTAGTATTTGCTATACTGTTTCCCTTAAAATGAGAGATCTTAGAATAAATTCTTGGATAAAGGGTTACCTGTGACCAATATTGATCAATTGAAAAAACCTTCTCCGAAAGAGAGTAAGAAGCCACGATTTATCTTCTTTAAACGACTCATCAGTTACAAATATTTTATACGCTTAGCAAAGAGAATTATCCCTTGGGCCTTTCTCTTAAGTGCGATATTTGCTGTTGTTGGACTCTATTACGGGCTATTTGATTCTCCTGTCGATTATCAGCAGGGAGATACCGTTCGGATTATGTATATCCACGTGCCTGCGGCGATCCTTTCATCGGGGCTCTATATGTTCATCGCCTTTATGAGTGTGATGTATCTGATATTTCGTATTAAACTCTTTCCTGTGATTGCGAGGGCGACGGCGGTTTTAGGGGCTGTCTATACCCTAATTACACTGGTAACAGGTGCTATCTGGGGTGCTCCGACATGGGGAACCTGGTGGGTTTGGGATGTACGTCTCACCTCCGTTTTGATCCTTTTCTTTCTCTATCTTGGCTATATTGGGCTCGATAGCGCATTTGAGGATCGGGAAAAGGCTAATATGGGGATCTCTATTTTAGCTATCATTGGTGTTGTGATTGTGCCGATTATTAAGGCTTCTGTTTATCTGTTTGCAACACTTCATCAGAAAAGTACACTCTTTGCATCGGGGGGACCGAGCTTAGATCCTGCAATGTTGAAACCTTTGATGTTGATGTTTATCGCTTATCTACTCTTTACCGTTGGTTATATTCTATTAAAGAGTACGCATCTTATCTATAAAGAGCAGTTATTGCAGGCATATACCCGGCAGTGATGATACATTGTGGGGCAGGGATGTCGATCTTTAGGGGATGATCGCTACAACTTAAAAATGAAGTAGAATTAAATTAAAAGTTGGGGTTATAAATAAATGGCTGAGTTTTTAAGTCTATTTGATATGGGCAAACATACAGTATATGTATGGAGTTGCTATGCTTTTGTCACGATCTGTCTATTCGGGCTGATCATCTCATTGATGGCAGAAGGACGAAATTTAAAACGAGCAATGAAAGCGGAGGGATTAGAGTAATGAGTCAAAAGCTTAATAGTAGGAAGCAGGGGAGCATTATGTCCCCAAGACAGAAGCAGCGTCTCTATGTGGTGATTGCAGTGATTATCGCTGCTTTTTTAATTATCGGTTTTGCGATGTTTGCATCACGAGATAATCTCAATCTCTACTACTCTCCTGAACAGGTTCATAACGGCGAAGCGCCTTTAGAGAAGACGATTCGTGTAGGAGGGCTTGTTGTACCAGGGTCTCTTCATAAAGGGGCTGAAACATTAGCGGTTGAGTTCGCGTTAGTTGATGGCTCTTCAGAGCAGATCATTGTCGCTTATGATGGAATTTTGCCTGACCTGTTCCGTGAAGGGCAGGGGATCATTGCAAAGGGGATGCTCGTTGAAGGTAATCAGTTTGTGGCAGATGAGATTCTTGCAAAACATGATGAAGAGTATATGCCGCCTGAAGTCGCTGCAACTTTAGAATCACAAGGTCATCCATTTAAAGAGAAAGATATCTAATTGTATCTATGGCGTTTTATCAATGTTGATCGATTTGTCATTGATAAAGCGCCTGACTCTTTTAGAATCAAAAGCTCTATAGAATTAGAATTAATATGTAAGGATTAATAATAACTATGCTTCCGTTGGGTCAGCTCGCGCTCTATATTGCGCTCGGTGTTTCTATAGCACTCTTTATCTTGCCGCTAGTCGGCATTAAGTTTCGTAATCCACAATTGATGTATAGTGCAAGGCCATTAACCATATGGCTTTTTGTGCTTGTGGCCTTCTCCTTTATCTATCTCGGTCATCTCTTTTGGATTAGTGATTTTAGCTTCTCCTATGTCTTTCAGAACTCCAATACCAAATTGCCGGGAATCTATAAAATTACCGCAATTTGGGGTGGGCATGAAGGTTCGATGTTGTTGTGGGTCTTAACCTTAGCGCTCTGGATGTTAGCGGTTGTTTTCTATACCCGCAAAATGCCTCTAGAACTTTCAGCCGCAACTTTAGCGGTTTTAGGGGGGATTACAGTAGGATTTATCGCGTTTTTAATCTTCACTTCCGACCCTTTTGCCCGTAATTTAACGCTCGATCTCTATGATGGACGCGATCTTAACCCCTTACTACAAGATGTTGGTTTAATCATTCATCCGCCACTTCTCTATATGGGATATGTTGGTTTTGCAGTTCCCTATGCATTTATGTGTGCGATCTTAATGACAGGGCATATCGATCGGCTCTCTGTCAGATGGGTGCGTCCTTGGGCATTAGCAGCTTGGGGATTCTTAACCTTAGGGATCACAGTTGGAAGTTGGTGGGCTTATTATGAGTTAGGCTGGGGCGGTTGGTGGTTCTGGGATCCAGTTGAAAATGCATCATTGATCCCTTGGATTTTAGGGGCAGCACTGCTTCACTCATTAGCAGCGACAGAAAAGCGTAAAGCTTTTACTCTCTGGACCGTTATTATTGCTATTTTAACCTTCTGCTTAAGTGTCTTAGGAACCTTCCTTGTACGTTCAGGTGTTTTAACCTCTGTTCACTCCTTTGCGGCAGATCCTTCGAGAGGACAATTTATCCTCTTCCTTCTTGGTATTATTACACTTTTTGCATTTCTATTATTGCTCTTTAGATCTTATAAAATTCGTCAAGAGTCGCATCTTAGCTTGATCTCAAAAGAGTCGGGAATTCTCTTTAATAATATCTTTCTTTCGGTGGCCTGCTTTGTTGTAGTCTTAGGGACGCTCTATCCATTGATCGTTGATATTTTGCAGATTGGTAAAATCTCGGTAGGAGAGGGATATTTCAATGAGTATCTTGTTCCTATCTCACTTTTACTTCTTGTTGTATTAGGTTTTACTCCGCTCCTTCGTTTTAAACAGGATTCCTTCTCCCGTATTAAGAAGCCCTTGAGTATTATGGCGCTTCTTTCACTCATTTTTGGTGTGGGGAGTAGTTATCTCTATGCCGGTCAATTGGATCCTTTAGTTGTGATCAGTCTGATTCTCAGCTATTGGGTCTTCTTTGGAATTCTCTTTGAGATCAAACTCAATGGACGTAAGAGTGATAACTTCTTCCAAGCGCTCAAACATCAATCATTATCACGTTGGGGAATGAATCTTGGGCATTTAGGATTAATTGTGACGATTGTAGGAATTACACTCACTTCTCACTATAGTGATGAGCAAGATCGTTTAGTCCGAGTGGGAGAGACTGTTCAGGTAAGAGAGTATGGTTTTGAGTTATTGGCGCTCGAAGATGTTCAGGGTTCAAACTATATTGGGACAAAAGGGATTATTCAGGTCTACCAAAATGGAAAGCCCTTACGCATGATGTATCCCGAGAAGAGAACCTATACCGTTAGCGGAATGCCGATTAGTGAAGTCGCTTTAAGACCCTCTCTTTTAGATGATCTTTATGTTGCTATGGCGGAGGAGCGCGCTGAAAATGCGTGGGCTATTCGTCTCTATGTCAAACCATTTGTTCGTTGGATCTGGCTAGGAGGTATCATTATCTCCATTGCCGCGTTACTTTCAATGCTTGACCGCCGTTACCGCATTGGGCGAAAGCAGCTTCAATCAACTGATAATATAGAAACTGTTCAATAGGAGGGATCGATGTTAAGAGCAATTATAGCTGGGATTGTAGTGGTTGTTGTAGGCTTTCTAATCTTTCTCTTTATGAGTTTAGAGAATGATGCGAGTTACCTCCCTTCAGCGTTGAAGGGGAAACCATTACCCCCTTTCAGTGCCTATGAGGTTGCAGCGCCTGGGAGTCAAGCGAGAATCTTAACAGATGAGGATATTCAAGGGCCTGCGCTTCTCAATATTTGGGCAACATGGTGTCCTACCTGTGAGGCAGAGCATGAGGCGCTTAAAGAGATTGGCGCAACAGGTGTTCCGATCTATGGTGTGGACTATAAAGATGACCCACAACTTGCTTACCGCTGGTTAAGAGATCTAGGGAACCCTTATATCTTTACCATTGCCGATGAGAGTGGCAAGATCGGTCTCAATTTAGGGGTCTATGGTGCGCCTGAGACCTACTTCTTAGATGCTGATAATGTGATTGTCTATCGACATGTGGGTGAGATGACAGTCGATCTATGGAACAATGAGCTCAAAGAGATCTATGAATCGAGCTTTAAGCGTAATGATCAAGAGAATCATACGAAGGGAGATCAGTAGTGAGATATCTATTTTCAATCATCACATTGGTTCTATTATTGACCTCAGGTTATAGTTTTGCCTCTGTCAATCTTTATGAGTTTAATAATCCTGTTGATGAGCGTCGTTTTCAGAGTTTAACGCGAGAATTACGTTGTCCAAAGTGTCAAAATCAGAATATTGCAGATTCCGATGCGCCGCTTGCACAAGATATGCGTGATTTGACTTACGATATGATTATTGATGGGCAAGCAGATGCACAGATTATCAGCTTTATGGTTGATCGTTATGGTGACTTTGTGATGTATAACCCACCGGTAAAACCGGTAACATGGTTGCTCTGGTTTAGCCCTTTTGTGTTGCTCTTATTGATCTTAGCGCTTGTTTTCTTGGCAAAGCGTCGCAAACCGGCTGTTGTAAAAGTGGCCGCGCCAAAAGAGTTAACGGCAGAAGATCAGGCACGATTAGATGAAATATTGACGAGAAAAGATAATTAAAATGACGGCACTAGGTATAACATACACACTCCTTTTCATCCTGATCTCGCTTCTATTTATAGGATTTGCCTTGTGGGGCAAGAGCGCAGGAAAATATCCACGACTTAAAGAGGTTTATCGCGATAAATATCTTGATGAGACAGAGACTCTCGATGATGATTTAGCACGTGGAAAGATCGATGAGGCGACTTATGAAGCAACAAAAGTGGAGCTTGCAAAAGATCTTTTAGCAGTTGCGCATCCTGATCGACCATTGACGCCGGCTCTTAAGTGGATCACCTTTCTTTTTGGTGGGGTGATTATTGCTTTTTCTGCACTCTACTTTTGGGCAGATGGCTACTCTGAGGATGCAAAGAATCTCGATAATCAGCGAGCAACGGCACTTCCTTATGTGAAGGCTTGGTTGGCGGCGACCTCTATTGAAGATCTTCAACGTGAGAGCAATCTGATGGATCTCAATCCTCCAGAGCCATTACAACAGAATCTGTTAGGAACGTTAGCAGCACTCAACTTAATGAGCTCAAGAGATCATCATACTGATCCTAAGGAGCTCAATCTTTTAGGGAAGATCTATCTTAATATGGATCAATTAGGTTTAGCAGAGAAGAGTTATCTCGATCTTTATCGCCTCGATCCTACCAATGATAATACCTACTATACGCTCTTAAATATTCAGCTAGCAAAGAATAATTATCAACTTGATAATCGTTTAGAGGCGCTTTTTGATCAATTTGTCTTAAATAATGCCACCAACGAAAGTCTACTTCTCTATTACGGAACAGTTCTATTTGAGAATCAGAAAGTTGATAAGGCGATGCACTTCTTCTCTATTTTAGCGGATCTCTATCCTGAGGATTCAGAGAATCGCCGCGTGATTTTAGCGATGATCGATACCTTAACAGGTCAAGGAACGAATCAGCCGGCAGAGACGATGACAACAGATCAGGTGACTCTTCCGGTCACAATCTCATTATCGGAAGAGATTGTGCAACAACTTCCGCAAGAGGCAGTACTCTTTATCTATCTAAGAGATCAACCTGTCGGACCACCGTTGGCGGCAAAACGTATTCCGCTTACGGCAATTGAGACCTTCCCATTAAGAGTAACGATGAGTGATCAAGATCTCTTAATGCCGGGATCGGCTTCTTTAGCGAGTAAGCATGATTTAAGTGCTTCAGCGAAGATTAGTCTCAATGGTGATCCTATCACTTCAGCCGGCGATATTGAATCGACAGCGGTCACGGTACCTGATCTCAATCAGGGGATTAATCTTCTTTTAGACCATATTGTGGAGTAGATTCTATGGTAGCGCCCTTTAACTTAGAGGTGGAAGCGCTCGGTGTAACGCGAAATTATCGACCGATCTTCAAGCCCTTTTCATTTAATTTAACAAATGGAGAGTCTCTCTATATTAAAGGGCGTAATGGCGCAGGGAAAACCACCTCATTACGGGTACTTGCCGGCATTAGTCAGCGCTATCAAGGCAACATTTACCTCGATCAAATAGAGCGAAGAGAGCTGCTTCATCACTACTCAAAAGAGATCTCTTATATCGGTCATCAGTTAAGTCTCAATCTTGATTTGACGGCGGTAGAGAATCTCTCTTTTTTATTGAAGCTACGTGGAAAACGGATTGCACGAGAGAAAATTTTAGAGGTGTTTTCACTCTTAGGTCTTCCATTAGAGGAGCGTCCTATCCGTTACTTTTCGGCAGGGCAGAAGAGACGTGTCGCCCTAGCAAGGCTCTGGCTCGAAGAGAGTGCTATTTGGATCTTAGATGAGCCCTTTACGGCACTCGATATCGATTCTATCGCCCTTCTTGAGCAGAAGATGAAGGCCCATTATCAAAGTGGTGGGGGGATTATCTTTACTTCGCATCAAGCGCCGGCAGAAGAGGTTGTCTCTAAAACATTAGTGATCGAGAGGTTTCGTGTAGATGCTTAATGTAGTGATCGATATTATTGTTAGAGATATTCGAGTTGCGATGCGTAATCGCTCCGAGATCTTTATGCCGCTCATCTTCTTCTTGATTATTATCTCGCTCTTTCCGTTAGGATTGGGGTTGGAAAATCAGAAGTTATTAAAGGCTGCTGCACCTGCAATTCTCTGGATTGCAGCACTTCTTTCAACGATTTTGGTCCTTGACCGAATCTTTAAAAATGATTTTGATGATGGCTCTTTAGAGCAGATGGCGATTAGTGGTGCGTCGCTCTATAGCATGATATTAGGTAAGATTATTGCGCATTGGTTGGTGACAGGACTCCCACTTGTGATCTTCTCACCGATTTTAGCAGTGATGTTAGGTTTTACCTTGTCAGAGTCGATCATGGTAGCGTTGATTCTCTTAGTGGGAACCCCGTTGTTGAGTTTTGTTGGGGCGATGTGTGTTGCGCTTTTAGTTGGGCTACGGCAAGCAGGCCTTCTTTTGAGCATTATTATCCTGCCACTCTATGTCCCTATTTTATTGATCGGTGTCCAACTGATCTCTCGTCTACAGGAGGGGCATTCTTTAAGTAGCTTGATGTTGATTCTAATTGGTGCTGATCTAGCTGCTCTCATTATTACCCCGATTGTGACCGCTTTTGCCATTAAAATGAGTTTAGATTAATCTAGGCCCATCAATCATCAATCATCAACCATCAGCCATCCAATCACTCATCCTGTTATCGAGGAGATTGGTGTGCTATCTCTATAAAGGCTTCTAGATAATCGATTTTTTGATCTGAAATTCGTGAGCCTAAAAAGATCTGTTTTGCGATTCCTTGCTCTCCGAGGCGAACCGGTATAATCGGTAATCGCTCGCAATACTCCTCAATCAACCAACGTGGAAGGGCTGCCACCCCGCGGCCGCTAGCAACCATCTGTAACATAATATCGGTAGTTTCAATCGTTTTGTGGCGTCTAGGTGTGATGCCTGCCGGCAGAAGAAATTGATTATAGATATCGAGTCGGCCAATATCGACAGGATAGCTAATTAATATCTCTTCGATGAGATCTTCAGGTTCTGCAAAGGGTGCTGTCGCTAGAGGATGATCATTAGCGACCACTAAAACCTGCTCATAATCGAAGACAGGATCGAAGCGTAAATTGGGTTTATAGAGGGGGTCGGGCGTCACTAATAGATCGATCTCATAACCGAGAAGTGCACCAATTCCCCCAAATTGAAACTTCTGTTTAACATCGACATCCACATCTGGCCAAGCGCTAAGATAGGGGGCAATAACTTTTAAAAGCCATTGGTAACAAGGGTGACACTCCATGCCGATCCGTAATGCGCCACGCTCCCCTTCGGCAAACTGTTTGAGGCGCTCTTCAGCGAGCATTAGCTGTGGAAGTACACGATTGGCAACAGAGAGTAGATAAGCCCCTGACTGTGTTAACTCTAAATGTCGCCCTTCTCGCCGCCAAATTTCAATTCCTAATCGTTCTTCAAGTTTGCGAATACTATGGCTGAGTGCCGATTGAGAGAGGTGGAGCGCTTTTGCGGCTGCGGTTAAAGAGCCTTGTTTATCGACCTGTTGCACAATAGTGAGGTGGATTCGTTCTAACATAATTTTAAAGGACCTCTTAGAGAAGCTAGGTAGAGTGGTAAAAGTGGGATATTCAGAACATCGATCTAATATCGATCTATAGAAGGGTTCTAGAGAAGAGTGTTATAGCTGAATTTAATATATGAGCAAAATTCATCGATTATTGAAATATGATCATTTTACTTCATTTATTGCTCTTCCTACAATGATTCTCAGTTCAAGATGTTATTAAAGAGAGAGAAGCTCCTACCGAGTTAATGCTTCTCGCTAAACCCTTCAAAACGATAATAGCAAAGAGGGTTCTATCAATGACATCTCTCTATCTAATAGATCTATTAGATCTTCTTCTATATCCCCGATCTATATTCCGATCTACATTATTTACCGCTACTCAATATCAGGAGAAGTCATGTCAGACGCATTTACCTTTAATATTAGACGAATTAACTTTGATGAGAATTATCAACCCGCCAATGAAACTCGTTTGACCACCAATTTTGCTAACTTAGCACGGGGTGAGAGTCGGCAAGAGAATTTACGTAATACTCTCAATATGATTAATAATCGCTTTAATAGTTTGGCAAATTGGGATAATCCTCACGGGAACCGCTATGCCGTTGAGATTGAGATTATCTCTGTAGATATCGATGTTGAGGGGAATGGGGATCAATTTCCGATGATTGAGGTCTTAGAAACGACCATTATCGATCATCAAACGGGAGAGAGAATCGAAGGAATTGTGGGCAATAACTTCTCCTCTTATGTTCGCGATTATGATTTTAGTGTTCTTCTCTTAAATCATAATCGTGATCGAACAGAGTTTTCTCTCCCTGATCAATTTGGTGAGTTACATGGCAAGCTCTTTCAATACTTTTTACAGTCTGATCTCTACCAACAAAATTTTAGTAAAGCCCCTGTGATCTGCCTGAGCGTTGCCGGTAGTAGAACTTATACTCGCACAGAGAATGAGCACCCTATTTTAGGTGTAGAGTATCAACAGGGAGAACGCTCCTTAACGGATCAATACTTTGCAAAGATGGGGTTAGAAGTTCGTTACTTTATGCCAAAGGGAAGTGTTGCACCATTGGCTTTCTACTTCTCTGGCGACTTACTTAATGATTATAGCAATCTGGAGCTTATTGGTACGATCAGTACGATGGAGACTTTCCAGAAGATCTATCGACCTGAGATCTATAATGGTAATGCCCCCGCAGGTGCAATTTATCAGCCAAGTTTAACTAATCAAGATTTTTCATCAACGCAGATTGTCTATGATCGCGAAGAGCGTAATCGTCTTGCTGTAGAGCAGGGCATCTTTACTGAAGCGCACTTTATTAAACCTTATCAACCAGTTTTGGATGCTTGGGCAGAAAAGATCGAGTTTAACGCTCAATAGAGTGTTAGAACGTTAAATAGATTATCAAAATAGAGAAGTAATAATAACAATACTAAAAATAATAATAAAAACAGAGAAGCAACAACATAAACAACCACATAAAAACAGCTATATAAAAACAACAGTGCAAAAAAAATAGGGATTATTAAAATGAAAAAATTGCTACCTACTTCAACCGCCGGCAGTCTACCTAAGCCTTCTTGGATTGCAGAGCCTGAACAACTTTGGTCCCCTTGGAAATTAGAGGGAGAGGCATTAGAGCAAGCAAAAAGAGATGCACTTCTACTCTCCTTAATTGAGCAGGAAGCAGCGGGTATTGATATTGTCAGCGATGGCGAACAGACACGACAACACTTTGTTACCACCTTTATTGAGCATCTTAGCGGTGTTGATTTTGAGAAGCGGGAGACTGTTCGTATTCGTGATCGCTATGATGCGAGTGTCCCCACCGTTTTTGATGCTGTATCGAGAGAGCACCCCGTCTTTGTCGAGGATGCTAAGTTCTTACGTCAACATACTCAAAAGCCGATCAAGTGGGCATTGCCAGGACCGATGACCATGATCGATACCCTCTATGATGATTACTATAAAAGTCGTGAAAAGCTTGCATGGGAGTTTGCTAAAATCCTCAATCAAGAGGCAAAAGAGCTTGAAGCTGCGGGAGTCGATATTATCCAATTTGATGAGCCGGCATTTAATGTCTTCTTTGATGAGGTCAATGATTGGGGTATTGCTACATTAGAACGAGCGATTGAAGGATTGAAGTGTGAAACAGCGGTTCATATCTGTTACGGCTATGGTATTAAAGCGAATACTGATTGGAAGAAGACACTCGGTTCAGAGTGGCGCCAATATGAGGAATCTTTCCCTAAATTACAACAATCGAAGATCGACATTATCTCATTGGAGTGTCAAAATTCCCATGTGCCGATGGATCTGATTGAACTTATTCGTGGCAAAAAAGTGATGGTCGGTGCAATTGATGTTGCGACAAATCAGATTGAGACTGCTGAAGAGGTGGCGGCTACATTGAGAAAGGCATTACAGTTTGTGGATGCCGATAAGCTCTATCCAAGTACCAATTGTGGCATGACTCCGCTCTCACGTACGGTAGCAAATGGCAAGTTGCGGGCGCTTAGTGCCGGGGCAGAGATCGTTCGAAGAGAGCTCTCTTAGTGAGAGATTATGAATATGAAATGGTAGCAAGAGATGCCTGAATCGTAGATTTTTGATTTGAGATTCAATAGCGAGGTTGAAGATCAAGGATCAAGGATTAAGGATTAAGAATCAAGCTTTAAGATTGAAGCTCAAGAGTAAGGTTCAAGTGTAGAGGAGAGGAAGATGGCTTTGGTGATCTTTCTCTCCTCTTAATTTTTTCCTTGGGAAAATATTGACAACATTGTTGTCAAGACTTACTATTTAGCCTATTGTTTTAATTCTTTCTAAAAGAGAGATCATGACTGAAAATCACCCAATTGAACAGAAACAACTCTTTGTTTCGATGTTCCAAGAGATATTTACCCTTTTATCAAAACTGCACCGGATCAGTGAAGATCTATTGATTGCGGCAGAGAGTGATATTACCCACTCTTGCTGGACCATCTTATCGATCATTCATTGTGAGCCGGAGCCTTTAACCGTGCCACAGATTGCACAACTTCGCTCTACCTCCCGTCAAGCGGTACAGCGACAGATCTGCCTACTACTAGAGAATGGTTATATTGAGGCGGTGGAGAATCCGCAGAACAAGCGCTCTCCACTCTATAAAGTGACCGCTGTGGGAGCCGCTTACTATCAAGATGTTAGAGCAAAGGTTTATGGGCAATGGCTTGCAGATGTGGCAAAGATTGTTGGGGTAGAGCAAGCGGAACAATTTTTAGCATCGATTCGGATGCTCGATGAAGCACTTAATATTGTGAGTGCGAAGAAAAATCAGCAGAATTAAGAGAATCAAAAGTTGAGTAATGGAGAAGAAGCCTAATTAGATAGGACCATATATTACTTCTTAAATTATTAATATGGCATAGATGAGAGATAAGATGAGAAAGCGAAATCATTTTCAATATATTCGAAATATTGCGGGAAGTATCGGGCTTGCTCTATTAGTTGCGGCATGCGCAGAAGAGCATCAAGCCGGTCCAGTGATGATGACACCGCAAGCAGTCGTTCAAGAGGTTGAACGGAAAAATATTACCGTTGAGGCAGAATTGCCGGGAAGAACGGAAGCTTCAGTCATTGCAGAGGTTCGTCCTCAGGTGGGGGGCATTATTCTTTCTGTTAATTTTACGGAAGGAAGCTTTGTCAATGAGGGGGATCAACTCTATCAGATCGATCCTGCCACTTATAAAGCAAGCCTATTACAGGCAGAAGCAACGTTAGAGCGTGCTAAAGCGAATCAAAACGCGGCGCGTCTTAAAGCCGATCGCTTAAATGCATTGAAGAAGTCAAAAGCGGTGAGCCAACAAGATGTAGATGATGCCAACGCGGCATTGATGCAGGCTAATGCAGAAGTTTTAGGGGCTGAAGCACAAGTGACTAATGCGAAGATCAATCTCGATTATACCCAGATGGAAGCACCTATCTCGGGGCAAATTGGTCGAACAAACTTTACGCAAGGGGCGCTCGTTTCTCCAGGTCAGGTCAATGAGATGGCTGTTATTCAGGTACTCAATCCGATGAAGGTTAATATTACCTACTCTTCTGCTGAGTATGCTGCCGTACGTAAAAAGATTATGAATGGAGTCTATACCCCTACAAAGGTAGAAAATCTTGAAACCGGTGAGTGGGAAGATGGTCATTTGGTCCGTATCTATCTCGAAGATGGTTCACTCTATGATGAGGTCGGTTATATCAAGTTCTCCGATCTGACTGTTGACCCGACAACAGGATCGATCTTCCTTCAGGCCCAATTTGAGAATGATGGTAGTCTCCTCCCCGGAATGTTTGTTCGTACGGTTGTTCAGCAAGGGATCGAAGAGGGGGCGTTAGTGGTCTCGCAAAAGGCCGTTACTCAAGGTCCTGGTGGCGTGAGTACCGTAGTTGTGATCGATCAAGAAAATATCGCTCATATCCGTCCGGTCGAGATCTCTCGTTCTTATGAGCAAGATTGGGTAATTGCCAATGGCTTAAAAGAAGGAGAGCGAGTTGTTGTTAAAGGATTACAATCGGTGCAATCTGCGATTCAACGTAGCGGTGGGCAGCCGGTAAAGGTTGAGATAATTCCAGATGATAATACGATTCAGTAAGATCTTTTGATCCACTGATTTACCTTAAATTATCATCACACAATAAAGGATTAGATAATTGTTATGGCACGATTTTTTATAGACCGACCAATATTTGCGTGGGTGCTTGCGATCTTAACGATGTTTATCGGCCTCTTAGTGGTACGAAACATGGCTGTATCGCAATATCCCCCTATTGCACCGCCTCAAATCAGTATTTCTGGGGTCTATCCAGGTGCAAGTGCACAGACGGTTGAAGAGAGCGTTACACAGGTTATTGAACAGAGTATTAGTGGCTTAGATGGCTATCGCTATATGAACTCCTCAAGTTCAAGCTCTGGAACTTTCCAAATCACTGTGACCTTTAACCAAGGGGTTGATCCAGATTTAGCACAAGTTCAGGTTCAAAATAAGATTCAACAATCATTGAGCAAACTGCCACAAGCGGTACAGCAACAGGGGGTGACCATTGCGAAGACCAGTGGCTCATTCCTCTTAGTTGTTGGCTTCTATTCGCCTGACGGATCGATGTCTTCCGGAGATATTGGTGATTATATCTCCTCAACACTTGAAGATCAGATGAGCCGAATTGGGGGCGTGGGTGAGATTCAATTTTTCGGTTCAAGTTATGCGATGAATATCTGGCTCGATCCCATAAAGCTCTATAAATATAATATGACGCCAACAGATGTTGTCGCCGCGATTAAAGAGCAAAACTCTCAGGCAACATTAGGGGCATTAGGTGCGATGCCGGCGGTGAAGGATCAGCTGATTAGTTATACCGTCACCTCGCAGTCATTACTGCAGAGTCCAGAAGAGTTTAAAGCGATTCAATTACGAGTGAATGAAGATGGAAGTGAAGTACTCCTTTCAGATGTTGCGCGTGTTGAGTTATCGCCTGAATCAGAAGCAGTTGCCGTAAAATATAATAACACTCCAGCTGCGGGGCTTGCTGTGAGTCTTGCATCGGGAGCAAACGCGCTTGATACGGCAACGGCGGTGAAGAGTTATTTAGAGAAGATCTCAGTAGATTTCCCATCTGGTTTAGCTTACACCTTCCCTTATGACACAACGCCCTTTGTTGAATATTCAGTTGCTAGTGTGGAAGAGACATTGATCGATGCTATTATCCTGGTATTTATTGTTGTCTTCTTCTTCCTGAAAAATATTCGGGCAACGATTATTCCGATGTTAGCGATTCCCTATGTTTTAGCGGGAACAATGTTGATTCTGGATCTATTGGGATTCAATCTCAATACTTTAACGCTCTTTGCGCTGGTATTAGCGATTGGTCTATTGGTTGATGATGCGATTGTTGTTGTAGAGAATGTGGAACGTATCATGGAGGAGGAGAAGGTATCTCCCCTTGAGGCGACTCGTCGCTCGATGGATCAGATCACAGGCGCCTTGATCGGAATTGGGGTCGTTCTCTCAGCGGTATTTGTACCGATGGCCTTCTTAGGGGGCGCAACAGGGGTTATCTATCGTCAATTCTCGGTCACAATTATTACAGCCATGTTGCTCTCTGTGATTGTCGCTATTATCTTTACTCCGGCGATGTGCGCCACATTATTAAGAGATCATAAAGAGCATCATGTTCCTAAAACGGCATTCGGGCGCTTCTTACAGAAGCTCTTTGCACCTTTCAATAAGGTGATTGGATTAGCCGTTAAATATTTCAATATCGGCTTTGATAAGGTGAGTGATACTTATACTAAGACGATTGCGAAAGTCTTGAAACATCCGTTGATTTTTGTCCTTCTTCTTATTGTCGGTTTAGGGGCAATTGGACATCAATTTATGAAGTTGCCAAAGAGCTTCTTGCCAGATGAGGACCAAGGGATCTTAATTGGGATGACCATTAACCCTAATGGAACTTCACTCAATCAGACAGAGATCCCACTTCAAGAGATTGCTGATTACCTGATTAATGAAGAGAAAAAGACGGTCGAATCGGTGATGACTGTTGCTGGCTTTAGCTTCTCAGGACAGGGAAGTGAGCAGGGGATGTTCTTTGTTAAGCTTCGCCCTTGGGAGGATCGTAAATCTGCATATGAATCGATTCCAGCACTCATGGATCGCTTACAGAAATACTTTATCAATATTCCAGAAGCGCAGATCTTTGTCTTTAGTCCGCCACCGATTATTGAGTTAGGGACGGCAACGGGTGTAAGTTTCCAACTTCAAGATACGATTGGATTAGGGCACGACACCTTGATGAACTCTGTGATGAAGTTTATCGGTTTAGCTGCGACATCTCCTGATCTTGATATCGCTACTTTGCGTCCCGGTGGACAGTTTGATACGGCGCAATATCATGTCGATATTGATCGAGAAAAGGCACAAGCATTACAGGTATCGGTTGGAGATATCAATACTGCACTCTCAATTGCTTGGGGAGGAATGTATGTGAATGACTTTATCGATCGTGGTCGTGTGAAACATGTTCAGGTGAAAGCAGATGCGCCTTATCGTATGATGCCGGATGATTTTAATAGCTGGTATGTTCGTAATGCGAAGGGTGAAATGGTGCCATTTAGTGCATTTGCAAAGGGGCGTTGGTCTTATGGTCCACCACAACTTAACCGTTTTGATGGGTTCTCCTCATTCCCGCTCTCAATCAATGCTGCACCAGGTAAGAGTACCGGGGAAGCGATGGATGCGATTGAGATATTAGTCAGAGAACATCTACCACAAGGGATCAATGTTGCTTGGACTGATACTTCCTATGAGGAGCAAGAGGCCGGAAACTCTCAGGTGATGTTGTTGTTAGTCTCGGTCTTTGTTATCTTCCTTAGCTTAGCGGCGCTCTACGAGTCATGGAAGGTACCGATCTCTGTACTCTTAACAATTCCTGTAGGTGTTGTGGGTGCAGTGATTACCGCAAGACTCCTCGGAATAGAAAATGATGTCTACTTCCAGGTGGGATTATTAACAACAATCGGCTTGACCTCGAAGAATGCGATTTTGATTGTTGAGTTTGCGCGCGATCTTGTTCGCGAAGGGATGTCAACGATTGATGCTACTATTCGAGCCTCGCAAGAGCGACTTCGCCCTATTGTGATGACTTCTCTCGCTTTTGGACTTGGTGTGATGCCGTTAGCCTTATCAACAGGTGCCGGTGCCGGCGCACAAAATGTTGTCGGTCGCATCGTTGTTGGTGGAATGATTGGAGGAACGCTACTCGTTCTACTCTATACACCGGTCTTCTATATTCTCCTCAATCGGGATAAGAAGAAGCGCGATGAAGCTGGAGATAAGCCATCAGAGCAAACTAAAGAGGTGGATGCTCCTGCGCAATAGGCAGAAATAAGTAGCTCAAAATAACTATTAGAAAGGCTAGAGGATTGATAGATCTTCTGGCCTTTCTCTTTTTTATTGGGTTCTGCTCGTGAACTCGGTAATTCATAAGTTTCTGTCACAAGTTTCTGTTTGTTGATGTTGAAAAAAGAGGGTAACAAAAAAGGAGCCATGATTCTGTCAGGCTCCCTCTCTTTATTGCTTTTCTTCGACTTTTTATCCGAATTTTTAATTGACGATTACTAGTCGACTCTTAATCAGACCTTAATCGATTTTACGATAAGCAATCGCTTCAATTTCAACTAATGCACCCATCGGTAATGCACCCACTTCAAAGCAGGAGCGTGCTGGTGCATTCTCAGTGCCGAAAAATTCAGTGTAGACTTCATTAAAATCGGCAAAGTCATTGATATCATCAAGATAACAGGTCACTTTTAAGACGGTGCTAAAATCCGCATCCGCAGCTTCTAAGATTGCTTTGAGGTTTTGAAGGGCTTGTGCTGCTTGCTCTTTAATTCCCCCTTCTGGAAACTTCATCGTTTCAGGGTTAAGTGGAAGCTGCCCTGATGTGAAAACAAGATTCTCAAAGACATTACCTTGTGAATAAGGACCGACTGCCGCTGGGGCATGAGCTGTGCTAATAATTTTCTTCATACTGTTCAATTTTGATTTTATAAACTTCTATAGATATAACTGGAAAATTCCGGTAAAGGAGTATGATGTTATCAGTTTTATGGGCAACATCATAATATTTTGCCTCCTCAATCGGGGTGATGATAGGCTTTAAAAGCGTGAAGAGAGGAGAAACGTTTGTGATAACATCTTCTTTTAGCCTCTCTTTTTCTCTCTATTATCCCTGATCAGTTCCTTATTTAAAATCTCAAAAGAGACGAGATTAAATTCCAAGACAGATATTGGTTGCACGCATCGTCTCAATCAATGGATGATCAACAGGAATGAGGCGTGGATTGCCGGCAACCTCTTCGAGGGGAACCGCAACAAGTTGACGGCCTTGATCTGCGACCATAACGCCGAAGCGCCCCTCTTTGACAAGTTCAATCGCTTTGGTGCCACATTGAGTTGCAAAGATCCGATCTGCAGCTGTAGGAGCACCACCACGGCTGACATAACCTAATGTTGTTAAGCGCGACTGCATTCCTGTTAGTTCAGGAATACTATCGACCAATTTGATCGCTTCGGCATGTTTTTTCGGCGTTAAACCTAGACGATGATTCTCTTGAGAGATCGCTCCTTCAGCGACAACCAATAGTGCTGACCGGCGATTTTTAATATTTTTTCGCGTATATTCTACAATCGCTTCTAAAGAGTAGGGAATCTCAGGAATCAGGCAGATATCGGCAGAGCCGGCTAAAGCCGCACCTGCAGCTAACCACCCGGCATCTCGTCCCATCACTTCCAAAATCATAAGACGATGGTGGGAGTCGGCCGTAGTTCTTAATCGATCTAATGCCATAACAGAGACGTGAACCGCAGTATCATATCCGAATGTTACATCGGTATGGGCGATATCATTATCGATCGTTTTGGGGAGAGTGACGACAGGAACGCCGGCGGCATGGAGATAGGAGGCAAATCGTTGAGTTCCATCGCCACCTAAGCAGATGAGTGCATCGAGTTCTAATGCCTTAAAGCTTTCGACACAGGCCGCAACGGCGTCTTCTGTATTTTGTGCTTTGCCACCTCCGCGACCAGTACCGAGAATTGTTCCACCAGTTCCGGCAATATCGTAGACATCAGCGAAGGTTAGCTCACTATGAGCCATCTCAGCAAGGCCGAGAAACCCATCATGAATTCCGGTCACTTTCCAACCCTCTTTGAGAGCAGAGAGGGTAATTCCGCGTAATGCTGCATTTAATCCTTGGCAATCTCCGCCGGCAGTTAAAATTCCAATATGTTTTTGACTCATCTATTTTCTCTCCTTGAAGGCATCGATGGTATGAACTATGAGGGGTAATCGCTAAAAGTGAAACCTAACTCACCTATAGATCTTCTTCATCATGCCAGATTTTATCAATTGTGATAGTGGCATTGATCTTAAGGGGGGTATCTTCAATCTCTTCCAATCTTACAACAGCAAAAGCCTGATGACCTTGATGATAGACAACTGTTCCTGCCTCTTTACCGCTTTGATTTGTAATAAGAGCATTGCATGTTAGATCCTTCATCTCTTCTGCGGTGATAAGGGCTAAGCGTCTTTTATGCTTTCCTAAATATTGCATTCTAGCAACGATCTCTTGTCCGGTATAGCAACCCTTTTTAAAACTAATTGCCCCTAGAAGATCTAGACTTAACATCTGAGGAACATATGCCTCACTATTTTCTGTCGTAATCCAAGGAATAGCGAGACCTTCAGGAAGCTGTGCTAGCTCTTCTGCCGTGGGGGATTCTAGCTGTAATGTGACTTTTGAACGAAAGATAAAGATTTTTAGATGCTTTTCGATCGTTTCCGCTAGATCGTTAGGCAGAAAAAGATGAAATGTTTCATCATCGATCTTAATCATCCAAAAGAGGGTCATGACGCGCCCTTGACGATTACAGATTGCCGCTAACCCTTGATTCTCTTTTTCAGGATAGAGTGAGGTTAAGTGATTAACATCTGCTGTAATTTGGCCTTGTAGAAAAGTAGCGGCATCTTTGCCGGTAACGGTAAGTCGACTAAGTTGAATTGACATATAAAATTCTCCCGATGTTGAATATTGAGATCTATGAGTAGTTTAGTTTTATGGTTGTATCGTTTTCTGTTTTTGTTGTTTTGTAATTGAATTGTTGAATTGTTGAATTGTTGAATTGTTGGATCATTTGAAAGGAAGTGAGATCTAATAGTTATGTATCAGTTCGATATCGGTATGATCAGTGAAATCAACGAAGCTGATGAAGACGATAAAACTTGTAGTGATCGACCTTCTCAAGTGATATCTACTCTAGTAACCGCAGATAACGTAGCGTATAAGATTTAGTCTCGTACCAGATATCTCATTTCGATAATCACTTCAGGTCTCTCCTTCTCTCTCTCTTGATGCCTTACTCTATTGTAGCGCAATTGTGCGAAATAATTTTTCTCTCAATCTTATTTTGAAAGTTGAGGGAAGTTTGTATAATCGCTTCTTTATTCTCTCCTTATGATAGACTAAAAAGAGCAATATACCTATGTTTTGCCCATGTCAATGCGAATGCTTAATAGACTCTTTAATGGAGATTCGTTTGGTGAAATGGGTGCATGAATAAGCGACTTATTAAAATTAGAACCGGGAGGTCAATATGAGTTATCAAGTAGTGGGGTATCCATTCTGCCCCTTTGTGCAGAGAGTTCTCATTGCATTGAATGAGAAAGCGGTTGATTTTGAGTCGATCTGGCTCGATCCTCATGCTGAATTACCAGAGTGGTTTAAAGAGTGGTCTCCTTTAGGGAAGGTGCCTGTCATGAAAGTGACAACGGGAGAGGTACTTTTTGAGTCGATGGCGATTGTAGAATATATCGAAGAGCTACATAAAGTCCCTTCTATCTATGCTAAATTGCCGGCAAAAAGAGCGATTCAGCGTGCTTGGGCAGGGGTTGCCGGTGAGCTATATGGCCCACAATATATGAGCATGGGCGCCAAAAGCCATGAGGAAGTTGAGAAGCACTTTGCTACGATGAGAGGAACTTTAGCTGTTCTTGAGGAGCGTTGTGGACGTAACTACTTCATTGGGGAGACAATGACCGCTGTTGATATTGTATTAGCACCGATGTTTATCCGCTTTGATGCGTTGACCTCAATTGGTGTTGAGAATATTTTGGCTGATTTCCCAAAACTGGAAGCTTTAAGCAATAAGCTCTTAACACATCATGCGGTTCTACAGATTATCGCTGGCGATTGGACAGAGAGATTTATAGAGATTCAAAAAGGGCGTGGTGGAATTCTTTTCCAAAATATCGATGGGTGATGATCTAATCAATAATTAATGGGTGAGAATAATTGGTGAGAATCAATTAGTGGTCGTCAATGAGTTGTCATCAATGAGTTGTCATCAATGAAGGGGCTTCCATATCTGGTTAGATGCAAGATTGAATGCGTAATCATTCGATTAAACAGAGCTCTTAAATTGGATAATCAATAGCCCTTAGGGGATCAGGACTTGGTCACTGTTAGAAGTAGTAGTACAATTTCACTGCCCAATCATCATCAGATTGAGAGAGATTAGCAGATATCTTCATAGGAAGAGGCTAATCTCTTTTTCCATATAATGGGCAGGTGTTACCAATAATAAGATAATTTTTAGTAGAACCAATGCCGTACGATCCTGTTTTGAGATGTTCTGAAAGCTTTAACAAAATCGTGATCGTATTGAGTGATTGAGAGGAAATATATGAGACCGTTAATCGCTTACTTTTCTAATGCAGCATTAGAGAATAATATCGAGATCTTAAAGGGAAAATCGCCCCAGAGCCAACATTGTGCTGTTTTGAAAGCCGATGCATATGGACATCGGGTGGAGAATATGTTGCCGATTGTTAATCGAATGGTGGATTATATTGCTGTTGCGATGCGAGAAGAGGCTGATGATATCCGACAAAAGGGAGGGACACTTCCGATCTTGTTATTAGAAGGGGTCTTCGCGAAAGAGGAGTATCAACGAGCCAGTGAAGCTAATTATCTTGTAGCGATAGGTAATGAGAAGCAACTTCAGATGTTAGAGGCGTCGAATCTTGCTACGCCCATCGGTATCTTTGTGAAGATTGATACAGGGATGCATCGATTAGGGTTTACACCAGAAGAAGCATTCTCTGTTGTTGCGCGTTTACAGAAACTCTCTTCGGTTGCATCTATTACCTTAATGACCCATTTTGCAACTTCAGATGAAGAAAACTCACCACTCTTTCCAAAACAGATTGAGCGAATGGCGCAATTAGATCCATTAGGACTTCCTCAATCATTAGCCAATTCAGCCGCTATTTTACAAGCACCAGCAACACATCAATCGATTGTGCGGATGGGGATCTCACTCTATGGTATTTCTCCTATTGATGGAAAAGTGGGGGCTGATTTTGGACTTCGGCCTCTCTTAACGCTTCGTTCAAAAGTGATTCATACGACGGAGATTGAAGCCGGTGAGAGTGTAGGTTATGGTGCTAAATTTATCGCAACAGAGAGAATGCCGATAGGTGTTGTTGCCTGTGGGTATGCCGATTGTTATCCTCGGGAAATTAGTGAGGAGGCTTATGTTTTAGTGGGTGAACATCGCGCTAAAATTGTTGGTCGACCCGCTATGGATATGATGATGATCGATCTACGTTCCGTTCCTCAAAATGCATGGGATCAATCGGTAGAGATCTTTGGTGAGAGATTGCCGATCGAAAAAGTAGCCGCTTGGGCAGGAACGATTCCGTATACTATTTTGACCCATTTAGCGAAAAGAGTGCACTTTACAACAGAAATAGATAAGGGCGTAGATAAGGATTGGTAGCGATAGTGCCACTAGTTGTATAAAAAATCATTTCTGAGAAATTCCTCTATTATCAATTTTCTATCTAGAATTATAAGAAGTTAATTTTTCCCGCAGGGAATAGATAATATCTTTTTATTAAATTAGAGGAAGGATGCAGAATATGAAAATGCGATCCCTATTCGCCGTTATATTATTGGGATTCTCGCCCTATTCGATGGCAGAGGTTGAGAAGGGATTTTATATAGGTGCAAATGCTTTAGGTGTTAGACAAGATGTAAAAAAAATGGAAGGGTTCCCCTTTGATAATCAGAGAGATACTAATCAAAATTCTGCTAAAAAGAGCTTTTTAAATGGTTCTCTCTCTATCGGGTATCAGTGGAATAGCGCATTTCGATCGGAATTGGAATATCTTTTTCCTCACTCTCAGCGACATCAAGGTAGAGCTTCTCATTTAGCGGGGGATTCTTATCAGGGAGTGAAGACACAGCGTCTAATGTGGAATAACTACTTAAGTACCCCTTTAGGAGATGCCCTCTCTTTTTATGGAATGGCAGGAGTAGGTATTGCTCAAGTAACGACTTCTGGGAGGAGTTTAGGGCAGATGTATGCTAAAAATCGGCAATATAATTTTGCATGGAATGTTGGATTCGGTCTTAGTTATCAACCTTTTGATAATACTTATATCGATTTTGGTATACGACATGTCAACCTAGGAAAGGCAAGAAGTGGCAGATCAGGTAATGGTGCGAGATTAAAGGGCAAGATCGCCAGTAATGAAGTTGTATTGGGTTTGCGTTATGTCTTGGGTGAGTTATATCAGGAAGAGTTACGGGAAGATATCTATGCAGACCATGTAACGGAGGATCTCAAGGAAAGTTTTGAGCGAGCGCAGGCAAACAGCCATAGTTTTCGTGCTTATGTTGAAGAAAACAGAATGCGCTTACCAGATGAGATGAGCCGATCTCCGAAAAAGATAGATGTGATTGATTGATAATGACGCTATATCCATTATTGTAGAAGTTTACGAACCCCAAAATAGTTGATCTTTTTGGGGTTCTTAGTTTTTTAAGTTATAACACTTTACTGCAATTGCAACTACGTTAGAGATCCCTCAAATTTTAATTTACAGATATCGTCATTAGGGGCGCAATACTATAGATATTTACTGAGGTAACCGATCTAAGAAGTTTTGATAGGCAAAGCCGGCGATCTCCTCTTCTGAGTAGAAGGCTTTGAGGGCTTCGATAAGATTGGGGTACATACTTGTATCACTGAGCGCTTCAACTTTCGATTCGATTCCATCAAAGTCGGAGCCAAAACCAATATTTTTAATGCCTCCTAAAGCGACAATATGGTTGATCTGATAGATGACATCAATAATTGTGGCATTCCCTCCTTTTTTGACAAAAGGTGGGCAGAAGACGATATGTATCATTGCCTTTCGCTCAATCATTGCACGGATCTGATCATCAGTGAGATTACGACGATGTTCACAAATTGTCATTGCATTAGAATGGCTTGCAATGGGGTATTTCGCAAGTTCCATCACATCCCAAAATCCTGTAGGATGAAGATGGGAGACATCGACAAAGAGTTGATGTTCATTACACCATTTCACAATCTCTCGCCCAAAACGACTTAAGCCGGCACCTCTAGCTTCGGCAACGCCATCCGCTGCTAAGTTTCCATTATTCCAGGTTAACCCGATCGAGCGAACCCCTAATTGATAGAGAAGGGTTAATTTTTTGAGATCATTGCCAATAGGATCAACCCCTTCTAAGGTTAAAAATGCACCGATCTCGCCCTCTTTGAGCTGAGAGATCTGATCCCAAGAACGAATTAAACGCATTTCGGGATGTTTCTCTAAAACTTCGCTATAGAAGTAATGGATCTGCGCGATCACCTCTTGAAATTGATCAGAAGAGGGGAGGGAAGGGGAGACAAAGATGGCAAAAGCTTGAACCTTTACACCGCCTCTCTTCAACTTATCTAGATTAACATCGAGCTCGATCGAATCTTTGAAGGAGAGTTTTCCCTTAGCATCGGAGAGTTTCATTAAGGCGTCACAATGAAGATCGATAATTTTCATATTTGATTGCTCTTGTTAAATTAAGTAGTTAATAGATGGCTCTTGAGTTTAGAGAGTAGATCTTAAAGTGCTCACTCATATATAGAATAATAGAGCATAATAGAGCGTTAATAAAATATACCCTGAGCTTACTTCTCTTTTTTATAGACCGTCAAGCCCGCAAAGGTCTGCATTGTCGGCATTACCTCGATGCGGTTAATATTAACATGTTTAGGTTGTGTCGTAAGCCAGTAGATAATCTCAGCAATCTCTCGACCGGTAACGGCTTCTACATCTGCATAGACCGATTCTGCTCGTTTATCATCCCCCTTAAAACGAATATTGGAGAATTCAGTATCGCTACAGAGTCCCGGCTCAACATTAGAGACACGAATATTCTTCCCGATAAGATCAGCCCTTAGATTTTGTGAAAAGCTAGTGACAAATGCTTTGGTCGGGCCATAGATATTAGAGCCGTAGTAAGGGTAGTTGCCAGCAGTTGAACTAATATTGATGATATAACCATCATCACGGGCGACCATCTGTGGCAAGATCAGATGGGTGATATAAGTTAAGCCTCGGATATTCACATCGATCATCGTTTGCCAATCTTCAAAATCGACATCAAACGCAGGATTGAGATTGAGAGCAAGACCGGCATTATTGATTAAAATATCAATTTGATCGAAAGGTTCTGGAAGGTTTTCGATCCCCTCTTTAACAGATTCAAGATTTGCCATATCTGCTGTTAAGGGGTAAAAATTTTCACCTAATTGCGCTTTTATCTCCATCAGCTTCTCATGTCGACGAGCAAGACCGACGACGGTATATCCCTTTTCAATGAAAATTTTTGTCGCCTCTAATCCAAATCCAGATGATGCGCCAGTTATCAAGATATTCATTGTGTCACTCCTCTTTTTATGCTTTTTATATTTTATGAAATAGCCATACGGACCATACGAGCCATGCGATTATAGTTATAATCGTCATTACTTTTACTTAAAATAGCATCTTTGGTGCTTGAAGGGGAATGAATCTCTCTCCTTTATGAGATGAAAAAAGAGTTAGAGGATATTGATAAGATGGGTTAAGAGATAATCGATCATAATGGTGAAGCAGAAAGCCATTATAAGAAGTAGAGAGTTGAGAAATTGACGCCTTCCCCAGCAGGATTCTTCTGTTTGGATCGGTCTTAAAATATCGATTAACCAATAGAGCGTAATTGCAATAATAAGCAGTTGCATAGCAAGGAAATGAAAGCTTTCAAGAGCAAGTAATAGCGTTGCAATTGCCATTGCTCCGACATAGAGCGCCATCTCTTTTTGTGTCCTTTTTAAGGAGAGAAAGAGAGGTGCCATCGGGATCTTTGCCGATTGATAATCTTTTTTTCGGTAGAGCGCGATTGCATAAGAGTGTGCTACCTGCCAAGTGGCGAAGATAATAAAGAGAAAGAGGATATTACTATCAATCTGCTGACTAACTGCCACATAACCCACAAGAGGGGGGACGGCACCGGAGATACTACCGACAAGAATACTTAAGGTTGAATTGCGTTTAAAGATGAGGGAGTAGAGAAGAATATAGTCGATAAAGCCGATTAGAGCAAAGATCCCCGCTAGGGTATTGACTCTTACAAAGAGAAGATAGAAACCGATAATCGCAGCGACTATTGAGAGAATTAGTGCTGTTTTAAGGGAGATATCCCCATTAACGAGAGGTCTATTTTGGGTGCGCGTCATAATGCGATCGATATCGCGATCGATAATATTATTGGCGATCGTAGCACTTGCAATAATGGCACTAATACCGATCATTGTTGCGATAAAACGGGAGACATTGAAATTCTCCGCAAGATTGAGTGCTAATAGGTAGCCTGCAATCACAGGAACGAGATTGCCGAGAATAATCCCATGTTTAATCAATTTTAAAAATGGACGAAAATTACGATAGATCACGTGGTTCCCTAACTCAATTGATAGATGAGAGAAGTGGAAGGGGTGAGATAATAGGGTGAGGCATGAAGATTAAAATATTTCTATTATCCTCACCCCATTAATGCTCTGCTTAGGAGATCTCCTAGATTGCTCTCTTAATAGATAGAAAAAGAGAGATTACATAGGAAGTTCCGGCATCATATTCATATGGAGATAGTACATCACCCAGCCAGAACCACCGACAACCATCAGAAGAATAATGCCGGTAAAGAGTAGAGAGGCCACATTCCAGCCATCGTTATCTCCCTTTTTAATATGGAGAAAGCAGACGACCTGCACAATCACTTGAGTCATTGCACTGAGCGCTAAAATCCCCGCTAATACACCAATAGAGAGCATCTCTCTTAAGTAGATGACGGTACCAAAGGAGAGAAGTGTGAGAATAATGGAGAAGCCATAACCGACTAAATAGGCGGTCAATTCCCCTTTTCCCTCTTGCGTGGTTTGTGTCATCTCCTCTTGTGGTGTTGTTAATGTAGTGTTGAGATCGGTCATAGTGAAACCCCCATCAAGTAGACAACAGTAAAGATACAGATCCAGATAATATCGAGAAAGTGCCAAAAGAGACTAAAGAGCTTCATTCGTGTACGAGTCTCTAGGGTTGATCCTTTAAAGGCTAACTGCAACATCATCACCAACATCCAGACCATCCCGATGGAGAGATGCGCTCCATGAAGCCCTACAAGAGAGAAGAATCCAGAGAGGAATCCGCTGCTTTGTGGTGTTGCACCAATATCGATAAAGCCTAGAAACTCTCTAATCTCTAATGTTAGGAAGATCCCTCCGAGAATAAAGGTGATGATAAGAAGGAGAATTGTTGCACCAATCTTACCGCGTTTGAGGGTTAACATCGCTAAGCCACAGGTGAGGCTACTAGTGAGTAGCGCTACCGTTTCGGCAAAAGCATTTCCTAGATCAAAAAGAGAATGGGGCGTATGGCCATGCGTTGTATTTTGTAGTAGAACAACGAAGACCGCGAAGAAGGTTCCAAAGATAATAGAGTCTGCCATCAGGTAGATCCAAAATCCAAAGACCTTATTATTTGCGCTCTCCTCTTCTTGACGTAATTTGATATCAGAACTACTTAAGGTATTTGTTGCCATTAGTGTTCTCCTTGTGCAAGTTGATACTGTTTAACACGTTCTAAGAACGCCTCATCGGCGGCTTTTACTTCTTCTGCAGGAATAAGGATCTCTTCGTGTTCTCTGAAGCTTTCAATAATCCACCAGATAATTGCCGCACTGAAGAAGAGGATTGCCATCCACCAGATACTCCAAACAAGAGAGAATGAGAGTAATCCCGCTAAAACACCACCCGATACAAAGCCGAGCGCTGTATGTTTTGGAATATAGATATCTTGATATTGTCGATCGGGATCATATGCCTTTCCTTCCTGCTTTAATTTCCAGAACATATCGATATCATCCACTTTAGGAATGACGGCGTAGTTATAGACAGGGGGTGGTGAAGGAATTGACCATTCTAAGGAGCGACCATTCCAAAGATCTCCTGTAGGATCTTTTAACTTCTCTCGCTGCTTAATACTGACAAAGAGCTGCACTAAGATCGCAATAATCCCTAAGAAGATTAAGACAGCACCAAAGAGGGCGACAACGAGATAGGTTCCATATCGAGGATCGATGTTTTGGCTAATGCGACGTGGCATACCATCAAATCCTGCGAGATAGAGGGGGATAAAGGCAAAGAGGAAGCCTATAAACCAGAGCCAGAATGTGGCATATCCCCATCCTTTATGGAGTCTAAAGCCAAATGCTTTAGGGAACCAGAAGTTGTAGCCGGCAAGGACACCAAAGACAACCCCACCAATGATGGTGTTATGGAAGTGGGCGACAACAAATTCAGTATTATGGACTGCATAGTTGACTCCAGGAATCGCGAGCATTACGCCTGTCATCCCTCCTAATACAAAGAGGATAAGGAAGCCTACAGCATAGAGCATTGGCACATCCATCTTCACTTGACCTCGATAGATGGTAAAGAGCCAGTTAAAGACCTTCACTCCCGTTGGTACTGCAATCAACATGGTAGTAACACCGAAGAAGGCATTGACATTAACACCTGCACCCATGGTAAAGAAGTGATGCAACCAAACGGTGAGCGACATAAAGAGAATCGCAATAATCGCCCAGACCAATGCTTTATAACCGAAGAGATATTTTCGGCTGAAGGTTGAGACAACTTCAGAGAAGATACCAAATGCCGGCAGAATTAAGATATAGACCTCAGGATGTCCCCACGCCCAGATCAGATTGACATACATCATCTGACTTCCGCCTCCTAAAGAGTTGGTGAAGATCTCAAAGCCGAGATAACGATCTAATCCTAGCAATAACATGGTTGCAGTTAAGATAGGGAAGACCGCAAGAATTAAGATAGAAGTACAGAGTGTTGACCAAGTAAATAGTGGCATTTGAAAGAGTCTCATGCCGGGTGCTCTGACCTTCAAAATAGTGACAAACATATTAAGAGCGGCTAATGTTGTCCCTAAGCCGGAGACTTGAATACTCCAGATATAGTAATCGACTCCAACGCCAGGACTATAGAGCTTCTCTGAAAGTGGCGCGTAAGCAACCCAGCCAGTCTTTGCAAACTCACCAATACCAAGGGAGAGGTTGATTAAGATAGCTCCCGCTACAGTTAACCAGACACTCACCGCATTGAGGACTGGAAAGGCCACATCGCGACGACCTAATTGTAGAGGAACGACCACGTTCATCAATCCAATTAAGAAGGGTGTTGCCATAAAGAAGATCATAATGACGCCGTGAGCTGAGAAGATCTGGTCATAATGTTCAGGTGGAAGGTATCCTACCTGATCTCCTGTTGAGGCAAGTGCCATCTGTGAGCGCATCATAATAGCATCAGCAAAACCGCGGAGTAGCATAATGATCGCGACGATAATATAGATAATACCGATTCGTTTATGATCGGTGGTTGTTAGCCAGTTAGTCCAGAGCCACTTCCATCTTCGAGTGAAGGTGATAGTTGCCAGAACCGCTAAGACGATAAGAATAATAAATCCAAAAGCCGCGAGGGGAATCGGGTGGCTCCATGGAATACTATCGATGGTTAATCTTCCAAACATAGACGAATCCTCTACTGTTGATGGGATATATAGGTTAATGCCGGCGATATTGGGCGGCTTAATAGCGCTTCAATATTAGGCTTTAACCGGTTAACTTCATGAATATGCTCACGCATATGCTCTTCAACCTCTTCTAGATCTAAAAATTGAGAGATGACACGCAGATAGAGCCCTTTCTCAATAGGATGGAAATATTGTTCTGGAGCATTGATCGGCTCCTCTTCAACAAATTCTTGATATTTGGCCCAATCGAGAGGGTTATTATTGTGAGATTGTTGCTCTTTAACCCACTTGGCAAAATCATCATCAGAAAGAGCGGTGACTCTAAACTTCATATCAGAATAGCCGGCACCACTATAGCCATAGGATGCCCCTTGATAGGTTCCCTCTTCATTAACAATGAGATAGAGGACATTTTCCATTCCACTCATCACATCGAGTTGTGTTCCAATTTGTGGAATAAAGAAGGCATTCATCACCGTTTGTGAGGTAAGTCTAAACTTAAGAGGGCGATCAACAGGAAGATAGAGGGTATTAATGGTTGCAATTCCCTCTTCAGGATAGATAAAGAGCCATTGCCAATCCATTGAGACCACTTCAATAACGAGATCTTCTTTCTCAGATTCAATCCGTTTTTTCGGATTGAGATCGATGGTACTTTGAACGGTAATAAAGGTTAAAAGGGCGATAATGGCGATGGGAACTCCCCACATGAATCGTTCCAAGATCTTCGATTCTTGCCATTCGGGTTTATAGGTTGCTTTTTTGTTCGATTCTCTAAACCACCAAGGGAAGATAACCGCCATGATGATGCAGGGAATGATAACGATGAGCATAAGGGCAGCGCTAATCATTAGAAGCCACTTCTCATACTCGGCAATCTCACCTTTCGGATTGAAGAGGGCAAGATCGCTACATCCCGTTACTATCAGGAGGGCTGTGGCGATGGCTCCTATTTTTAGCGCTTTTAAGGCAGCTTTATTCATATCGAAATACCTATCAGCTATAAGTTTATAAAGGTAGGGTAATTATTTTTCTTCTCAATTGATCTGTTTAAACGCTAAAGAGAGCGATCAACCGAATCAATTTTTACCCTACAGAACTACAGATAAAAGTTGTAAAAGAGCGATAATCCCCTATCACTCTCTATTAATGTAAGCTGATAAAACATGATACAAAACTATAAAAAGTGACTTTCTGTTCTATATCAGGTTTTAATTCCTCTTACTCTCTCCATACTTATTAGCAATAAGATGCCATCTTCAGATCTAATCTTTTGCCCTGACAAATCCCTTTTAGGTTAGAGAAGAGCTCTTTTTATATAAATTGTGCTGATTGATAATCACTCTATGAAAAGCAATAATGTAAATATTATCACTTTAAGTAAAGTGTTAATTGAAATATCAATAACCTTCCAATTCACCTTCTACTTTAGCTTCTCTGAACTTAACTTTCTCTGCTAACTTCTTGATAATAGCTTGATATGATTCTGTTATCCTCGGTCGATTGAATTAGCGAAGTTTGTTAGTTTTTGTCAGTTTTGGCTGTCAGTTGTAATAAGCGTATAGATTTTCCTTTAAAAATATAAAAAAATCAAAATAGAGCTCAATAATCTTACGATTAAATCTCTATTTTGCATATTGTACTAAAGGCTTGAATCTTTAAAAGCTTTTCTTATCATACCAATTATTATTAATATTATCGGTTAATTTAATTTTCTAGCTTTTTTGTGATTGTTTCTCGCTTTTCAGCCGCATTTAACCAAGCCTCTTCTAGGGCTTCACTCTCTGCTTCAAGCGCACTTTTATCTTGATCGAATGTTAAGATCTCTTCAGGAGATAGGGTTTCATAGCTATCAGGATTCCCTAATACTTCTTCGATCTCCTCAATCTTTATTGTCAATTTTTCTAATTTTTTTTCAGCTTGCTCGATCTCTTTTGTCAGGCGTCTTAACTCTGTTTGCAATCTTTTACGCTCTTCTCGATCGAGATGGTGTTGAGGTTTTTTCTCCGCTATCGGCGCACTCTTTTCTGCACGAGATGTGGCGCGATTCTGTTCTATAAGATATTGCCGATAATCTTCTAGATCCCCTTTAAACTCTTTTAAGGATTGATGGGCAACAAGCAGGAATTGATCGCAACAGAGCTCTAAAAGGGAGGCATCATGGGAGACCATTAATACAGCACCGCTGAAAGATTGTAGGGCAATTGCTATCGCTTCTCGCATATCGATATCGAGATGGTTGGTCGGCTCATCAAGAAGCAGAAGATTAGGCTTTTGATAGACAATTAACGCAAGGGCTAATCGTGCTTTCTCGCCCCCTGAAAAGGGGGCAATCGCTTCTAGTACTTTATCGCCATGAAAACCGAATGAGCCTAGAAAATTACGGGCATCTTGGGTTGTTATCTGAGGATCTAATTGTGTTAAGTGCCAGATAGGGGATTCAGAGAGGGTTAAATATTCTACTTGATGTTGAGAGAAGTAACCTACCTTAAGATGTTCTGACGCAATAATTGTTCCTGAGGTTGGGATATTTTCTCCGGCGATCAGCTTAATGAGGGTTGATTTCCCTTCACCATTTCGCCCTAAAATCCCGACGCGAGTTTCAGGGGTGATTGTAAAATTGATCTCTTTAAGAATAAAGTGGTTTTGATCATAGCTAAAGCTGACATGATCAAGACGAATAAGAGGGTCGGGTACTCTTTCGGGGTTTTGGAATTGGAAAGAGAACTCATTTTCCGCCACAACAGGGGCGATATCCTCGAGTTTTTCTAATGCTTTGACGCGGCTTTGGGCTTGCTTTGCCTTGGTCGCTTTAGCACTAAAGCGATCGATAAACTTTTGAAGATGCGCACGCGTCTTCTCATTTTTTTCAAATTGGGCTTGTTGGTGCGCTAATTTTTCTGCTTTTAAACGCAGGAATGCAGTGTAGTTGCCGCTATAAACGGTCGCCTTCTGCTGGTAGAGATGGATAATTTGAGTACAGATATTATCGAGAAAATCGCGGTCATGGGAAATAACAATTAAGATGCCGGGATACTGTTTGAGCCAATTTTCAACCCAAACAACGGTCTCAAAGTCGAGATGGTTTGTTGGCTCATCAAGTAGCAGAATATCGGAGCGACACATTAATGCTTTGCCGATATTGAGGCGCATACGCCAACCCCCAGAAAAATCTTTAACCGGTTTGTGGTAATCATCTACCTTAAAACCTAAACCATCGAGTAGTTGATAGGCTCTGCTATCAGCACGATAGCCATCAATCTCTTCAATGCGAGCATAGATATGAGCAATTTGATTGGCATCATTTTGTGCAAGAGCGTTCAC
Organism: Ignatzschineria indica; assembly: GCF_003121925.1. Lineage (NCBI taxonomy): Bacteria > Pseudomonadati > Pseudomonadota > Gammaproteobacteria > Cardiobacteriales > Ignatzschineriaceae > Ignatzschineria > Ignatzschineria indica. Next base: position 1,311,554 of record NZ_QEWR01000002.1, on the reverse strand, counting down.
CTCTGCTTCACGTAGTTCTACTAACTCTGCATCTCCACTTAAAATATATTCAAAGGCGGAGAGCTCCGTATTATGGATCTCTTGCGCGACCTCGGCAATCACCGCAGACTTAGGAATATGAATCTCCCCTTTATCAGGTTCATGACGACCGAGTATGGTATTGAAGAGGGTTGTTTTCCCTGTTCCATTTTTACCTACTAATCCGACTCGCATGCGTGGTGTGATGGAGAAGCTGAAGTTGTCGATAAGTATATTCGCATTCATGCGAATGGTGAGGCCTTGGAATTCAATCATAGTTAATCAGGAGATCTCTGTTGAGCTAAAATTAGGTGAAAGTTGGGTGTAAGTGAGGTTGAAATTTGAGGTTCAAGTGTGGGTTGAGATAGCGGATAAAACAGAAGCTGGAGTTGAAATTATCATACTTGTAATCGTCATGCCTATAATTGTTATGTCTGAGATAACTATCTCAGCTCAAAAGGGTAGGGAATCACGCTGTTTGATTCTATCTCTATCTTCAATAATGATTTTCTAGAGGGTAGAACTCTCTGCATGATTGATCGCCTGCCACATTAGAAATGCCTCTTTAGTTGCTTTAACATCATGAACTCTTAAGATTTTAGCACCTTGTTCAATACTCCAGAGCGCTACGGCAAGATTGCCGGCAAGTCGCTCTTTAGGAGCTTCCACATGAGTGATAGCGCCAATAAAGCGTTTGCGAGAAACGCCTACGAGGTAGGGGTATTGGCTTTTCTGCGTCAATCTTCGGAGCTCTTTAAGTAGGGTGAGCTGTTCCGGGACATTTTTATCAAAGCCAAAGCCGGGATCTAAAATAATTCGTGAGGAATCTATTCCCTCGCTTACACATTTTTGGGCGATTTTCTCTAGATGTTGAAAAACGGAATGAGTCACGCCGCCGGTGAGGCGATAATCCCCTGTAATATGCATTTTTTGGTGATCGCCTAACATATGCATGAGGACTACTGCTGCTTTAGATTTTAAAAGAGAGTCGAGTGCTTTAGGATCGCTTAATGCGGTGACATCATTGATAATATCGACCCCAAGATCGAGCATCTGCTTCATCGTCTCTGCTCGAAAGGTATCAATTGAGAGGGGGATATCAAGTTTTTGTCGAAGTAGAGAGACGACAGGTCGAAGGCGTCTGATCTCCTCCTGGCTACTAATCGGTGTTGCTTTGGGGTTTGTAGATTCCGCACCGATATCGAGAATATCTGCCCCTTCCTCTAACATCTCATAAGCGCGATCTAGAGCGCGCTCTGGATCATAATAATCACCACCATCGGAGAAGGAGTTAGGTGTTAAGTTGAGAATCCCCATAATTTTTGGGGAGGAGAGATCAAGTGTTCGATCGTTAAAGGTTATATTCATAGGTTCTCTACTTTCGTTATAACAATTAGTCATATCCATAAGTCATACTTATAAGTCATGCTCATTAGTTGTATCAACTCATTTGAGTCAATCCCTTTGAGTTAAGACGTTTGAGAGAAAAAAGATGGCAAAAGCCATCTTTCTTTTTTATAGATTTTGCAACTCTTTGCTTCTCTCTCAAATAGTGATTTTCTTTTAGAAATCAGCAGTTTTGTGAAGATTAGAGGTGGCGACGAGGATCGTAATTATTATTGATATGGGGATCTTGTTCGCCTAGATCTTCACTTTCATGAGAAGCGTTGATGCCCCCTTCTTGCGTTGTTGAAGCTTTCTTCTGCTGATCCTCTTTGTTTACGTTCTCTTTCGCATTAGAGAACTCTCCATCAGCAATCTCTTCATCCTCCTTTTTATGGGAGATTTTATCAACAGAAGAGATTAAAAGATCACCATCAACCCGTTTAACATCTTTCGGGCGTTCATCAAAAGCGAGCGCCATCGCTTCTTTAAAGAACTCTAATGCACTCTTATCATCATTCTGAATCAACTTAATCTCACCAATTAAGCGATAAGCTTTTACAAATTGGGGATCGAGTTGAATAGTCTTTTGAAGGTGCGTCATCGCTTCATCATATTGCTGGTTTCGAAAAAGCATATGTGCAAGAGTATATTGTGTAATGGCACTATCTGGTGCATCTGCATTAAACTTTTTAGCATGATGAAGGAGTTTTTGCTGATCGCCACGATAGAGGTGACCATAAGCTAAGATCAGCATCTCATTGTGTGAGCGATTGATCTCTTTTCGAAGAATTTCTTCAGCACGCTTTGTATCCCCCACATCAAGCAAGCGATTAGCATAGGCGATGAGGAGCGCCGGCTCATGCTGGAGATGTTTAGGAAGGCGGCCCCAGACGAGGCGTAATTGATCAGAATCTTTACTAATTTGGCTTGCATACTCAAAGAGTGCTTTGTAAACATTTTCTGTATATTGATCGATCTCTTCACTAGGCGTTAAGCGTGGAAGCGCTTTCTGCAGATTGGGAAGAAGTCTAAATAGCGCCTCATTTTTACCCTGCTTCTGCAATGCAACGGCAAGTAGTAGTGTTGCGTAGTGATTTTTTTCTCGTTCTAATAGGGTGTTTAGAAGAAGTTCAGCTTTCTCATTCTCATCAGCCTCTAAGAGAAGTTCTGCACGTTGTACCTCTGCTAACTCACGATCATGTTTTGAATCTGAAAGATCGATCTCACGAAGATAGCGATCTCTTTTCTCCATATTACCGGAGAGTTGAGCTGCTCGCGCTGCGCCCACATAGCAGAGATTTTTACTCTTACTTCCTTTTGCCGCTAGTAAGAAGAGATCTTCTGCTACTTTGGGGCGATTTTCAAGAAGTGCGAGTTCTGCTTCCGCAAATTGTTTATCTGCAATTCTCGCGCGACGATTGAGTCGAAAATGACGCATAATCTTCGGCGTTCTAATAATTGTGATGATCAGTCGAATCACAACATAGATAATGAGAATAGAGACTGCAGCAAGTAACAAGCCTCCGACAATTGTGGTATGAATTGTTTTAGGACCAATGATGGGGAAGGAGCCTGTAATGAGAACCTGTCCTGTATCATCTTTGACAACAAAGAAGAGGAGAATGGCTAAAATCGGAATAAGAATAATCCAACCGATTGTTTTAAGAAATCTACCCATTATTGCGCTCCTTTATATGCTCGAAGAGTGGCTTCAAAGTCTGTGAGTGTGCGCTCAATATTAGGAGGAGTCACTTCAAGTTTTGCATCAAGAAGCCATTGTAACTGCTGAATAGCCTCTCTAACATCGGCATTATCTTCATCGAAGTAAGTTTTTACCCAAGATTGTACGCTCTCTACAGAGTGTTTGAAGAGGGTGACTTGATCTTGAAGTAGTGCGATTTTTGCCGCAGTTAATTCAAGTTGAATATTTTGTAGTAGGAAGAATCTATCTTCTTTCGCCATTAGTTCCGGTACTTCAGTTCGCTTATCTTCGATCACGACAAGATGCTTGAGGGAACTTGTTAATTTATCAGTCCAACTCTCTCCTTCAGGAGCGCCTTGGTTAAAGATCTCATTTTTAAGGTTGACCAGTGCGCTATCGCTCTTAAGGGGGGCTTTCTGAAGGAGCATTGTCACTTTCTCTAAGCGACGAGTAATATCCACTAGATCTAATGGTTCTAATGTCTTTAAGGTATCGATATTGGCTTCGAGAAGCTTTTTGGTCTCATTGAAATTGATACTATTGATCTGAGAGAGTTTATCGAGTGCTGAACTTAAGATCTGTGATGCTGTCTTGTAATCTTTGTCATATTGCACTTTTTGAATCGCGACCTTGAGGAGATAATCAACCTCTGTAGTGCGAAGCATCTCTAAATCGGTAATATTTTTGATGGTAGAGATGAGCTCTTTTGCTTCATTGAGAACGACATTTTGTTGTAACTCTTGTGCTGCGAGCTTCTTATCAAAGTCGTTAGCGATTGTAATCGCTTGATTGCTGACTTTGGCAATATTGTTGATTTGATCGCCTTGAGCTAAGAGATCTTTCTGTGTTGCTGCGAGTTTATCGATCTGTGCTTGTAATCCCTTAGCTGACTCTGCCATCGATTGGTTAAGTTGATCATGTTTTTGCGCAACTGCGGCAACTTGTCCTGAGAGTGATTGAGCATCACTCGTCGCTATCTTATCGGTGGTAACTTTGAGTGTGGAGAGGCTCTTGTTGAGCGTATCAACTTGCCCTTTAAGCGTGGAGATTGTCGATGCATCTGTTGCAATAGCGCTCTCTAGTTGAGCGATTTTATCGGTTTTCTCTAACGAGCCTTTATAGTAGGAGAATCCACCAAGCCCTAATCCACCTAATGCTAAGATAAGAGCGAGATAGGTCAATCCTTGGCTTGGGCGAGTTGAGTGTTCAGTGCTCGATGTTGTGGCTGTCGTTGCTGAAGTTGCAACATTTTCGCTATGTGCCTCATTATTCATACTGTGATCTTCCGCTCTCTCTAATGACTTTTCATCAACTGTTTTTGTGGTTGAATCGTTCACACTTTCCTGTTCTTTGCGTTTTTGATTCTCTTGACTTTTCTCTTCCTGCGCGGATAGAGACGTTTTTTCTAAGTCGTGAGGCGACTCAATCTTTTGCTTGATCTCTTGATTGGTCTCTTGGGTATTTGTTGTTTTAGAGGCCTCTTTCTCATTATCGGCTTCTTTATTAGAACGCTCTTCATCAGATTTCTTCTTAGAAGATTCATTTTCAACAGCTTGATTTTGATTCTCTCTGCGCCCATTGCCTCTCTTTTTATTACCTTTCTGATTTTGGCGCTTACTATTCGTGGATTGCGCTTTATCATCGTTATCACGCTTCTCCACAGTTGCTGTATCAAGCTCTTTATCTACAGTAGTAGCCTCATTAGTAGAAGATTGTGGGGAGATGGACTGTTCTGTTTTTTTAGAATCTTGGTTATTCAGCTCTTGCGTCATAGAGCGCTCCTTATCATTATCAGGTGAGATAGAAGGGGAATTGAGGGGGTGCGAAGTGAGAGGGTTAAAATACTCCTCAATTGCTTGCCAGAGATCTTTTTCAAGTGCAGATCGGGCAACAATGACTCTCTCAAACCCTTCTGATTTTACTATGTTTTCTAATCGTTCGCTACCTACAAAGATCCCATCAATTTGGGCTCTGAGCTGGTGTCGCTCTAAAATAGGGAGTAAGTTATTGAAAGCTTCTTGGCTTGAGATAACAAGATAGAGTGATCTTGTAGATGCGGGTGTTGAAGCAGATGTTGTAGCCGAGGATGCATCTTTAAAGCTTAGAAGAGGTGTGAGATTGAGCATCTCTTCAGTGGGGGCTTCTCGACGATAGACATCACAATACTTACCAAAGCCACCGAGATCATCAATTGCTTGATCGAGGAGTCGGCGACCCCCTTCACCACTAATAATTAAGATTTTTTTGCCGGCAATATGATGGGCTTTTAATGTCTCAACGAGTGCTTCAGAGGTGTAGGGCTTAGGTGCTGTAATCGATTCTTTATTGGCAAGATAGGGCTCTAAAGCCCTCTCTGTGCCGGAACCTATAGAGATAAATCCCTTAATTTTATCGAAGGCTAATCCTAACTTCTTAGCAAAACGAACAGAGTTAGGACTTGTAAAGAGGAGGTAATCATACTCTGATACTTGATCTAACTCTTTTTGTGCTTTAGCCAGTTCTTGAGGTGGGGCGATAATAATGCCGGGAAGATCAAAAGCAGTATATCCCAATGCTTGCAATTTTTGGATAAAGGAGTGTGACTGACCCTTTGGGCGAGTCACAATAATTCCAATTTCGGCAATATTCCCAATATTATTAATATCTTCGATAGGATTATTCTCTTTCTGCTTCATAGATTTAGCCATAGATCTTTTCAAGTATCTCTTTTGCGCCACGAGAGAGAAGGTTATCTGCAAGGGCTTCTCCTAAGGCGACCGCTTCTTCAGGTTTTCCCCACAACTCATGATAGATAATTGTCCCATGATCGAGATCTCCTACTAAGCCTCTAAGATAGAGCCCCTTTTCACTCAATTGGGCAAAGCCGGCAATAGGTGCTTGGCAACCACCATTAAGTTTTGCATTGAAAGCTCTCTCTGCCGAAACACAGATAGCGGTCTCTTCATCGTTCAATTTGGCAATCACCTCTTGAACCGCATGATTGTTAGTGACACATTCGATTCCAATTGCGCCTTGACCGACGGCGGGTAGGGAGATTGTATCGGGAAGAAGTTGGGTGATCTTCTCTTCAAAGCCTAAGCGGATTAATCCTGCCGCTGCAAGGATAATGGCATCATACTCTCCATTTTCTAATTTTTGGAGGCGTGTATTTACATTTCCTCGAAGATCTTTAATCTGAAGGTCGGGGCGATGTGCTAGTAGTTGAGCTCTACGACGTAGTGAGCATGAACCTACTACTGCACCTTCAGGAAGATCATCTAAGGATTTATAGTTAATGGAGACAAGCGCATCTCTTGGATCTTCTCGTTTTAAGATTACAGGTACACTCATCCCTTCAGGGAGTTGAGATGCCATGGGAACATCTTTCATTGAGTGAACAGCAATATCTGCTCTTCCTTCTAACATCGCAACCTCTAGCTCTTTGATAAAGAGCCCTTTTCCCCCTATTTTACTAAGAGGTGAAGAGAGTAGTTGATCCCCCTTTGTTGTCATGCCGAGCAATTCAATCTCCATTTCCGGGAAATGCTTGAGGAGTTCACTTCGAACATGGTTCGCTTGCCAGAGCGCGAGAGGACTTTCACGTGTTGCAATTGTTAATTTCATCTTTTTATCCTAGTTAAAATCTCGATTTTAGTTGGTTGCTTAATAATATATCAATTTTATCGCTTGAGTTATGATCTCTTATAGAGATTGATACCGACACCGATGCCGTATTGATTGCGTATCGATGTTGCAATAAGTGATAGGAATAGAGTTATTGCAATATCAGTTGCGACATAAATCCGATATGATCTTGATATAAATTAAGTCTCGATAACTCGATATGTTATCAATTTATATGAAACGCTTTCTCTTTTATTGATACTTATCTCTATTTTTAGAGAGCATGAATCTCTAAAATAGCGAGAAATAGCGATAATATATTGATGAGATATATTGACTATATTATCTATAATGTTCTTTTCAGCAAAATTAATGATGAAGGTAGATGCGATGCAAAATGTTATAACGATAGATGGCCCTAGTGGTGTAGGTAAAGGAACTCTCTCCTTACAGCTAGCAAAAAAATTGGGCTGGCACTTTTTAGACTCAGGAGCGATCTACCGCGCAGTGGCTCTTTTTGCTGAAAAGAGAGGGGTAGATCTTGAGGATGAGGTTTTAGTCGCTTCTCTTGCAGCAGCGTTACCCCTTCGTTTCGAAGTGGTGGGTTCTGCTCTCAATATCTATTTAGAAGAGGAAGATGTTACCCATAAGATTCGTGAAGAGAAGACGGGTAATAAGGCTTCAATCGTTGCCAAACATCCGCAAGTTCGGGAAAACTTACTTCAACGGCAACGTGATTTTGCACAAGCGCCGGGACTTATTGCTGATGGTCGAGATATGGGAACGGTGGTCTTTCCAAGTGCAAAATTGAAACTCTTTTTAACAGCTACTGCAGAAGAGCGGGCAAAAAGACGGCATAAACAGTTGTTAGAGAGTGGAATTTGCGTTAATATAGAGCAGATTTTATCTGAGGTGGAAGCAAGAGATGAGCGAGATCGGACGCGATCGAGCGCCCCCCTTATTGCAGCAGATGATGCGATAGTGATCGATACATCTAAACTTGGGGTGGATGAAGTCTATGCATCGGCTTGGAAAGTGATTAAAGAGAGATTCTTTTAAACTATTAATAAGTGCTTAAGTGACGTTATAAACGATGTTTAAACGCTTATAGAATGGTTTAAAAGTGGTTTAAAATTCGATCTTAAAACGGCTTTAAAAGCAGTTGATAACAGATTTTACATCTCTTAGATGGATCATCTAAGGTTTGTCATCGAAGGTTTAAGGGGAGACTGAGATAATCGGTCCCTCTTTTGCTTTATCAGCTCGATAAAAAAGGGTAATCAGAAGATTATTGATTAGATGTAGGTTTCACAAAGAGCGATAGCGATATCGATCAGTAGACTCCCCAATTTATATCTATAGAAGATCTAAAAGGTCTAGAAGATATTTCTCGGGTAGGGGATTTCAGAGTAACTACTCAGAAGTCGGTCGATTACTAAGCTATAGTGCTAATGTTGTGATTTTTTATTACTTTAAACAAGTCGTAGATTGGAATAACGCTACAATTTACTTGTTGCCAAGAAATTGAGAATACTTAAGGTAGAACGCTTAGGGTATATGAGGTTTCTAGGAAATAGGGTGAGTATAGTGAGAAAAATATTCCACATGTCTATGCATTTTTAATTATATGTCATTAAGTTTTGCAGAATTATTTGAGCAATCAATCGCCGAAGAACAAGCACGTGAAATTGGTGCAATCATTGAAGCAACGGTTGTAAAAATCGAAAACGGTTTTGTAATCGTTGATGCTGGCCTTAAGAGTGAAGGTCGCATCCCCGCTGAACAATTTCAAGATTTAAATGGTGAAATTGAAGTTCAAGTTGGTGATAAAGTGGACGTTGTCCTTGAGTCATTAGAAGATGGTTTCGGTGAAACTCGTCTTTCACGTGAAAAAGCGAAACGTGCAGAAGTATGGGCATTCCTTGAGAAGAAACTTGAAAATGATGAAATCATTAAAGGTGTTATCTCAGGTCGCGTTAAAGGTGGATTTACTGTTGATATCGGTACAGAGCGCGCGTTCTTACCAGGTTCATTAGTAGATGTTCGCCCTGTTCGTGATATCGCATATCTTGAAGGTAAAGAGCTTGAGTTAAAAGTTATCAAGCTTGACCAAAAGCGTAACAACATCGTTGTTTCACGCCGCGCGGTACTTGAAGAAGAGTATTCTGCAGAACGTGAAGAGCTTCTCAAAACACTTGAAGAAGGTGATGTTGTTAAAGGGATCGTTAAGAACCTTACTGATTACGGTGCGTTTATCGACCTTGGTGGTATTGATGGTCTTCTCCATATCACAGATATGGCGTGGAAACGTGTTCGTCACCCATCTGAGATCGTAGAGATCAATCAAGAGATCGAAGTTAAGCTTCTTAAATTTGATAAAGAGCGTAACCGTGTATCACTTGGTCTTAAACAACTTGGTGAAGATCCATGGAAAGATATCGCTATGCGCTTCCCTGCAGGTCTTCAAACAAAAGGTAAAGTTACTAACATTACTGATTACGGTTGTTTCGTTGAGATTGAGCCAGGTATCGAAGGTCTTGTTCACGTTTCAGAAATGGATTGGACTAACAAAAACGTTAATCCTTCTAAAGTTGTTACAGCGGGTGAAGAAGTGGGCGTTGTGGTTCTCGATATCGATGAAGAGCGTCGCCGTATCTCTCTCGGTATGAAACAGTGCATGCCAAATCCATGGTCTGAGTTCGAGATGAAATATAACAAGAACGATAAGATCAAAGGTACAATCAAATCTATTACAGATTTCGGTATCTTCATCGGTCTTGAAGGTGGCATTGATGGTCTTGTTCACCTTTCTGATATTTCATGGAGCGTTCCTGGTGAAGAAGCGATCCGCGAATATAGCCGTGGTGATGAGATCGAAGCAATGGTATTAGCAGTTGATGCTGATCGTGAGCGTATCTCTTTAGGTATCAAACAACTTGACCAAGACCCATTCTCTTCATTCTTAGCAGAGCATGAGAAAGGTTCTTTAGTGAAAGGTGTTGTTACTGAAGTTGATGCTAAGTATGCAGTTGTTGATCTTGGTAACGGTGTTGAAGGTAACCTTCGCGCATCTGAAATTTCATCTGAGCGTGTAGAAGATGTTCGTAACGTCTATAACGTAGGTGATGAAGTTGAAGCACGTTTTGTAAGCGTTGATCGCCGTAATCGTTCAATCGTTCTCTCTGTGAAAGCAGTTGACGAAGTAAGCCCACAAGATATCGCTGAGTACACAAATGATAATGTTGGTGCGACAACTTTCGGTGATCTCTTAAAAGAGCAGTTAAAACAGCAATAAGAAGCAACAATAATTTTAGAGCCACTTTGATTAAGATAGATTAACGTGATTCAGATTGATTCAGATTGATCAATTGAGGCTCATTAAAATTAATAGTTGTATGACCTTCGGTCAGTAAAAACCGCAGACTTTATAGTTTGCGGTTTTTTTATAGAGGTATTTGATTCTAATAGAGAATTAAGAGATATTTTTTAGAGGGATTGTTGCTTAATAGAACGATAGATTGTATTATTTTATATATAAAAATATACATAAATTTACGGCGTTTGCGGGATTTATACTGAAAACTAGGGAATTATAGAATCAAGGAGAAGTACGGTGACTAGATCAGAGCTAGTACAAAGATTAAGTGCAAAATACCCACACTGTTCAACAGCTGAAGTTGAAAAGAGTGTTAAGAAAATTTTAGAACATATTACAGAGACCTTAGGGAAGGGCGGGCGTATCGAGATTAGAGGATTTGGTAGTTTCTCTGTTCGTTATCGAGAGCCTAAGATAGGGCGCAACCCGAAGACCGGAGATGCAGTAAAATTAAGTGGCAAATATACCACCCACTTTAAACCGGGTAAATTGCTCCGTGAGCGGGTCAATGAAAGCCGTGAGCATTATGAGCTTCCGAAGTAGAGTGATGACCCCATATCAATATTAGACCGAAGTATCAGTATTTAGTATCATAATTTAGTGTCACAATTTAATGGCACACTTTGGTAATGACATACTTTAGTATCGAATTTCATACTGGTCTTTATATTTAGAGAGAAGCAGTAGAGTTGATAAGAGCATCTCAAGTGATGGTTTGAGATGCTTTTTTTATGTTCTTTTTTAAGAGAGATAAGGGCTATAAGAGAGCGAAAATATAAAGCGGTAATGGTAATGAAATTGTTGGGAGTTCGTTATAATAGAGGCTCAATATTGAAAATTAAGCAGTAGATAGCAACAAAATGTCGGTATCATCAGTCGACTCCTATTTTATCTGCCATGTGGCATAGGTCATGATGGCGAGAATAGTTAAGTTGTTAATCGTTACAGATGATCGATCATCGATCGAGCCATTTTATGAAGGAGCAGAAGCACATTGAGTACTCAAAAGGGAGAGCAAGAACTCTATTTTATTATTCCCGCAGCGGGCGTTGGAAGTCGCATGGGGTCTGAAGTACCAAAGCAATATCTCAAGATTGCCGGGGAGAGCATCTTAACGCATACCTTAAAATTATTTTTAGGAGTTGCGGAGATGAATGGTGGCGTTGTCGCTCTATCTGCTGAGGATGAAACACCTTTAGCGGTCGAGAGCGAATCTCTATGGCGGGTTGAGGGGGGAGCTACACGAACAGATTCTGTTGCCGCGGGGCTCTACTTCTTAAAAGAGAAATTAAGTCGTGCGGGAAAAGATCTCAATAAAATCTGGGTTGCTGTACACGATGCGGCAAGACCGGGGTTGAGACCTGAAGAGCTCTCTCTCTTTCTTCGATCTGTATTAGAAGATGCGCCGCAAGGGGGAGCTATTATGGCCTTACCGGCGCAAGATACTGTGAAACGTGTCGATAGAGCTGGATTAATTATCGAAACGATTGATCGTGATCGAATCTGGTTAGCACAAACTCCCCAAATGGCGCCACTTTTAACACTGATTGAAGCTACCGAGCGTGCAGAGCGAGAAGGTGCAAAAGTGACAGATGAGGCTTCACTTTTAGAGTATAATGGCCTCTCACCAAAGGTCTATCGGGGTTATCCACATAATTTTAAAGTCACATATCCTGAAGACCTACAATTAATGAGCCTCTATTTTAGTGAGAGAAGAGAATGAGAATAGGATTTGGTTTTGATGTTCATACCTTTCAAGAGGGTGATCATCTTATGTTAGGTGGGGTAAAGATCCCTTTTCATAAAGCATTTAAAGCGCACTCAGATGGTGATGTGGTGCTTCATGCCCTAACAGATGCTATTTTAGGAGCGGTAAAGGCGGGAGATATTGGAACACTTTTCCCCGATACTGATCCACGTTATAAAGATGCCGATAGTCGCCTTCTCCTTAAAGAGGCTTACCAAATTGTTCTCGATAGAGGTTATAAGATTGGTAATATCGATATTACGATTATGGCGGAACAACCGAAGATGAAACCCTATAGAGCGGCGATTGAATCTGTGATTGCCGCAGATCTTAATATCTCCACAGAGGATATCAATGTTAAAGCGACAACTATGGAGAAGTTAGGTTTTGTCGGTAGGGAAGAGGGAATTGCCGCACAGGTCGCCGTCTTATTAAAGCGTCAGGAGTAAAGTGGGCGAAAGCTATCAGCAGTAGTAAGCAGTAATTTAAAACAGATGAGATGAGGGCGCATCGATAAATAGTAATGGATGCTCTAAGAGATCTTCTAATAGGCCTTCTGATAGACCTTCTAAGAGAGATTAGAGGTATAGAAGCATTGGAAGTATTAGACATTGATGATTACTTACAGAGATGCCCATTATGAAACAAATATAGGAACAAGTAGAGTATGCAACGAAAGAGAGATATTTTTGTCACAAACGCACTGCCATTTGCCAATGGAGATATTCATTTAGGGCATCTATTAGGGTATGCTCAAGCCGATATTTGGGTGCGTTTTCAGCGAATGCTTGGAAACAATGTTTATTATATCTGCGCTGATGATACCCATGGAACGCCCATTATGCTAAAGGCAGACTCTCTTGGTATTACTCCTGAAGAGTTAATTGCAAAAGCGCATGCGGCACATCTGCAAGATTTTGATAATTTCCATATCGATTTTGATAATTATTACACGACACATTCAAAAGAGAATCAGCAGTTAGTTGAAGAGATCTATCTTACGCTCAAAGCAAATGATCTAATAGAGACAAAAACGATTGAGCAGTTCTATGATGAAGAGCGCAAGATGTTTTTACCTGATCGTTTCATTAAGGGAGAGTGCCCTAAATGTCATGCTAAAGATCAATATGGGGATAACTGTGAAGCGTGTGGTGCGACTTATCGGCCGACAGAATTGATCAACCCCTTCTCTGTTGTGACAGGGAAGACTCCAGTCATGCGCCCTTCTGAACACTTCTTCTTTAAGTTATCAGATCCACGTTGTGTCGAATTCCTGCGTCAATTCCTAGAAGATAAAGAGCGCTTGCAACCTGAAGCGGCCAATAAGATGCGTGAATGGATTGGTGAAGAGGGAGATTGTAAGCTCTCAGATTGGGATATCTCTCGAGATGCCCCCTATTTTGGGTTCCCTATTCCAAACGCGGAAAATAAATATTTCTATGTTTGGTTAGATGCCCCGATCGGTTATTTTGCTTCATTTAAGAACTATTGTGATCGTGTTGGTAATATTGATTTTGAGAGCTTTATTAAGAGAGATAAGGCAGAAGCTACCGGCACGGAGATGGTCCATTTTATCGGTAAAGATATTATGTATTTCCATACGCTCTTCTGGCCTGCAATGCTCAATTTCTCTGGACATCGTGTCCCTTCTCAATATGCGATTAATGGCTTTTTAACCGTAGATGGCGCGAAGATGAGTAAATCGCGCGGCACATTTATTACTGCTGATTCCTATATTGCTCAGAAGCTCGATCCAGAATGGTTGCGTTACTATTTTGCTGCAAAATCGAATGGAGCAATCGATGATTTTGATCTCAACCTCGATGATTTTGTGAATCGTGTTAATGCGGATCTTATCGGTAAATATGTCAATATTGCTTCAAGAACAAGTCGCTTTATCTCAAAAAACTTTGATAATCGGTTAGGTGAGATTGCAGCGGAATCGGTGGCATTGATCGACTCTGTTATTGCGCGTGCGCCCGCAATTCAAGAGGGCTTTGAAAAGCGTAATTTTGCCGCAGCTCTAAGAGAGATCTCAGCAGCTTGTGATGATGTGAATGAGCATTTTGATCAGATGAAGCCCTGGGAGATTGCTAAAGATGAGAGCAGAGCAAAATTACTTCAAGATCTCTGTACCGGCTATTTAGAAGCCTTTAGAATTTTAACGCTCTATCTTAAACCAGTGTTACCAGTGGTTGCAGAGCGTGTAGAGAAATTCCTCAATATTGCACCTTTAACTTTTGCAGCGCTTCATGAGAAATTACCTCAGGGGCATCTTATCAACGATTATGAGCATCTGATGACGCGTCTTAATCGTAAAGATCTCGATGCGATGATTGAAGCGAATCGTGAAGCCTTGAGTGTCGAGCGTAAAGATGCGCAACAAGCTGATAAAGCGGGCGATAAGGTCGTAAAGAGCGAGCAAAAAAAGGGCGGTAAGGGTTCTGATAAAGGTGTTGATAAAAGCGAAGAGGAGGCATATATCTCGATCGATGATTTTGCCAAGATCGATCTTCGTTTAGGAAAGGTACTTTCATGCGATTTTATTGAAGGGGCTGATAAGCTTTTAACGTTCCAGATCGATTTAGGCGAGGAGCGTCCCCGCACTATCTTCTCCGGCATCCGTAAGTTTTATCAAGATCCTGCCGCTTTAGTGGGAATGTATGTGGTGGTGGTTGCAAATCTAGCGCCGAGAAAGATGCGTTTTGGTGTGAGTGAAGGAATGATTCTGTCTGCCTCCACCAAAGAGGAGTTAACCCTCTTAACCTCTTTAAGTGAGCTTAAACCCGGGGCGAAGATTTCGTAATCATCACAACTGGTTAATTATATTGAGAAGTGAAAACAGAAAAGAGAGTCACCATTGAACATTATTGAAAATGCTCAATGGGCTCTCTTTTTTATTGAAGCTATTTTATTGTAATGATTTTGGTTGAAATAACTTTCATTAAAATGAAGCAAGTATAGCTAGTATCAATTTTGGATTATCTCCGGCATATGCCGGAGCGTGTTTAGAGTGTAATAAATGCACTCGCAATGCCGAAGTAGATAAAGACACCGACAATATCACAGATAGAGGTGATTAGCGGGCCACTTGCTGTTGCAGGGTCCATCTTCATCTTACTAAAGATAAAGGGGAGTGAAAGTCCAATGATGCTACCAATCATGACAACAAAAACCATCGTTAATGCCACAATGAAAGCAATCTCAACACCACCACGGTAGAATCCTACCAATGAGACGGCAAGCGCCATTGTAAAGCCAAGGAGTGCAGAGATGATAGTCTCTTTCCCAATCATTCTAAACCAATCTTTGATACGAACTTCTCCAAGCGCCATCGCTCGAATCACTAATGTTGCGGACTGTGCTCCGGCGTTACCTCCACTATCGACTAATAAGGGGAGGAAGAAGACCAGTGCGACATTGCTCTCAATAAGATCTTCATAAGTTGCGATCCCCGCACCAGAGAAGATATTCATAAAGACAAGAACAACTAGCCAAGCAACTCGTTTACGGTAGAGAAGACCGATAGTTGCCGTCAGAAGATTTTGATTATCGAGCTGATCACTCTTGATCGAAGCCATACGATAGATATCTTCAGTACCCTCTTGTTCCATCACATCTAAAATTTGATCGATATGAATGACGCCTAATAGGTGACCTGATTCAGCAACAACGGGGATTGTCACAAGATCTGTATCTTGAAAGAGTTGCGCCACCTCTTCTTGATCGACTGCCGTTGTCACTTTTTTGAGTTTTGTCTTCATGACATTCGCAATCATCTCATCGCCTTTTGCAGAGAGAAGCTCTCTAATTGCAACGACACCAACAAGAACTTTATCTTGATTGAGAATATAGACGTAGTGAATATCTTCTCTTTGGTAGAGATTTTTACGAAGATAGTCGATTGCCTCATCAACCGTATGATTGACATCGAGGGTGATAAAGTCATTGGACATTAGGGACCCGGCGCTCTCAATGCCAAATTTCATATTACGATCTTGAATTACCATTTTGCTTAACCTCATTATCTTTTATTTTCATAAAACGACAGTAAGAAATCTCTCTGTCATCGATATATTTTGTTAAGCGCGGCTGTGCGCAGCGGCCGACGCTGATATCCTTGGGAAAAGAGTCCATAGATGATCAGTCTATTTTGAGATCAAAAAAAACACCCAACCACAAGACGTGAGGAGGGTGTTTTCTCGATATGTAAAGGCGCCTTTACAGTGATCTCTCCTCTTTCGTAAAGTTTTAGCACTATATGGCATGGGTATTCATCCGAATCCCGGCTACATTAGATACTGCCTTAGCTCGACAGTTTCTGCTGACCCATTGGTGTCTCTCGACGTTTCTGGGCAGTAGCTTACCTCCATATAGGAGCCTCACCTAACGAGGATAGTTAACAATTAATAATCTGTTAACCCAAAATATTTATTTGAGGGCATTGTACCCTTAAATTTTGAATAAGCAAATTATAGCTATGAGATTTTCAAGCCTTTACTCTTTTCTTGACGCTTTATCTCTTTTATTTACTGAATCTCTTTTTACATCAATTCTGTTGATTTGATCGAGACAATTTGCTTTCTAGAGCGCTTTAAGTCTTATCTAATGAATCTGCTTTAATGAATCTACTTTGCGCTCTGCTTTATGATTCTTTATGAAACCTTCACTGTTAAGATATCGCAAGGGGAATCATTGATGATCGATCCCGATGTTGATCCTAATAGGACTCCAAGGCCAGAGCGGGTATGGGAGCCGATCACTAAAAGATCCGCTTTGAGCTCTTCTGCTGCACGTAGGATACCTTCTTTCGTTGATAATGCAGAGATGACCATTGTGTCACAATCTGGAATTCCCAACTTGAGAGAGAGCTCGCGCATCGATTTTTTTGCTTCTGCAATAATTTCACTATCAGAGACCTGTGGAATAATAGGCATAAGCTCATAGCCGGCACTAATACTGATACCTTCTAAGATATTGAGGAGGGTAATCTTTGCATGGTTTCTTTGTGCAACGATAAGGGCTTGACGGCCAACCCTTTCTGCATCTGCAGATTGGTCAACTGCTACAAGAATATGTTGATACTCATTCGATTCAGACATCTTTTTAATCTCCCGCTATATATATGAGTGGTCATCTATTTCATCTCTTTTTGTTATAGCAAGAGATCCGCGATTTATCAATCATCATAGGCTTAAAAAGCGACTTGGGGCAAAAAAACGTGTACAATACGGACACCTATTTTTTGAGTCAATTTTGAATATTCATCATGAGTAAATTAGCGAAAGAAGTTGCCCGTCGTAGAACCTTTGCCATTATTGCCCACCCTGATGCGGGTAAGACCACAATGACTGAAAAGCTCCTGCTTTTTGGAGGCGCCATCAATCTTGCCGGTTCTGTCAAAGGGCGTAAAGCTGCACGTCATGCAACCTCAGACTGGATGGAGCTTGAGCAGCAACGGGGGATTTCAGTGACCTCTTCAGTTATGCAGTTCCCTTATCGCGATTGTATGATCAATCTGCTTGATACGCCGGGACACCAGGACTTCTCGGAAGATACCTACCGAACTTTAACGGCGGTGGATTCAGCGCTCATGATGATCGATTGTGCAAATGGGGTTGAGGAGCAGACAATTAAACTGATGAATGTTTGTCGTCTTCGCGATACTCCGATTATCACCTTTATCAATAAGCTTGACCGAGATGGAAAAGAGCCGATCGATCTTCTAGATGAAGTGGAAGAGGTTTTAAAGATCAACTGTGCGCCAGTGACATGGCCGATCGGTATGGGGCGAGAGTTAAAGGGTGTCTACCATATTCTTGAAGACTATATCCATCTCTATGATTCAAAAGAGCGTGGAACTCGCAGCAAAGGACAGATCATTCAAGGTTTAGATAGCCCTGAATTAGATGGGGTTTTAGGAGAGGAGCGGGCCAATGCTTTTCGTGAAGAAGTTGAGCTTGTTCGCGTGGCAAGTCATGAATTTGATCTTGAAGAGTATCTTGCCGGGCGTTTAACGCCGGTCTACTTCGGTTCTGCGATCACTAATTTCGGGGTTCAAGAGATGCTCGATGGATTTGTTGAGATTGCACCATGCCCTAAAAAGCAGGCAACCTTAACCCGTGAAGTATTAGCAGATGAAGAGCCATTAACAGGATTTGTTTTTAAGATTCAGGCCAATATGGATCCTCGCCATCGAGATCGTATCGCTTTTATGCGTGTCTGTTCCGGCAAATATACACCAGGAATGACCGCGCATCATGTTCGGATTGGCAAAAATATCCGTATTCCAGAAGCATTGACCTTTATGGCCTCCGATCGCGGTCATTTAGAAGAGGCCTATGCCGGCGATATTATCGGTATCTACAATCATGGAACGATCCGTATTGGGGATACCTTTACCGAAGGTGAAGAGCTAAGCTTTAAAGGAATTCCTGATTTTGCACCAGAACTCTTTCGTCGTGCGCGTCTTCGCGATCCTCTAAAGATGAAGCATCTTGAGCGTGGTCTTGAACAGCTTTGTGAAGAGGGAGCGACACAGCTCTTCAAACCCCTTCGTAATAATGATCTAATCATTGGTGCGGTGGGAATTCTTCAGTTTGATGTGGTCGCCCATCGATTAAAGCTTGAGTACAATGTAGATTGTATCTTTGAGCATGTCGAGGTCTCTACAGCACGATGGGTCCATGCTAAAGATCCGAAGAAGTTTGCCGAATTTAAGAAGCGGGCGGAAGATAACTTAGCGATCGATCACCATGGAGAGTATGTCTATATTGCTCCTACACGAGTTAATTTACATTTAGCGCAAGAGCGTTATCCAGATATTCAATTTGATGCCTTCCGTGAGATTCATGGTTAACATCAATTGAGTGTGTCGAGAGGAAGTCGACAATTGATTAAGACCCATTAGGATAGTGGTGTCTTAGTTACCAACCTCAGCATTATTGCTGAGGTTTTTTTATGCAAAAAAAAGCATCGTGTGCTTTAAGCGACTGTTGTTTCTCATCTTTTATTCCTTATTTCCTGTTGAGTATAAATTATCATTTGTTACTAGTTATCTTATCTGATAGATTCCTAAATGACAATGATTATCGTTACAGTTAATATTGATTATATCGATAGCTCATCGGTATAGCCCATCGGTATAGCTCATATGTAGAAGTTATATTTAGAAGCTATATGTAGCTATCCAAAATAGAGGGCTCATAGAAAGCTCATCAAGAAGATCACTCAAATAGGAACCATAAAAAAGATGCAAAATAGTAGCCATCCTCCCCAAGAAGAAGTGTCGTTATCTTTTCTCTCCCCAAAAAGTAACGGCACACTCAATAGAACTGAGTTAAAAGCTGGAACTGAGCTAAAAGTTCTTGGAGTTAGATCACCAATTTTTAGTGTGCTCTTTAATAAATTTCTCTTTAGCGCATGCTGTACACTCTCACTTCTCT
The DNA here is from genome assembly GCF_003121925.1 of Ignatzschineria indica. Taxonomy (NCBI): domain Bacteria; kingdom Pseudomonadati; phylum Pseudomonadota; class Gammaproteobacteria; order Cardiobacteriales; family Ignatzschineriaceae; genus Ignatzschineria; species Ignatzschineria indica. The sequence goes on along the minus strand of NZ_QEWR01000002.1, from coordinate 1,292,277 downwards.
CAATATCAGCTGCTTTAGCGGATGATGATAAAGAGGAGAATCTTCCAACAATTGCATTAGGTTCTGTAGTTGTTGTTGGTGCGCCAGAGCAGGTTACTCCTTTTAAAGAGACTCAAAGTGCTGCGGATTTGAGTAAAAACTTGGTGCAAGATGAGCGTGATCTATTGCGCCATGAGTTGAGTGTTGGTGTTAATGAGAGTGGGCGAGCGGGGAGTAATGGTTTTGCGATTCGAGGCGTGGATAAGGATCGGGTTGCCGTCATTGTCGATGGTTTACCGCAAGCTGAGAGCTTTATGCCCTCAATCTACCGTGGATATGGCTATTTTAATGGCAGTATCAATAGTACAGAGTATGAAAATATTAGTGCTGTCACAATCAATAAAGGGGCGAACTCCGTCAGTGATGGAAGTGGTGCTATAGGTGGATCACTCTATTTTACGACTAAAACAGTGGATGATATTGTAAAACCAGGTCAAAGATGGGGACTCTATTGGAAGACGGGGTACTCCTCAAAAAATAGGGAGTGGCGTCAAGTACTAGGTGCCGGTTATCGTGGCGATCGCTTTTTTGGGTTTGCACAATTAACAAAAAGAAGAGGGCATGAGACCGTTAATAGTGGTAATGGGGAGGAGATCTATGGTCCTGCAAGGGGGCGTCCTGATCCGCAGATGAAGCATGGTTCCTCTTGGCTAACAAAGTGGGGTGTTAATATCACCGATGAGCAGACTTTAACCGCATTTTATGAGAATCGCCGGCAAGACAATCGAACTGAAGAGCGAAGCTTTGATGCTTGGGGAACGTATCGATTTGCGAAAGATACCGCACCCTATCGTCGCTTTGGTGTGGAGTATGACTATATTCCATTGGACTCCTCTTGGTTAGACACGCTCAATATCGTCTATGCTGATCAGAAGATTGATATGCGCTCAGATACCTATAATGTAAGTCAGAAAGATCCAACTGATATTACACAGCGTTACTATCGTGCTTTTGAGCAGCGACAGAAGCTCTTTAAGAGCCAACTTTTTGCGTTACCGATCTCTTTGAGTGAGCAGAAGCATTTGCTACAAGCAAAGTTGGAGCTTAGAAGGGGCATGCTTAAGAATAGTAATCGAGATATTCTCTATCTCAGTGGTGTGGCACACCCTTCAAATTACAGTATCATGACTCCGGTTAAATCCTCTGTTACCGCTTTTTCTCTGCAAGATGAGATAACTGTAACTCCTCAATTATCTCTCACGTTGGGGGCGCGTTATGATCATTACCAATACTCTCCGCAGATGGATGGCAGTAATAAATTTCCAGTGAGCTTTAATGGTGAGAAGAAAAGTTTTTCTAAAACCTCTTGGCAGTTAGGGATTCATTATCAAATAACACCGGAGCAGTTGATCGGTTATCGTATCAGTACAGGATTTCGAGCCCCAAAAATAGAGGAGCTCTTCTTTGAGTTTGGTAAAGGGGGAATGAACCACTTTATGCCGAATCCTCAATTGAGACCAGAGACAGCGTTGAATCAAGAGATTACTTATCAATTTAAAAATGAGTATGCAGAGATAGGATTAGGCGCGTTTCATAGTAAATATCGTAATTTTATTGATGAGAGAGTCTCTGAGAAATTAGAACCCAATCCTTACTATCCCTATAGTTGGGATTCAAAGCCGTATCTATCAATTAATCAGATTCAATTTGTCAATGTGGCACATGCTCATATTTCAGGACTTGAATTGAATGCGACATTGAATGGTCCCTTATTTGGGCTCTCTGAGAGTTGGAAATTTCACATAAAAGGGCAATATAGTAAGGGTAAGAATCAAGATGGCGATCCTCTAAAATCGATTCAGCCTTGGAGTGCGTTGATGAGTATTGAGTATCAAGATCCTGCTCAGCGGTGGAATAGTACTTTGACAGCGCGTTATAGTGCGGCAAAGAGAGGGAAAGATACCAAAGAGACACAATACTCATGGCGCGGGAAGGAGGAGACGGAATGGAAGTGGTTAAGTCCATCTTACTTCGTCGTGGATGTGACAACACAGGTGAAACTTGATCGTGATCTGACGCTTAATTTTGGGGTTTTTAATCTCTTTAATCGTAGTTATGCCACATGGGATAGCTTACGGGATCTTCCTACCTTTGGGACAACGAATCGAATCGATCGTGATAGTCGGGGGTTAGAGCGCTTTACAGCACCTAAGCGTAATTTTGCTATCTCGATAGAGGGGCGGTTTTAAGTAAGAGTTATCACAAGATTAAAAGATCACCCTAATATCTTTTAAATACTATTTTAAATATTACCTAAATAGTACCTAAATAGTATTAGGGGAATATATAAATTCTTTATAAAGTGTTATAATTTACCTATAAGTTATAGGGTTTTATTTGATTAACCCAATATAGATAAGAGCTCTAACGAGGAGGTCTGTTTGTTCGTTAGAGTAGATGATTTTATCTATATTCTGTTTTATAGCGTGATCTTTTATATAGGAGCAAAAGATGAAAAAGTTATTAGCAGTTACCGTCTTGGCGGCAGTGACCTCTTCTTTAACTGTAGCGCAAGCGCAAGACTTTCAGCAGTATGTCTCTGCGAAAGCGGTTCTCAATCATGTGAATAGCAAGTTTGAGCTCAACAATGAAGATACGAAAAAGAGTAAAAATGTGGGTGGTTTCCGTTTAGCTTATGGTGCGATCTTCCCAGCAGCTGATAATAATGTACGTGCTGAGATTGAGTATGGTTATAACGGTAAAGCAAAAGTGAATGCAGATAAGAGAGAGTCTGAGACAAAGTCTCAATCTGTAATGTTAAATGGTTACTTTGATTTTAATACCGGTACTGCCGTGACTCCTTATGTCGGTGCAGGTCTTGGTTATGCAAGATTGAAGAATACCGTTACACCTGAAGGAAAAGATTCATATTCAAAGAGCAAAGGTAACTTTGCATGGCAGGTGGGTGCTGGTGTGAGCTACGCTGTTAACAGCAATGTTGATATCGATTTAGCTTATCGTTTTATGGATTACGGAAAAGTAGATCATAAGGATAATAGAGGAAAAGCTAAAATGCGTGGTAATGAGTTTAGCTTAGGGGTTCGTTACAACTTCTAATCCCATTAATCTTCTAGCTGATAGATCATTCATTGATAAAATTTAGCTAAAAATCGGTTATAAAAGTGATAAAAAATCTTAAGTTCCTTACGAGCTTGAGATTTTTTTTATTCTTTAAAAACAACTTGTTAAGCGATTTTTATAGCGCGAGAATAAAAAAAGATGACATAAAAAGGGGAAAAGCAGTGATATAATTCTGCTCCAAAAGCTGATCTTTAAATATAGGAGATAAAGATGAAAAAGCTACTGACCATCTCTGTGCTTTCTGCTGTAGTAGCGAGCGGTTTCACTGTTGCGCATGCACAAGATTTTGATCAATATCTATCTGCAAAAGCAGTTCTCAATCATGTGAATAACAAGTTTGAGGTGAATGACGGTGAAGATTCAGAATCACTTAAAAAGAGCAAAAATGTTGGCGGTTTCCGTTTAGCATATGGTGCGATCTTCCCTGCTGGGGATAACAATGTTCGTGCTGAAATTGAGTATGGCTACAATGGTAAAGTGAAAGTATCAGATGAAGATTCTAAATCTGAAACTAAATCACAAGCCTTAATGCTTAATGGCTATTATGATTTTAATACTGGTACTGCATTTACCCCATATGTGGGCGCAGGTATTGGTTATGCGCGTCTTAAAAATACTTTATCTGATGAAGAAGTATCCATCTCTAAGAGCAAAGGTAACTTTGCATGGCAAGTGGGCGCCGGCGTGAGCTATGCTGTAAATAGCAATGTTGCGGTTGATCTTTCATACCGCTTTATGGATTACGGTAAAGTATCTCATAGCTATAAAGCGGATGATACTTCTTTCAATGGTAAAGTTAAACAACGTGGTAATGAGTTTAACTTAGGTGTCCGTTACACTTTCTAATCTGTATCGATGAGATCAATAGAGATCAACGGATATCAACGAATATTTATTAATATGTGCTAGTTGATATTTCCGCTCAATATCTTCTTTATCTGAAATAGGATCAAGAAGCCATTTTGCAGAGCCTTGGAACAATGTTTCAAGGCTCTTTTTTTATTTCTGACCTTTTATCTCTTCTTTCTTAGCTCTTAGGTGATCTTGAAGCCCCTCTCTATTATGGATGATAGTAGAATAGAGAGCATCATAGCTGAGTGTAAACTATTTGAGTGAATTATGAGGAGAAGAATGAGAGAGAGCAATGTGAAGGTCGATTTAGGCGCCCTAGAAACGGAGCAACGCAATAGTCGTACGATGGAGATCGACACCTTATCAACTTTGGAGATGGTGCGATTGATCAATCGAGAGGATCAAGCTGTTATCGATGCCATTGAACGTGCTACGCCACAAATAGCAGCGGCAATTGATGCGATTGTTTTACGCTTGCAGCAAGGAGGCCGTTTAATCTATGTAGGTGCCGGAACCTCAGGGCGGTTAGGGGTATTGGATGCTTCTGAATGTTTGCCAACATTTGGTGTGGGAGAAGAGAGTGTACTGGCGTTGATTGCCGGGGGAGATCGCGCATTACGCCATCCGGTAGAGGCGGCAGAAGATCAAGAAGATGCTGCAATCGTTGATCTCGCTGCTGTTGCATTTTCAAGTGATGATATCCTCTGTGCGATTGCTTCATCTGGGCGGACACCTTATGCTTTATCAGCCTTACAATACGCGAAGAGCTTGGGCGCTGCGACCATCTCTCTTGCCTCTGTTTCGGAGAGCAAAATCGGAAAAGTTGCTGATTATCCTATCGAGGTAATTGTCGGACCTGAAGTGATTACCGGCTCAACACGTATGAAGGCAGGATCTGCGCAGAAGATGGTACTCAATATGCTCTCTACCGGCACTATGATTAAGTTAGGCAAGGTGTATCAAAATTGGATGGTGGATCTTCGTGCGACAAATAAAAAATTGATCGAAAGAGCGCGACAGATGGTGATGATGGCGACCGGCATCGATTATAATAAAGCCTCTCAACTCTTAGAGGCCGCTGATTACCACGTTAAAAGTGCGATTGTTATGGCGCTCTTAGCAGTCGATTATCAAAGAGCGACACAATTATTAGCTGCCCATCAAGGTGTTGTGAGAGCTGTATTAGCAGAGGCGGATCTAACCTAAGAGAGAAGTATAGTGGAGACACATAAAGGAGAAATGAAATGGAGAACTTAAAAGGAGCGCTTAAATGAGTGATAGAGCTATCCGCGATACCTTTGCAATAGGCTTAATGACCGGCACCTCTCTAGATGGGGTTGATGCGGCATTAGTGAGAATCAGGGAGACTGTAGTAAAGGGGCAGGGAGGTGAGATCGTAAGAGGGGAGGAGGATCTTCAATGTCAATTACTCCATTTTATCTCAATCCCTTATTCTCCTCAGCTACGAGCGGAGATTGAAGCACAATGCCATAATGAGGCATCCACCGTTGCCGGGATCTGCTCTCTTAATATGAAGCTAGGTGAAATCTACCAAAAGAGTGTTGAAGTGCTTCTGAGTGAAGTTGAGCAAGAGAGAGTGCGAGATCCTAAACGATTGATGGGATTCTCCGGCACTGTTGATTTTATCGCTTCTCATGGTCAGACTATCTATCATCTACCGCCGGCAGTAGCGAATAAAAAAGGTTATACCCCTTCCACATTACAGATTGGTGATCCCTCACTTTTGGCATACCATTTTCGTTGTGATGTCTACTTTAACTTTCGAATGATGGATATCGCAGCCGGCGGTGATGGCGCGCCTTTAGTACCGATGACGGAGTATCTACTCTATCGCCACCCTAATTACCATCGCTTATTACAAAATATTGGAGGGATTGGAAATGTAACGTTGTTACCGAAAGCTGCATCGATCAGTGAGATTTCAGCCTTTGATACGGGGCCGGGCAATATGATGATTAATGATGCTATGCGTACACTCTATCAGCGTGATTTTGATCGAGACGGAGAGGTTGCCCGAAGTGGGAGGTTGATTTCTGAGCTTTTTAAGGAGTTGCAAGCCGATCCTTATTTAGCACAGCAGCCTCCAAAATCTACCGGACGGGAGTATTTTGGTGCGCAATATACCTTACCGCTTCTTGAGCGCTATCGAGCTTATGCGCCGGAAGATCTGATCCATACTTTGACCCGGTTTAGCGCATACTCTATCGCAGAGAGTTATCGCCGCTTTATCTTTCCTTTTTATAGGATTGATCAGGTGATTGTCGCAGGTGGTGGTGCTTATAATAGCGCTTTGATGGAGTATCTAGAAGCAGAGCTTGCCGGTGTTTCGCTCTTAACGCAGGAAGATCTTGGTTTTTCCAGTGATGCAAAAGAGGCGATGGCTTTTGCGCTCTTAGGATATCTGACAAAAGAGCGTCGAGCGGGGAATCTTCCAACAGCGACGGGTGCCTCTGAGGCCGTGGTCTTAGGTCAAATTTGTCCCAATCCCTTTCCAGAGATGGATTAATTAATGATACAATGCCGACTTGATAATCATTCTTTTTTGTCCTATCTGTAGGAGGTCAGCAATGTCGATAACGAATAGCACACTAGAAGCTCAAAAGGGAAGCGCAGAAGCCCCCATCTTAGTTTTAGGAATTAGTGAGTGGCGCGCTGAAGAGTGTGATCATGAGAATATTGTCAATTGCTTAGAAGAGGGGCAGGTACTCTATTTTCCCTCACTCCCCTTTGTTTTAACAGAAGAGGAGCAGGCATTATTAGATCCCCGTTTAGTCAGCCCAAAGCGCAAGAATATTATGTATCAAGCGGATCAAGGGAGTATTAAAGGGATTGCTGATTCAGCCTCAGAGAGTGAGAAGAAGGCAGTCGAAGGATTGTTGAAGCGCTATTCAGAAGCGAGTTATCAACTTTTAACCGATCTGATTCCTCAATATAAGGGGAAATTACATAGCCCGATGAATACGCTGCGTCTCAATGCGATTGATGAGTGGAGTGATAGTCACTCTTTTCGTAAAGACGATCGCCGGCTACATGTGGATGCATTTCCTTCTCGTCCCCTTCATGGGCGTCGTATTATCCGCATTTTTAATAATATTAATCCGAGTGGTGTGCCACGAAAATGGCGCGTTGGTGAACCTTTCCCGCAATTAGCTGCGCGTCTATTACCGAAGAGTAAACCATACTCTCGAATAGGTTCTGCTCTCTTAGATCGATTACAGATTACTAAAAGTCGTCGTACCCATTATGATCATATTATGTTGCAATTCCATGATCTGATGAAAGAGGATCAAGAGTATCAAGATAATGGAATTCAGTGGGATGTAAGCTTTATGCCGGGCTCAACATGGATCTGTTTTTCAGACCAGACACCTCATGCTGCAATGAGTGGGCAATTTATGTTAGAGCAGACCTTCCAGCTTGATGTTGATGATATGGTGGATCCTGCAAAATCACCGTTAAAAGTATTGGAAGCGATGGTGAAGAAGCCACTTGTATAAGGGATGAAGTGTTATTTTGAAAATGTTGTGAAAGGGCGAGACAGGATCTCGCCTTTTTGTTGTTTTTAGTTAAAGATGGAGAGTTGTAAAGCGCGAGAGATCCCTTTTTGCCGGCGAACATAGCCTTTTTATGCCGGGGAATGGTTAAAAATAGCCTGTTGTTATGCGTGATATTTTCAAAATTTCCACAATTTTTACGAAAGATATCGTAGAATTAAACTCATTTTAGAATCGATTATTAGGGCCCCATTTTATAACTTACAACGTAGAGATATGAGTTGGCGCATAAATCTTTATAAGGGGCGGTTTAGAAATTGGCAATTAGGGGAATTTTTACGATGTATGAAGCAACAATGCTATTGATCACTCTAGCGGGAATTCAGTTAGTTGCACTGATCTCTCCTGGTCCTGATTTCTTTTTAATTACACAAGTTGCCGTCAGTCATTCAAGGCGAGAGGCCTTTATGGCAGTATTTGGGGTGACGATCGGTGTCGCTGTTTGGGCACTGGTGGCACTATTGGGCTTGCACCTTTTAGTTGAGCAGTTTCCTTGGATCCAAGGTCTACTCTATCTTGCAGGTGGTGGTTATCTCAGTTATTTAGGGCTATTGCTCTTAAAAAGTGGGCTAAGAGCGCGGCATCAACAGAAGCAGGGGCTTGTCGATAATGCTACTGAAAAGGTGATGGCGCGGGTGGTCGAAAAGGAGCGAAAAGGGGTGCAATTTCTCTTTAAGGGATTGTTTACTAATCTCGCAAATCCTAAAGCACTGATCTATTTTGGCAGCGTCTTTGTTCTCTTTGTCGGGGATAATATCTCTAATGTGATGCGAGTCGAGATCTTCGCATTAGTGGTGATTTTAACCTTTCTCTGGTTTGCGATTGTGGCGATTCTCTTCTCTTTGCCAAAGCCAAAGGCGATCTATCAGCGTTTAGGTGCTTATATTGATGCTGTTGCCGGCGCTCTCTTTCTGCTCTTTGGGCTCAATCTTCTCTATCAAGGGGGAATGATGCTACTTTTAGGGTAGTGCCATTAAGATTAGCACCAAAGCGCTAAGCTACTGGGCGCTATGTCATCGGGAGTTTCAAATAAAAGAGGCTAGTCTGTTACTAGCCTCTTTATCTATATACTTATCTCTATCTCTATCTCTATCTCTATCTCTATCTCTATCTCTATCTCTATCGCTATCTCTATCTCTATCTCTATCTCTATCTCTGATCGGAGATAGGGAGATAGTGGTCACTCTTCGATTCTTGAGTTGATTGACCTTATTTTGACTCGGCTACATAGAGATTAATTGTATCTTCAATATGATTCTTCATAAGTGCAACCCCTCTCTCTGCATCTCGTGCTAAAAGCGCATTGTAGAGCTCTCTATGAACATCGACAAAGTGATCAACATTCTCCAATTTTCTAACATTGGTTCTTGTCTCATTGAGTGATTCGAAGAGCTGCTTGAAGATAATTTCCATCATCTCGACCATTGTGGGATTATGACTCGCTTTGATCAGGGCGAGATGAAAGCGTAGATCCTCTTTAGTGGCCGCTTTGTGGAGTTTAATTCGCTCCTCAAGTGCGATAAGTGCCTCTTCGATCTGTTGTAAATCATCATTCGTTGCGCGTTTTGTAGCAAGGACGAAAGCTCGAGTCTCTAACCCTTCACGAATTTCTAGAAGATCAACAATGGCCGCTGAATGGATATTGAGAACGCTATTTTTCAAACGGCTAAGAATAAGATCTTTATCACTTCTTGTTAAGAAGAGCAGGCCTTCACGATCGAGGAAGATATCTTCCTCTTTGAGAACGTCAATCGCCTTTAAGATATCTGTTTCTGATCTCTGAAGAGATTCCTGAATTTCAGGGAGTGACGGTAGAATCTCTCCGGGAAGAAATTGGCCTGATTCAATCATCTCCATAAAATCGAGAATAACTTCTTCATGAGGTAAGCGTTCAACAGCGGATAATTTCATCTCTCATTCCTCCAAATATAAGTTATCGAAATATTCGATAAGGTAGCTCTTTATAGGGTTTTCAGTCACTCAATAGCTACCTAACATTGGGACCGATTATTATTGTTATCTGATTTCACTTTTACATAAAAATGTTAAGGGAGCAATCAATTTCATCTTCTATTAGATGAATGAATGCCCCCTTAATGATCCCTTAATGATTCCCTAAGTCCGATTTTATTGTGATAAGTAGGAGAAATTGTGATCTCTCAAATCTGCTCATGAATATTTTTTAAATACTTTATGAGTAGACTATTTGGCTGTATTTGCCGCAATATTGATCGCTTCCCAAGTGGTTGTAAAGGGCGGTGCATAACCGAGATCGAGAAATCCTAATTCCTCTGTAGAAAGCTCAGCGTGGATAGCGACAGAGAGCGCATGGAGACGAAGTGCCGCATCTTTTTTACCAAATATTTGCGCACCTACTAAGCGATGATTATCCTCACGATAGACCAATTTGATAGTCAGCTCCTCTTGACCTGGGTAGTAATCGGTATGGTTCGCTGTTTTAATCAATGTGCTCTTATATTTTACCTCAGTTGATTCTTCTAGCTGCTTTGCCATCTTTTCAGTCAGTCCTGTGCTTCCTGCTTCATATTGACCTACTTTAATCATGCTTGAGCCTAAAGCGCCGGGGAAAGCGATATAATGTTCCGGTGATCGAACAATATTACTGCCGATAATACGCCCCATCTTATTGGCATAGGTGGCCAGAGGAATATAGCGATCGCCCAATTGTCGATGATAGATTGATGCACAGTCGCCGGCACTAAAAACTCCTTCGATAGAGGTTTCTCCAAATGGGTTGATTAAGATCGCACCATTGGGCAGTTTCTTCAGCTGAGGATCGGTTAAGAAGTCGGTATTAGGGCGAAAACCGATGGCAACGACAACTGCATCAACCGTGATCTTCTCCACTTCGGTCTTAACAGCGACAATCTTGCCATCAGAGAGTTGAAAGCCGGTGACATTTTGCTGCAATCGAAGATCGACGCCTTCTGCCTCTAACGCTTCTTGCATTAAGTGAGAGAACTCTGGATCGAAAGGGCCTTGCATAATGGCATCACCACTTTGAAGGAGGGTAACCTTTTTGCCAAGTAACGCTAATTGATCGGCAACTTCAACACCAATAAAGCCGCCGCCTATAATAGCGATCGATCGGTATTGATCGAGTTTTGCTTTAAGCGCCTCTGCATCGCGTAACTTTGTATGGAGGTAGAGATTAGGCGCATCCATCCCTTCAAAGGGGAGTCGATTTGCTGAAGCGCCAGTTGCGATCATCAGACGATCAAAAGCAATCTCCTGATTCATTCCACTCTTGTCACGATAGGTGACTATTTTTCGAGTTGTATCAACCGCTGTGGCCTCTGATTCAAGAAGAAGATTGATGCCGCTCTTTTCTATCATTTCAGGCGTTCGGGCAAACATCTTTTGAGGATCATCAAATTGCCCCCCGAGATAGTAAGGGAGACCACAAGCACCAAAGGAGATATAGTTCTCTTTTTCGATAACTGTAATATTTGCCTGAGGGTTTTCCCGTTTAGCTTTTGCCGCAACGCTCATGCCGGCAGCGATTCCCCCAATGACAACAATATTGAGTTCCTGTTGCATAATAGCCTCCTTAACCTAGACGCTCTATTAACCACTTGGCAATATCTTGTAGCTCATCATTGATTACCTCATGTTGCATAGGGTAATCATGCCAACGGGTATCGATACCTTGGGCTTTTAGAAATTGTTCCGCGGCACGACCTAATTCGATCTTAACAACAGGATCTAAAGAGCCGTGAAGATGGAGTGTTGGGATCTGCTTCTTCTTTTCATCGAGGGTAATCGCTTCATCGAAGGTTGCACTATAGGTTGAGAGTGCCATCACGCCACCGACATTTTTGGGATAAGCGATAAAAGCAGTATGGAGTACGACAGCACCACCTTGGGAGAATCCTGCCAAAATAATACGCTCAAGGGGAATTCCCTTTTCGATCTCTGCCTCAATCAAAGCAATAATCGATTGGCTCGACTCATCGAGTTCAGAGAGCTTTATTTCACGAGGGGAGGTAAGTGCGATAATGTCATACCAAGAGGGCATTGGAAAGCCATTGTTCAAGGTAACGGGACGAACGGGTGCTTGGGGTAGAATAAAACGGGTATGGGGAAGCGCATCTCGCTGAAGAATCTGCGCTACGGGGAGAAAATCCTCTTTAGTAGCCCCTAGGCCATGTAGCCAGATTACCGCAGAATCAGCCGATTGTTTCGGATCGAGAATAATAGGTTTATCCATGGGGAAACTCCTCTTTTAAGATTGAATGTACTTTATCTGATCATAACATTGATCCCTTAAGTGAGCATGTCTGTGAGCAGGTCGTTTAAGCGTTATGAAGATCAAATCCCAATGATGCTCCCGCTTCTGCGATCAGATCTAGCCAAGTGGGAATGACAAAACTTGTCATTAGCGGAGCAAGCGGGTAATTTTCGACCTCTTGAGGTGTAATCCAGATCGCTTCGGCAATCTCTGTTGCAGCCTTAACCTCGATTGCTTGTGGAAGAAGAATAAAGAAGAGGTTAGAGCGAATCTGATATCCCGGCTCATTTGCGGCTGGCGCTTCATAAGTGGTGATAAAGTTGGCAAGCGCTGCGGGAATCTCTACATCGAGTTCCTCTTTAAGTTCTCGGATAAGTGCCTCGATTGCCGTTTCATGGGGCTCGATCTTGCCACCTGGAAGCATATATTTTTCGGTATTTTTCTTTCGGACAATAAGGAGTCGCCCTTTAGGATCGATCATAATGCCGGCGGCTAGGATAAAGAGTTTTTCTTCAGGGGTGTGAGATATCTTATTCATATTATTTTTACCATTAGGGATTGAAGCATCTATTAACAGATCTATTGTACGCTACTTCTAAAATGGTTGAGGGGCAGAAAAGTGAGGAAACTCTAGACAAAAAGGTAGTAAAAGCTCGCTTATTTTGAGCTGAGTGTAGGCGATAATTGTAAAAAGCGGTATGATTGTAGAGGTAATAGCAGTGCTTTGAATAGAAAGAGAATCGATTGTTTTAGAGATCATCTTGAGATAACTTCGAGACAATCTCGAGACAACTTCAAGAGAGTCTCAAGAGAGTCTCAAGAGAGTCGATTATACTCCGCAATAAATTGATTAATAACGGAAGAAAGGAGCAGCAATGAGTGAACTAAATTTTCAAGAAGGATTAGTCGTTGAGAATCGTGATCATGCGATTTTTATGGAAATTAATTTTAAGAGTGATGATCTCGATGCCATTAAAGATGCGATTGCAGGTCTACTTGCGCGTCAAAGATCGTATACCAGTCGCTTTGATAAATCCGGTTTACAGATTGTTGTTGCTTTTGGTCGAGAAGCTTGGACGGCTCTCTCTGAAAATGGTAAAAGTGCACCGGAATTAGTCGACTTTAGAGAGCTCGGTTACGGTATGGCGAAAGCAACGCAACGTGATATGTTTGTTCATATCAATTCCCACTCTCATCGTATCAATTTTTCAGTGGCACAAGATCTAGTGAAGATCTTTGGAGATCTTATTACGGTAGAGGAAGAGGTGCACGGTTTTAGATGGATTGAAGCGCGTGATCTGGGTGGATTTGTTGATGGAACAGAAAATCCTAAAGGATTAAAAGATCGTACTGAGGTCGCGGTAATTAATGAGGGGATTGATGCCGGCGGAAGTTATGTCATTGCTCAAAAATGGGTTCACTCATTAGAGCAGATTAATCATTTTGATCTTAAGACACAAGAGGATATCTTCGGGCGAACAAAAGTAGAAGATATTGAGATGGATGATGATGAGAAACCGGTTGGTGCTCATACAGAACGAGTTGTGATTGATGAAGATGGGGAAGAGTTAGAGATTGTTCGTCACAGCTTACCATATGGTTATGCAAGTGGAGAGAAAGGGCTCTATTTCCTCGCTTATAGTGCAGAATTGACCCGTTATGAAAAGATGTTAGCGCGCATGTTTGGAGAAGAGGATGAACATTTCGATCGCATGCTCTCTTATACACATGCAGTTACCGGAAGTTTCCTCTATGCGCCATCCCTCGATCAACTTGAAGAGATTGGGGCAGCGTAATAGATCATCTGTAGTAGATCTCATCTGTAGGAGATCTTTTAAGAATATCTATTTAAGTTATTAATTTAAGGAAGCGTCATCTAATAGGTGGCGCTTTTTTGATGGAGAACGGATAAGTCGTAGCGAGATCTGCTAAAGTGAAGTGAGAGGATCTATTAAAACCTCTAACGGTTTAACCGTTCAACCCATTTAACAAAGGAGTCTCTATGTTAAAAGTATTGCAATCTCCCGGTAAGTACGTCCAAGGTCCTAATGCGCTCTATGAAATTGCAGAGTATATTAAGCCTCTTGGGAAAAAAGCGCTCTTTATTGCAGATCAATTTGTCTTTGGCCTTGTTGAATCAATGTTGCAAGAGAGTTGTCAAAAGAGTGATATCGCCTACCATAAAGCGGTATTTCAAGGAGAGTGTTCTCAAAATGAGATTAAACGTCTCGGAGATCTCTTTGCTCAAAGTGGTGCAGATATTGTTGTTGGCGTTGGCGGTGGAAAGACCTTAGATGCGGCAAAAGCGGTTGCATATTATGGTGGAGTTCCGATTGTGATCGCTCCAACAATAGCTTCAACAGATGCCCCTACAAGTGCGCTCTCGGTGATCTATACCGATAATGGAGAGTTTGAGAGTTATCTACTCTATCCCAAAAATCCAGATGTTGTTGTGATGGATACAACAATTATCGCTAATGCACCTGTTCGCCTCTTTGTTGCCGGAATGGGGGATGCTTTAGCAACCTATTTTGAAGCGAGGGCCTGTACTGATGCGCAGAAAGCGACAATGGCCGGAGGCTTAACGACAAGAGCGGCAATGGCATTAGCGGAGCTCTGCTATCAAACATTATTGGAAGAGGGTCTTAAGGCGAAATTTGCTGTTGAAAATCGTGTGAGTACCAAGGCGGTAGAAGATATAGTTGAAGCCAATACCCTCTTAAGTGGTTTAGGATTTGAGAGTGCGGGATTGGCAGCATGCCATGCGATTCATAATGGATTAACCGTAATTGAAGAGTGTCATGAGATGTATCATGGCGAGAAGGTTGCCTTTGGTGTTTTAGTGCAGCTTATTTTGGAGAATAGTCCACTTGAAGAGCTTGAAGAAGTTCTCTCTTTCTCAACCGCTGTCGGTCTGCCGGTAACATTGGCACAATTGGGTCTAAATGATGATGCACCACGTTATCATGAGCGTCTTAAAGAAGCGGCAAAACTGAGTTGTGCAGAGGCTGATACGATCCATAATATGCCCTTTAATGTTACAGAAGAAGATGTCTATGCTGCGATTATCACTGCAGATCGATTAGGGCGAGCATGGCTCAATAGTGATGAAGCGTAATACTCTGATATCGGTGTTTGGTCGTTTTGTTTTAATTGGCGGATAGAGAGAAGCATTGATCAGCGAGCTGATCAAATCGATGATCAAATCGATGATTAAATCGGTGATTAAATTTAAATAGAAGATCAGACAGAAGATAGAAGATATAGCAGAAGATAAAAAAGAGCGTTCACTTTGAACGCTCTTCTTATTGAAAGTCATTTAAGAGTTATAACGCTTATTTGCAATACCTATTTGTAATGATCATTGACATTAAAATGACAAAGACTCAAAGCAACTAACTCAAAGTAACCAACTCTAAACAATTAATTCTAAACAATTAACTTTAAGTGATTACATTGCTGCTTTAAAGATATTCTCAACATCTGCTTGCGTACCTTGAACAGGGTTAGTTGCTGAACAGACGTCAAGAAGTGCATTTTTAGCAAGGAGGGGAATATCTTCCTCTTTTGCATTAAGAAGTGTTAAGTTCGCTGGGATATCGATACTTTCTGAAAGCTCACGAATCTTCGCAATTGCCGCATCTGCAGCCTCTTTATCACTCATGTTCGCAACATCAATATGCATCGCTTTTGCTACATCTTTAAGACGAGCAGCTGCCGCGCTCTTATTGAAATCTAAGACATGAGGAAGTAATACTGCGTTACAAACACCGTGTGGAAGGTCATACATGCCGCCTAACTGGTGCGCCATCGCGTGGACATATCCTAATGAAGCATTATTGAATGCCATTCCTGCGAGGAATTGTGCATAAGCCATATTATCACGAGCTGTAATATCATCCCCATTTGCAACTGCAGCTTGTAAGTTTTCAACAATTAAGCTGATCGCTTTGAGCGCGCAAGCATCTGTAATAGGATTTGCTGCTGTTGAGATATAAGCTTCAACGGCATGTGTCATCGCATCCATACCGGTTGCCGCTGTTAAGCCCTTTGGCATTCCTTTCATCATATGTGGATCATTGACAGAGAGGATAGGAGTTGAGTTTTTATCAACAATCGCCATCTTCACGTGACGCTCTTCATCTGTGATGATGCAGAAGCGGGTCATTTCACTTGCTGTTCCAGCAGTCGTATTGATCGCTACCATCGGTAATTGTGGGTTTTTAGTCTTATCTAAACCTTCAAATGCGCTGATATCATCACCATTTGTTGCACAAAGAGCGATTCCTTTAGCACAGTCATGAGGTGATCCGCCTCCTAGAGAGATCACAAAATCACACTCATTCTCTTTAAGAATTGCTAAACCATCAGCGACATTCTTTGTTGTTGGGTTAGGATTTGTACCATCAAAGACGACAGCTTCAATATCAACATTATTGAGAAGCTTGATGACTTCATCCGCCATACCTGAAGTTGCAAGGAATTTATCGGTCACGATCAATCCTTTTTTGAAGCCATAGCCTCTTAAAGTTGCAACTGCATCTGCTAACGCATTTTCACCAATAATATTGACGGGTGGCATAAAGAAAGTACTACTCATAGTTAGACTCCTTGTCTTTAGAGTGCCGATTAAAGCACCAGATTATTTAAAAAAGAAAATTGGAACGATATTTTTTAGCAATTCTTATCTAGCGTCTATTCAATATTGATCTAGGATCTACCGAATGTAGATTGATTTTGTCTTTTCTCTACTTTTTCTCTACTTAACTTCATTCTAATTGAGAGTGAGGGAAACCTTTAATATAAAATATTAATATCGATAATAACATTGTGCTATAGCGCTACGTTTACAAAATGGGTTGATCGACCTCTCCCTACTATTCTCTCAATAATGGTTTGTTGCCAATGATCTGTCGGCAATGATCTCTAGCTAGATATTATATTGCTTTATAGTATGAATGCCTATTCCCATTATAGGATGCTTTTCAGAATCAATAAGGAATATATCTCACGACAATCTGACCTAAGTAAGTTTTTTATAATTTTTATAGACTTTTATAGATTTTTGTAGATTTTTACGAACACCCATCAGTTCTCACCATTTGTTGATGAGAGCTGATGGCTGGAGATGGTGAGAGAGATGAAGCCGATAAATCTCTTATTGAGAAGGCGTAGAGGGAGTAGGGGGTGTTGCTGTCGCTGTTGCAATGGCTGATTGATCACTACCGCCTTTAGCAAGGAGCACAGCCATTTTTGCCTGCTCTTTCTCCTTTGTTTTCCAATCTTGAATCATGGTGGTGATATAGACTGTAAAGATAGGAAAGATCGTAATGCCGGTAATAGCAACGATAGCAGTACTGACTTTACCGATACTGGTAACGGGAATAATATTAGAGCCGAGTGTTGTGACTGTCATCGAAGCCCACCAAAGGACATCATAATAGTTTTTAACTTCTGGATTGACAGGCGATTCTGTTAAAAAGAAGACGAGCGTCTGTATATAGGTAATGGAGATAAAAATAGAGAGATAGGCGATAAAGAGCCCGGTAATTCGATTACTAATGACCAGATTAATTAAGAGAATAAGCGCAAAAACGCCTCGGAAGATCGGGATAAATTTTAAAAAATAGACCGCTTCAGAGGTTAGGTCGATGGAGTAGTAGGCAAGAAGATTGCTATAAGGGATCGATAGTGGCAATAGTATAAAATATTTTTTAAAGTAGGCCATCTTATCCTCTGCAATGAGCATTAGAAGGATAAAATCGATAATAAAGTAGATACAGATCCAAAATTGTAAGCGTGTTGGTTCAACATCGAGATTCTTCTGAATATTGGGAAGATCAACAATGGTGATATCTGCGATCAGAATTAGAGAGGCTAAGATGGTTGCAAAATAGAGGAACTTTCGGGCATAGAGCCGAAAATCGAAATGTCGCTTTGTCATCGGTTATTCACTTTAGTATAGATCGATATGGTAATTTTAGGAGGTGATTAATAAGCTCTATTGTAGACGAAAAAGCGCTTTGATTCTTCCTCTAGTAAAATGTTTTTACGATGGTTTATTCTGCAATGGGACCTATTTTTGATCGGTAGCTTTTTTAGCTCTGTTGATCTATCTCTTCATCCCTCTCTTCATCCCTCCCTCTTTATTTATCAATAAATGTAAAAGATTGAGGACTAAAATATGCACCATTGATATAATAATCGATGGAGTATAAAAAGGAGGCCTTCGATTGATCGATAGCGCAGGAGCCCTTAAATACCAATAGAGATGCCAATAGTAAATTTTTATCGAATTTACTATCTAAGGCTCTATTTATATTTGGGATAACTTTGAAGTCATTGGGAAAATATGTTGGATAATAATTACAATAGTGAGGTTCTTCAGCAATTACTGCCGCAGAAGGTTCGAGAATTAATTCGGGAAGGGAGATTGCGAGAGCCAACGGCAAAGATGGCAACGCGTTATACAAAAGGAACACTGATTGTTATTCCTAAGAGTGAGGCATATGATTTTTTAGTCTATACACAGCGAAATTCAAAAGCGTGTCCGGTCCTAGAGGTATCGGATGCGGGATCGAAAGAATTTCGTCTCACTGCCCCAGGTTCTGATATTACGCGAGATATTTCTCGTTATTCGATCTATGAGCGGGGAGAGTTGGTGGGCGAAGCCGATTCCTTAGAGCGCTACTGGCGTCCCGATTTGGTCAGTTTTCTATTAGGCTGTAGCCGTAGTTTTGAGGCAGTCTTACAATTTGCCGGCGTTCAATTGCGACATGTAGATGATGGCTATGATATTCCGCTCTTTATTACCAATATTAAGACGATTCCAAGTGGTCACCTTAGTTCGCCGCTTGTGGTCAGTATGCGTCCAATCAAACGTCAAGATTTGATGAAAACGATGAAGATCACAAGTCTGTTAGAAGATATCCATGGTGCGCCGATTCATATTGGAGATCCAGAGTTGATCGGAATTAAGGATCTTCGTGCGCCCGATTTTGGTGCGCCTCTACTGTTAGCTGAAGATGAAGTCCCTGTCTTTTGGGCAAGCAGTATTACAGCAAAGTTAGCATTGATTAGAAATCGTAGTGAATTTCTTATCACTCAAGCACCGGGGCACGATTTTATTACAGATATTTTAAGCGCGGATCTATCATCACTAATGGAGTAGGAGTGGTAAGAGGGATTGGAAGGTGCTCAGATTGATGGGGCTATTTCTGTGTTGCCAATATAGATAGTCCAACCTTCATCTTTTTCTCAATCTATTATCTATTAGCTCCATCTATTAACTCCAGATAAATTCATTACTCTCACCAATCCAGCGATCGATCAACTTTTGACTGAGCTGATCATCTTTAATGACGTTATCGGCAATAGCGGTCGCCTTCTCAATAAGATGTTGATGTTCAAAGAGATCGGCCATTTTAAATTGAAATTCTCCGGTTTGACGTGTGCCAAAAATATCGCCGGCGCCGCGAAGTTCAAAGTCTTTTTCTGCTATCTCAAAACCATCATTGGTTAGCTGCATAATCTCTAACCGCTCTCGAGTCATATGGGAGAGTGGGGGAGAGTAGATCAAGAGGCAGAAAGAGGCTTTTGATCCACGACCAACGCGACCTCTTAATTGGTGGAGTTGGGAGAGCCCAAGGCGTTCGGCATTTTCAATCACCATAATCGATGCATTGGGAACATCGACACCCACTTCAATGACTGTTGTTGCCACTAAAATATCGAGTTCATGCGCTTTAAAAGCATTCATGACCGCCTCTTTTTCAGCACTCTTTAAGCGTCCATGAATTAAGCCGATACGAAGATTTGGCAATTTTTCGCAAAGATCAGCGTATGCCATTTCTGCAGCTTTTGCCGGGAGTTGCTCCGATTCTTCAATCAATGTACAGACCCAATAGACTTGAGTCCCTTCTTCACACTGTTTTTTAACGCGCTCAATCACTTTGTCGCGAGCTTTATCACTCACGACAGAGGTAGTGATCGGGATACGGTTCGGTGGGTACTCATCAATCACAGAGCTTGAAAGGTCGGCGTAGAGCGTCATCGCTAATGTTCGGGGAATAGGTGTTGCCGTCATCATCAATTGATGAGGCGTGAAACCCTCAGGCGCTTTCTTTTGTAGCATTAGACGTTGCTCAACCCCAAATCGATGCTGTTCATCGATCACAACGAGGTTGAGTGCTTGATAGGAGACACTCTCTTGAAAGAGGGCATGTGTGCCAATAATGACATCAATTTGGCCTGTCGCAATCTCTTCAACACGTTCTCGTTTCTGTTTTTCCGTTAATCTCCCTGTTAAGAGTGCTGTTTTAATCCCTAGTGGAGTCAACCAACGTTCTAGATTGATGGCATGTTGCTCTGCGAGAAGTTCTGTCGGAGCCATAAAGACCGCTTGAAATCCGGCCTTTGCCGCATGAATTAATGCGCTTGCAGCAACAACTGTTTTACCAGAGCCGACATCGCCCTGCACAAGACGCATCATCGGAGAGTGGGATTGGATATCATTTTCAATCTCTTTCACAACACGCTCTTGTGCATTCGTTAAGGTAAAGCCTAAGCTTCCTTTAAAGGTATCAAGGGCCTCAGGATCGAGATAGATCGGATTTGCTCTCTCTTGGAAGAAGCGATTGCGTGATTTTTTAAGCGCTACTTGATGGGCGACAATCTCTTCAAGTGCAAGAATTTCTTGAACGGGATAATGCTTCTTCTCTAACCGCTCAATATTGACATCTGTGGGTGGCTTATGCAGGAAGTAGAGTGCATCTTTTAGATTAGTCTCTCTCTCTTCTAAGAATGCGGGGAAGTGTTCATCTTGTAACTCTTCGAGTAGATTGTTGATCAATGCTTGCATCTGTTTTTGGGTGATGCCGGCAGTGAGGGAGTAGATCGGTGTCATGCGCTCTTCTAACTCAACATTTTGATCGGCAAAGTTGAGAACTTCGGGGTGGCTCATCTCTAAGCGGTTAAGCCCGTAACGTACTTCGCCGTAGCAACGTAATACTTTTAGCGCATCAAAGCGCTTAATCATACTGGTGTAAAAATTAAAAAAACGAACAGCAATAACGCCGCTCTCATCTTTAAGCCAAACAAGAAGAGTAGGGCGACGACCATGAGTCATCTCCTTTTTAAAGATCTCTCCTTCAATAATGGCGATTTGTGAAGGCTGGAGTAGGGCGATCGGTGTAATGCGCGTTCGATCTTGGTAACGAAATGGTAGATGGAAAAGGAGATCAAGATAGCTCTTAATTCTCAACTTTTCTAATGTTTCAGCCATTTTCGGCCCTACCCCTTTTAGTGCTGTAATAGGTCGGTTTTTTAAAGTTTCCACAATTGCGCTCTAAGAATCCTTCATGAAATTCGTGAGTTGATTTTAAAGATAGTTCTACTTTCAGCTATTTTGCCACTTTTTTGCTACTTTGCGAATCTCTTTCAAATGATCTCCCTCTCCTAATTATGTCGCTTTTTTATTGTTAAGCCTTAACGATCGTTATTTTGTATATCGACTAATTTTTCCTATTTTTAGGTATATCATTTTTTTATATAAAACTTATAAAGTTAGTTCTTTTTTAATGAAATATTAAATTGTCGACTACTTTTTAATAAGGGTTAATTACTTTTTTCTTAAAGAAAAAATCTGATTGTTATATTTTTTTGATTTTATTTTTAATTTATTTTCAATTTATTTTTCCCTTATCGTTAGATATATAGGGGGATTGTGCAGTTTTAAGGTTGCTCTGTGAAAATCATCCTAATAATTTTTTAATGTTTTTTACTATTTATTTGAAAATAATTTTTTATCTTTTCTCCATGAAGTTCAAAAAACATACCTATAGTTTTTATTTATATTAAAACTTTAAAGGAGTATTTCAGATGAGAAAGAATCTGTTTTTGAATCGATTTTTGATAAAAAGTAATAGAGCAAGATGGGAGGGGAGTTGTAAGAGATTAGAGCGCTCTATACTAAGCATTTCTCTCATGATCATCCTATCAAACTATGGGGAGATGGCTTATGCAAAGAGTGTTCTCCATGGAGAAGGTGCGGTAACGGAGGAGATATCTATCTTGATGCAAGATAAGTTGCGAGATTTAGAGGGATGTTATGAAGAATATGAAGAGGAATATGGTTCATTTTCCTTTTTATTAAATGCGCCAAAACTTGTCTCATTATTTCGAGAAAACTCATCCGTACAGACGTCTTACTCTCTATTATTAGAGGCTCAATTAGAGAGTGATACAGATCCCATTGTGATTGGAAAAGATGTCATTGTAGAGGCTAATGAAACAATTGTCTTTGGTTCTCACTCAGAGGCAGATCAGGTTGGTGCGGTTGCAATAGGGTTTGATACGAAAGCAGATGGTCTTGCGGCCGTCGCACAAGGGCATCATGCAGAAGCATTGGGTAATGCAACTATTGCAATAGGACAATATTCCCAAACTTTACAAGATGAAGCGATTGCGATCGGGGGCAATACGGTTGCTCAGGGAGAGTCCTCAATTAGTATTGGTCATGGTGCTCAGAGTAATGAGCATTATGCCGTTGCTTTCGGTAGTAAGGCTATCGCAGATGGGAATGTTTCGGTAGCAATTGGCGCAGATTCACACGCAGTGGGTGGGAGTAGTTTAAGTATTGGATCACAAAGTTACAGTGGCTCATATGGTGCTACTGCTATTGGGACAGAAGCGAAGGCAAAAGAGATATTTTCGACAGCAATTGGTTTTCAAGCTCTGGCAGAAAAGAGTGGTTCTATGGCTTTGGGCATTAACGCTCAAGCCTTAGAGGAAGAGAGTATCGCAATAGGTAATGAATCGATTGTGGAGAATAGGAATGAGGTCTCTTTTGGTAATGAGAAGTTAAAACGAAAATTGGTTAATATTGAAAAAGGGCGTGTTGAAAAAGATTCGACTGATGCCGTAAATGGCTCTCAGCTTTTTGAGACTGATGAAAAAGTAGCACAGATCGATCAGCGTGTAACAAATCATGAAAGTACTATCAATAATCTTGGAGATCGAGTAATACAGCATGATAATCATATTACAAGTCTAGAGAAACAAGTGACTCAAAATAGTGGGGATATTCTCCAGATCGGTGATCAGATTACAACAATCACCCATCAGACCGGCAAGCGCTTAGCCGGGATTGAGGAAGCCTTTGGTGCCGGCGCAGAGTTTAATGAAGCAGGGGAGCTAAAGCAGCCGAACTACTCAGTCGCATTAGCACTTCCTGAGGGGCAAGAGATTAAAGATGGTGTGGAAGCAGGTTTCCAATATGTCGGAAAAACCTTAAATGATCACGATAGACGGATCAATGAGAATGTAACTAATATCAAAAATATTACCCAAGGAACTGCCGGGATAGTGAAGCTCGATAACAATAAGATTGTGATTGATAATCAGTTAGCAAAAGGGGCGATGATTTTTGATTTCTCAGATCAAGATCAAGGAGGAAAATCTGTTGCTCGTAAGTTAACAGGTGTCGCCATTGGTGAGGTTTCTGAAACTTCAAGCGATGCAATCAATGGGAGCCAATTGCATGTGACTAATCAGCAGATAACAGAACTCGATCAGAGTATAAAAAACCATGAAAGTACTATTAATAACTTGGGCGACCGAGTAACAAATCATGAAAGTACTATCAATAACCTTGGAGATCGAGTAATACAGCATGATAATCATATTACAAATCTAGAGAAACAAGTGACTCAAAATAGTGGGGATATTCTCCAGATCGGAGATCAGATTACAACAATCACCCATCAGACCGGCAAGCGCTTAGCCGGGATTGAAGAAGCCTTTGGTGCCGGCGCAGAGTTTAATGAAGCAGGGGAATTAAAGCAGCCGAACTACTCAGCCGCATTAGCACTTCCTGAGGGGCAAGAGATTAAAGATGGTGTGGAAGCAGGTTTCCAATATGTTGGAAAAACCTTAAATGATCACGATAGACGGATCAATGAGAATGCAACTAATATCAAAAACATTACCCAAGGAACTGCCGGGATAGTGAAGCTCGATAACAATAAGATTGTGATTGATAATCTGTTAGCAAAAGGGGCGATGATTTTTGATTTTTCAAATAGCGGGCAAAATCGTGTTTTAACTGGTATTGCTCGGGGGAAGATATCTCAAAATTCAACTGATGCCGTCAATGGCTCTCAGCTTTTTGAAATGGATCAAAAGATAGAGAAGATCACAAATCTTAATCATCAGAGCCTAGAGGGAGTTGCAGATGCTTTTGGGGGAAGCGCCTATGTTAAGGAGGGGATGTTGGAAGGTGTTGATTTTACCAACTCATTAAAAGCAGATAAACCGATTACTAATGTTAATGATGGTTTTGGTTATGTGGCAGATCGCCTAGATGATCATGATAAACGCCTCGATAAACATGATACAACGTTAGAGAACCATGAAAATCGTATCACTCATCTTGAAGATAACATTACTAATATTGCTGAGGGAAAATCGGGTCTTGTTCAACTTTCTGAAGATCAAAAAACGTTAGTTGTGGATAATGATCTAGGCAAAAATGCAGATACTTTTGATATCTCCAATAGTAATGATGAACGTACTTTAACGGGGGTTAAGCATGGTCTAGTGGCAGAAAACTCTAAAGATGCTATTAATGGTGGACAGCTCTATGCTTCAAATCAGTCAATAGCAGAGATGTTTGGTGGAGGGGCAACAATCGATAAAGAGGGCTATATCTTAACACCTGAATATCGTTTGGGAGATGACCATATCTTTAATAATGTGGGAGATTCATTAAGCTATCTCAATAGTAAGATTCAAGAGCATGGGATCTTTAGTTTAGATCGTGAGAAGAACCAGATCATTATTGCTGAAAATGGGGAAATCAACCAAGAGACCGTAGTTAATATGGGAAGTCATAAGGTTGTGGGTGTTGCTAATGGTCGAATTGAAAAGGGATCCCAAGAGGCTATCAATGGCGGTCAACTTTGGGAGACCCAACAGCAAGTGGTCTCAAATAGTCATCAGATTAAGCATATCAATAATACCTTGAATCATTACAATAATCGGATTTCTAATCTTGAGCGAACGGTTCAACAAAATCGTAAAGTTGCAAGTGCAGGAATCTCTAGCGCAATTGCGATGAGTTCAATTCCTTATAGCCAATCGAATAAACATTCATTTGGCATGGGTGTCGGTTCTTATGATGGAGAAGCCGCAGTTTCAATGGGAGTTATTTTTAATATCTCTCCTGATGCTCGATTTAAGATACAGGGTTCTTATGATACTCAAAATAAGGCGGGCGTTGGTGTTGGTTTCTCTATCGATTTTTAAAGATTGAGATTGAGGATCGAGATTGAGGATAGAGGTTGAAGGAAGCATCGCTATATAGATGGGATATCATTTATGGTAGCGATGCTTTTTTATTGTGATGAAAGAGGGCATAATTACCTCTCTTTATAAATGTAATGATCAATAAGTGTAAGAGAGTCAGCCATGCGTTGGGAAAATGAGCGGAAAAGTCAAAATATTGAAGATCGTCGTGGTCAAAGACGAGGAAGAACACCGATGCGAGGCGGCATGGGATTGCCCCTTAAAGGGAAATCGGGTTTAGCAATTTTAGCTGTTGTGATTGCTGCGGGTTATTTTGGTTTTGATTTAACACCACTACTACAAGGCGAAATGCCGGCAATGGAGCAGAGTAGTCAGCAAGGATCCCAGGCTTCCTATCAAGCATCTCCTGCAGAGCAGAGAATGGCAGACTTTACAGCGGTTGCTCTCGCTAAGACAGAAGATCTCTGGAGAGCTCGTTTTAAGGAGCAGGGAATGCGTTATCGTGAGCCGACCTTAGTGATCTATAGTGGCAGCACAAGTACAGCTTGTGGTTATGGACAAGCGGCGATGGGGCCTTTTTACTGTCCTGCCGATGAGAAAGTCTATCTCGATCTGAGCTTCTATAATGATATGAAGCGCAGTTTAGGGGGCGGTGGTGATTTTGCTCAAGGATATGTGGTTGCCCATGAAGTGGGGCATCATGTACAAAATCTTTTGGGAATTTCAACCGCCGTTCGCCAAGAACAAGCGCGGGTAAGTAAGGTTGAGGCGAATCGCTTATCGGTGAAGATGGAGTTACAAGCAGATTGCTTTGCCGGCATCTGGGGACGATCGGTACAAGAGCAAAATCTCCTAGAGGTTGGCGATGTTGAAAAAGCGATGAAAACGGCAGCGGCGATTGGCGATGATCGATTACAGAAGCAGGCAAATGGCGTCGTTGTTCCCGACAGCTTTACGCATGGGACCTCTAAAGAGCGTCAGGAGTGGTTTATGCGAGGTTTTAATAGTGGTGATATCAAAGCTTGTAATACTTTTGAGAATTGATATGAGTATTTATGTAAAGTATCTGTTATTGA
The DNA here is from genome assembly GCF_003121925.1 of Ignatzschineria indica. Taxonomy (NCBI): domain Bacteria; kingdom Pseudomonadati; phylum Pseudomonadota; class Gammaproteobacteria; order Cardiobacteriales; family Ignatzschineriaceae; genus Ignatzschineria; species Ignatzschineria indica. Next base: position 1,266,097 of record NZ_QEWR01000002.1, on the reverse strand, counting down.
GATCTCGTATCATAGCTATAAAGAGCTGATAGAGAAGATCTGGTAGAGAAGATCTGAGAGAGAAAATGAAGAGGGCGAATCAATGCTGATTCGCCCTTTTTCTTATAAAGTCTATTAGTTATATCGTCAATGATGGAATTAAAGTCCGGCAATAGACAGATATTTGGTTTGAAGATAAGGCTCAATCCCTTCTGATCCACCTTCACTTCCAATACCACTCTCTTTCATACCACCAAAGGGCGCTTGTGCGGTGCTTGGGAGACCATCATTCCAACCTAGAATGCCAAAGTCGAGGTTCTCTTGGAAGTAGATACCGCGTTTATAGTTATCTGTAAAGAAGTAAGCGGCTAAACCAAATGGAGTGCTATTTGCGATCTCAACGGCTTCTTCATCACTTTTAAAGGAGGTAATGGGTGCTACGGGCCCGAAAGTCTCCTCCTGCATAATCTTCATATCTAGCGTGACATTGGCCAATACTGTTGGATTGACAAAATAGAATCCTTTTTCATCATCAAAGTGAGTTGTTCCACCAGCAAGTACCGTTGCTCCTTTTGCTTTCGCATCCTCAATTTGTGCCACAATCTTATCAAACCCTTTTTTGTTGATAACAGGGCCAACTTCAACTCCCTCTTCTAAGCCATTTCCTACTTTGAGTGCTTTTGCGGCTTGTGCAAATTTTTCACTAAACTCATCAATCACAGCTTCATGGACGAGAAAGCGATTAGCACAGACACAGGTCTGGCCTGCATTACGGAATTTTGAAGCAATCGCTTGCGTTACCACATAATCAATATCGGCATCTTCACAGATAATAAAAGGGGCATGTCCCCCTAATTCCATAGAGACATGTTTAACGGTATCTGCACTCTCTTTAATTAACTGTTTTCCAACAGGTGTTGAGCCAGTAAAGGTGATCTTTCTAACATAAGGGCTACTTGTAAAGAGTGGGCCAATATCGGCACCTCTACCATTGACGATCTGAACCACATCTTCAGGAATCCCTGCTTTATGAGCAAGCTCGACTAGACGGATCATGGTAAGTGGGGTATCTTCTGCCGGTTTTACAATGAAGGTGCAGCCTGCCGCTAATGCAGGACCCGCTTTTCGTGTCATCATTGCCGCTGGAAAGTTCCATGGCGTAATAGCCGCCACTAAGCCAACACCCTGACGCGTGACTAAAAGTCGTTTATTGGTGCTATTAGCAGGAATTGTACGACCATAGAGCCGTTTTGCCTCTTCTGCAAACCAAGTGAGATAACTTGCCGCATAAACCACTTCACCACGAGATTCAGTGAGCGGTTTACCATTCTCTTCGGTCATAATTTTGGCCAAATTTTCTTGATCTTCAATAATCAGCTCAGCCCAGCGATTGAGTAGTTGCGCTCGCTCATAAGCACTACTTTTAGTAAATGTTTTAAACGCTTCATATCCCACTTTGAGTTTAGTCTCGATACTTTCAGGGCTATCGATGGTTACTTTTGCTAAAGTTTCTCCCGTAGCGGGGTTTGTGACTATTAATTGTTCGCTCATAACGTCTCCTATCTGTGTGATTAGTTATCGTGTATCTATTATTAGTATATTTTCTTTTAATCGCTATTGCTTATTTAATCGACATCTTTTGTTGCTTTTGTCGTTTATTCGATTTTTTTAGTATGGTTTGCGATTGTTGATAGAGAACCTATCCGTTAACTTACCCATTAGTCTATCGGACAATCTATGCATGTTTATATACATTTCCGTATATATTTTTGATGGCTCTCTTAGCACTCTCTCTTTAGCTAGCTAGAATGTTAACCTTAAGTTTACACTTGTCCGAGTGCTTTGGGAATCTCTTTTTCTAAAAACTGCACACAACTTTTCAACTTAGCCGAGTTATTAAGGCGCGTCGGGTAAATTGCCCAGATATCTGCATCTTGCCAGTAATTATCAAGAATATGTATCAATTCTCCTTGGGCGATCTCTTCTTGAATATCCCATAAAGATCGAAGCATTATCCCTTGGCCTTCTAGCGCCCATTGATGAATCAATTCCCCATTATTGGAAGAGAGCTGTCCTGAAATTTTAATTTGTTGTTCCCCTTTTAAAGAGTTTAATTTCCAGAGCGCATAGGGAGTATCCCTCTCTTGAATAATTAAACAGCGATGATCTAACAACTCTTCTAATCTCTTTGGCTCACCAAATTTTTGAAGGTAATGGGGGGAAGCACATAAAATTCTACGATTATTTGCTAATTTTTTAGCAATAAGATTCGGGGCAATCTCATTACCGATATGGATATCTAAATCAACATGTTGTGCGACAAGATCCTGCATTTTATCGATAGTATCAAAGCGAATTGTCACTTTGGGATATTGAGTCACAAATCGAGATAAAAGAGGGGCGACATAGCGCCTGCCAAATCCTAAACTGCTTGTGATTGTAAGATGCCCTTGTGGATTGTGGCTATTTTCGGAGAGATCCTCATTCATTTTTTGCACCTTTAGGAGAATCTCTTGAGCCCAGAGATGGACCTTCTCTCCTTGTGCAGTAAGCTCACAATTGCGATTTGTTCGATAGAGTAGCTTATAGCCTAAAAGATTCTCTAGTGCCTTAATTCTCTTTGAAATATGGGATCTTGAGCAACCAAGTTCATCAGCGGCGTTGAGAAAGCTTCTATTTTTTACTACTACTAGAAATAGATAGAGATCATCCGTTTGAGGAAGCGAGTGAATAGTATTCATATAAGATCTCCTTAGGGATTATCCTATTTCTGAAATAGATCCGAAATAGATCTGAAATAGATTTGAAAAGTGGCTCTAAACAATAGAGTTAGAAGAGGCTCTATCGTGATATTTATGATCCTCCATTGTTTGATTGAGTTTAACAGACTTTTATGGATAGATTGACAATAGATTCCTAAATGGAAATAAGTAATTTCCATTAGAGGGCTAATAATAATTTGTGCTTTCTGTCATGATGCCTAAAAGGCTTTTAAGAGAAGCTTGATGGAGAAGTTGATGGCGAAATTGATTGGGAAGATGAAGAATCGTCAGCTCTCCTTTTCTTAAGAGCCTGTCATTATTGATAGATAGTTTAAAAATTATAAGGTGGGAGAGAGATGGTAAAGAGATTTAAAGTAGCGGTTTTAGCTGGTGATGGCATTGGTAAAGAGGTGATGCCGGAAGGGCTTAAAGTATTAAAAAGTGTTATCCAGAAATATCACCTTAATATTACATTTGAGGTTTTTGATTGGGCCAATTGTGACTATTATGCTGAAAATGGCACTATGATGCCGGCAGATTGGTTTGAGACTTTAAGTTCATTTGATGCAATCTATTATGGTGCTGTAGGATGGCCTGAATTAGTACCTGACCATATCTCTTTATGGGGATCACTATTACAATTTCGAAGACGTTTTGACCAATATGTTAATTTGCGTCCTGTTAGATTATTTCCGGGAGTCACCTCTCCTTTAGCAGGAAAGAAGCCGGGAGATATCGATTTTTATGTTATTAGAGAGAATACGGAAGGTGAGTATTCTGCTATTGGTGGAAAGGTATATGAAGGGACGGAACATGAGTTTGTATTGCAAGAGTCAGTATTTAGTAAGCGAGGGGTCGATCGCATTTTGCGTTACGCTTTTGAGTTTGCCCAAAAAAGAGAGCGTAAAATTTTAACAAGTGCAACAAAATCGAATGGATTAGCAATTAGCATGCCTTATTGGGATGAGCGGGTTGAGGATATTGCAAAAGAGTATCCTGATATTCAATGGGATAAGCAACATATCGATATTCTCTGTGCCCGATTTGTAATGCGTCCTGAGCAGTTTGATGTGGTGGTTGCGTCCAATCTATTTGGAGATATTTTGTCAGACTTAGGTCCTGCTTGTACAGGAACGATGGGGTTAGCGCCATCTGCCAATATCAATCCTGAAAGAACCTACCCATCTCTTTTTGAGCCTGTACATGGTTCAGCCCCCGATATTTATGGAAAAAATATTGCCAATCCTATTGCGATGATCTGGTCTGGGGCGATGATGCTCAACTTTTTTGGAGAGTTAGAGGGATGTGAGTCTTATCGAGAAGCACATGATCATATCTTGCACGCCATTGAAAAAGTTTTAGCTGAAGGACCGTACACGAAAGATATGGGAGGAGCGGAGACGACTGAGGCAATGGGAGATGCTATTGTGAAGTTGATAGAAGCACGCTAAGGTGTTAATAACATTAAGATATTCAATAAGACTCAATAAGACTCAATAAGATTCAATAAGATTCAATAGATAAGAGATTAATCATATCTTCTTACCTATTAATCCCCATTATTTTAGAACCCTAAGGAGATCGCTCTTTAGGGTTTTTTAATAGCGTTTAGACCACTAATAGTTGCATATATCAATAACAATATAAGTATCCATATAAGTATTCATATAAGTGACAATATGGGCATCAATATGAGTGTAAATTTGATAATGATAATTATCTGCATCAAACGGGGTATTTCTTTGAAAGAGATGGTAGTATTATTAAAATTGTCTTTTTAACCTCCCTTTTTATGTATATAAGACATCTATTTTAGAGGACATTATCTCAATATGAGCAAAGCAGCAGAAACATTTGGCGATAGGCTAATTACACTTTTAAAAAAGAAGAAGTTGAGTCAACGCAAAGTCTCTGAAGCACTTGGAATATCTAGAACGGCAGTGAATAAATGGACAAAAGGAGGCATGATCGATGAGAACAATCTCGATCGATTAGCGCAATTTCTGCAGGTCGACAAGATATGGCTTAAGTATGGGGAGTATCTAAGTTCTGAAAAAGAGGAACCCTCCTTAACGTTAGGGCGACATATCAATGACTTTTATCTCCATGAATCAACAGAAATAGTGACTTGGGAGTGGGATATTGTTACTGGTGAAGTATTCTATTCAGATAATGTAGAACAGGTCTATGGAATCCCGATTAGAAGTAATCATGACTTTCTATCATTAATGAATGAGGAATCACGGGATAAAATGCTCTTAGAGTATGAAAAAATTATTCAGCAGGGGGGCGCTCATGAGATCGATTTTAAGATATATCAAAATGGTGAGTATCGCTGGATCCGTTCTCGAGCCGCAGGAATTAAAGGGCACAATAATAAAGTTACAAAAATAGTTGGGATTAGTCTTGATAATACCGAGCGGAAAAGAGATGAGATAGCACTTAAACAACAGAAGAGCTTTTTGAGTTTTTTACTGAAAAATCAGACAGCGCTCACGGTATTTATGGATTGTAAAGGAGAGGTGTTAGTGAGTAACTGTAATGATAAGAAGATCAGCTTTCTTAAGATACAATCTTACCTCTATCAATTAGCGATGGAGAAGGAGACGGCTTTAAAAGAGATTTGTGAAAAGGGAAGTGGCGTTATTGAGTTTCAGGGAAAACGATTGGCATTACAAGCAGGTCGAGATTATGCCGATCGTCTCTTTTTAATGTTACAGACAGATTCAGATGAATTCTGTTAAGTTCTCTAATGCTTTATGGAAGCTTTATGGAAACCGTCAAAGGGAAGTTTATATCGATGCGAGGCCAACTCTACGTCAGCTCTATATCGGCTCTATCTCAGCGTTATAGACTCCTGAGAATAGAGAGAAATATAAAAATATAAACTTCCTAAATATAATTCAAATGATCAAGTAGCTAGGCAATAATTGTCAAAATTAGATTTTAGATATCAGAGATCTAACACAATACGTTTACCTTTAGCGCGAGAGACACAGATCATCATTGTTTTCTGTTCAGCTTGCTCCTCTTCATCAAGATAGAGGTCCCGATGATCAGCTTCTCCTTCTAATATTGCTGTTTCGCAAGTTCCACAAACGCCATTACGACATAGGCATTCTACAGAGATTCTTTTATCAGCCTCAATCGCTTGTAATATCGAGCTGCTTTCATCAACCATCAATGAGAAGCCCGATTTCTGGAAAACAACTTCAAAAGCATCGCCTTCACTTCCTGTCTCTGTGAAGTTTTCAAAATGAACTTTATCAGCACCGAGATGCTCTGTACCGGCAGCAATTACGGCATCAATAAGTGATTGAGGGCCACAGACATAGAGGTGTGTGTTGGGGGGTTGGCGTTCGATAAGCTCTTTTACATTGAGTTGCTGTTTGAGGGCGTTGTCATAGAGCGTTAAGGCATCTTGAAATTCTGTTTGTAAAAAATCGACAAATGCCGCATTTCCCGCTTCTCTGAAGCTGTAATGGAGTTCAAAAGGGAGTTTAGCCTCTTTCATCTCTTCGATTTTATGAAGATAGGAGAGAAATGGGGTTATGCCGATTCCACCAGCGATAAAGAGATGTTTGCTCTTTTCACATTCGATTAGTGGGAAGAAGTTTTCCGCTGGAGAGATCTCAATAATATCCCCTTCTTGAAGAGATTGATGCATATGGCGTGAACCGCCTTGCGAATCTTCTGTATGTAGGACTGCAATCTCATAATAATGACCATTATTGGGGTGACTGATTAGTGAATAAGCCCGTTTGATCTCTGGAGTGAGATGTAACCGGATATGGCTTCCGGGAGTAAAGCTTGGGAGAGTTCCCTCTGTGGGTAGTAATGTGAATTTTTTAATAGCGGGAGTGAGTTGCTCTATCTTCCCTACTTTTACAGAAATTGGATCGGATACCATATAAGCTCCCTTAAATGTTCACTGCTAGCAACTGCAATAGTCTGTTTCTGCTCAGTTTCTGCAGCTTTGAAAATAGTTTTACAGGGATGACTGAAAGAGAGCAGATATCACCTTCCGGCACTATCTGCTTCTCTTATTATCATCTTTTAAATAATCTTATTGACGACTTATGGATCTACTCTTGATGAGCTCGTGCAACATGTTGATGGAAGTGGGCGACACCGTGCTCACTAATCCCACTCCGTTGACGGTCAGTCATAATTCTTCCTTGTCCGCGATAGCCTCTCGATTGCAAACCTTTCTGAACACCTTCAACTAGACGTAAATCTTCAGGACGGAAGACGGTGCGATACCATTCAATCAGGTTTTTCTGATATTCGGTCAATTCTTCATTTAGGAAGTAGATATCGTAATATTGCAATGTTTCGCCAGCGCTTACCGGGAATTCATAGATAACCGTCATAAAATCCCCACCAGGAGGCATATTAAACATTGTGCAGGGCCATACCCAGAAACCATAAAACTTTGGATCTTTTACCGACTCATCAAATTGGTAAGAGGACTCTGAAGGCTTTGCCTGCCCAATCTGAACGGTCCAATTATCATATAAGTTATGTTCATAAACGCCGACATCTACAGAGCTTGCGAAGCTAACATGATTGGTCGGGCAGTGATAACACTCAATGTAATTATCCACGATCGTTTTCCAGTTTGCCGCTGTAGGATTGACAAAGCGCGCTGCAAGTTTTAGCTCTTTGATAACAGGGCAAGCTTGTTCCATCTGCTCTTTCAATCCGGGAAGCTGCTCTTCAATAGGTTGTGGCTCATCCCTTGTTAAATTGATATAGATAAAGCCGGCATATTCAGTGACATGAAAAGAACTTAAGCTCATTGCTGAAGCATCAAAGTTAGCGACATTTTCACAGTTTGTCGCATGTGCTAATTCACCATCGAGCTTAAAAGCCCAAGCATGATAGGGGCAGGTAATAACATTTTTAGCTTTTCCACCCTCACCACTCATTAATTGATGACCTCTATGAGGACAAACATTGTAAAATCCGCGTAATACATTATCTCTGCCTCTGACGATAATCAGACTTTCTCCAATAATTTCGCGAATAACATAATCATTTTTTTCGGCCAACTCACTGATGTGGGCGACACAAATCCACGTGTTGGCAAAGACTTTCTCTTTCTCTACTTCAAAGAGCTCCTCCGAAGTGTAATATTCTGCTGGAATGGTCCATGCGTTATCAAGATCGATGTGATCCTCAATAGATATTGTCTTTTTGATAGCTGTCATTTTTATATTCTCCTTTGTAGTCATGTAAACCTAAAGTTTACTTATCATGATCCTATAATAAGAATTATAAGGGGTCAATAAGCTTTTAAAAATAAACTTAAATATTTTTTCAAGAGAATAAAAAAGATGATAGTTGATCTTAATCATCTAATAGTGACTGATTTGCCTCATTTTTTTGATTGCGATCAAAGGTATTAAATTTTTAAAAAGTGAATATTTTATTGACTAAGCAACTCTGAAGGGCTAAAAATGTAAACCTTGGGTGTCATATTAAGTGCCCAAATAATAAAAAATATAATGGAGGATTGCTTCAATGATGAAGAGTAAGAGAGCGGTATTCTATGTATCTCTAGGGTTAAGTTTAATCGTTATAGCTCTAGGGGTGTTTATTCCGGAACGGGTGGAGGCTTTTTCACGGGATTCGTTAGTATTTATCTATAATAATCTGGGCTGGTTTATCCTCGGTTCGGTATTGGTCTTTTTTCTATTTTGTATGTATCTAGCGATTACCCGTTTTGGGCATATTCGTTTAGGAGATGATGAGGATCGGCCGGAATATAGTACGCTCACTTGGGTTGGAATGTTATTTAGTGCCTCAATAGGAATTAGCTTAGTCTTTTGGGGCGTTGCTGAACCTGTTTCTTACTACATCTCCCCACCGGTTGGTGAAGGTTATACAGAAGAGGCGGCTAAAACTGCGATGCAGTTTGTTTATCTTCATTGGGGTGTATCCGCATGGGCTTGTTACGCTTTAGTGGGGGTCTCCCTAGCCTATTTTCAGTTTAGAAAAAAACTTCCTGCTTCTTTAAGTTCTGTATTTTACCCCTTAGTGGGCGATAGAATTTATGGAACTTTCGGTAAGTGGATCAATATATTAGTGATATTCTCTGTCGTTATCGGTATTGCCACCTCTTTAGGATTTGGCACACTGCAAATCAATAGTGGGATGAATATTTTATGGGATGTTCCTGTTTCTACAAAAATACAGTTTTTTATTATCGCTGTTGTAACAGTGATCTATGTCTCCTCCACGATATCGGGATTGCAGGGTGCTATTAAACATCTCTCTAATCTCAATATGTTATTAGCATTTGCACTTTTGGGCTTTATTCTCTTTTTAGGTCCAACACAGACCATCTTTAAGGTGCTCTTCCAAGGAATGGGAGATTATGCACAAAACTTTATCAATATGTCATTACGAACGGAACCTTACGGAAATGGTGATTGGATTGCAAATTGGACCCTCTTCTATTTTGGCTGGTGGATTGCATGGTCACCATTAGTTGGAAGTTTTGTTGCGAGAATCTCGAAAGGAAGAACGATTAGAGAGTTTATGATCGGGGCTGTTTTTATCCCGGTATTAGGTTCATTCTTCTGGTTTGCCGTGATGGGGGGAAGTGCAATTCATATTATTCAAAACCTGGGACAAACAGCATTGGCTACCGTTGTTGCAGAAGATGTTACGTCGGCTTTCTTTGTCTTTTTAGAAAATTTTCCTTATCCCGTTTTTACAAGTATTTTAACTATTGTATTGGTGATGATCTTCTTTATCACTTCAGCGAACTCCGCACTCTTTGTTTTAGGGATGGTGAGTGAAAATGGTAATCCCAATCCCTCTAATCGAGTAAAAATTATTTGGGGAGTTATTATTGGTGCAATTTCAACGGTATTGATTGTCACGGGAGGATTAGCGGGCTTACAGTCGGCCTTAGTGGCAATGTCTATTCCTCTTGCGGTGATGATGTTAGTGATCTGTATCTCCACTTATAAAGGGATGAAAGGGGAGCTACGACCTATTCGGCAGGTGCATACACAAGAGGAGAATAAGCTCTTAAGAAAGCAGGTTAATCATTAATAGGTTATCAATCAGATAATAGGTCAATGATTGGTAGGCTCATCTTTAGTGATGAGCTCGCTATTGGTCAAAAGAGGTTCTAAAGAGTCAATATCTTTAGAACTTTTTTTATGGGTTTTCTGGGAGATCTATGGGAGGGAGAGGCTATCGCTGAAATATTGATCAATAAAAGATGACTCAATAAAAAATTGAGTGATAAAAATTGATCTTGAATATCTGATCTTTAAGGCAATTTTAAGCTAATATGGTGCCATTATAATTGATAATGTTAAGCAAAAGAGGAGTCATATTAGCGATGAATCGACACTGGAATAAGATTGCTTTATTGGTGGGCAGTTCACTTTTACTAGCGGCATGTCAGCCTGCAGGCCCAGATTTGGCCGATCTTCAGGCGCTTCGTGATCCATCTTCTGAAATTGAGATTACAAGTAGTCATATTAAAACCGTCTCTCCGATAGATGAGCATCGAGCGCTCTATGATATTAATGGCACCTTTAAATATCGTGATGGTCGCTATCAGTTTTTGACCACCTTTGGCAATATTAAAATCTACACGCCTTTAAATGGGGAAGAGAATAATCAGTTTGATGCCGTTGTTGTTGCCCAAGAGGGGGATGATCAAACATGGTTGATTGAGATGGAGACCTTACCTCGTTTCACCGGAGAGGAGACAGCGCAAACGCTCTCACACCGAGCGCTCTTTGCCAATAGTGTTGAGCATCTTCCCGGCATCTATACTCATCAAGATGGCACGCTTTTTGCCCTTAATGATAAGACGCTTGATAAGCGCATTAAAAACTTAATGAATGAGTATGAGGCGCAATTGCAGAAGAACTTAGAGCTCGATAAAGATCTTAAAGCAGTCGATGAGGCGTTAGCGCTCCATTATCGAAAGCAGGAAGAGGAGAGCCGAAAATATTTAAAAGAGCAGTTAAAAGAGTCATCGAAGGCTGTCGATAATGGGGAAGCGCTGTTGCAGAATCATATCGAAACAGCATTAGCTGCGGATGAGAAATATCAGCATCTTTTACAAGAGCGAGAAGGGTATCGTTTAGAACTTCAAGCATTACAACAATCGATGCCGGCGCTTTGGCGCGTTGATCAATGTTATGAGAGTGATTACCGCTTTCATGGACGTATGTGTCATCAGCTGATGAGTATTAATCGCGATTATCTACCAAAGATCCGCTTTCAGTATCGTCCTGATGCATCTCTCTATACGGCTCAGTAATATTAGGAAAATTGAGAACTTAAGGTGATTATGTCATAACTTCTTAGCAACTTTGATCAGGAGAGATTACCTTTATCGCTAATAACCCTTATAATGAGGGATTAAGCATGATCTTTGAAGGAATCTCTCTTCTCTCTATCACCTTTTTATAAAGATCGCTCGAAGAGGGGCTGACAAGAATCTAAATTAGATTTGATTAGGATTGAATCAAATTTGATGCAGATCCAAATAAGATCCAACAGGAGCAAATTCTCCTGTAAAATTAGATACTATTTATTTTATTTAATCATTAAGGTAGCAAAGCAATGTCAATAGAAGCTGTTCAAGCGCTTGCAAAGAAAGATTTCAATGCTGTTAACGAGAAGATATTAACGGCACTCCATTCAGATGTCGTCCTGATCAATCAAGTCGGACAATATATTGTCTCATCTGGCGGCAAACGTTTACGGCCCTTGATTACGCTTCTTGCTGCACGTGCCGCGGGATATGAAGGAGAAGGGCATATTACTGCAGCAGCGCTGATAGAATTTATTCATACGGCAACGCTTCTTCATGATGATGTCGTTGATCACTCCGATATGCGCCGTGGTCGAGAGACGGCGAATGAATTATGGGGAAATGAGGCAGCGGTTCTGGTAGGTGACTTTATCTATACCCGTTCTTTCCAGATGATGGTCAGTCTCGACTCGATGCCCATTATGCGGATTCTCTCTGATGCGACCAATGTGATTGCAGAAGGGGAGGTGATGCAGTTGATGAATATTGGTGATCCCGACACCACAGAAGAGAATTATATGAATGTCATCTACTCTAAGACGGCGCGTCTTTTTGAAGCTGCCGGGGCAGTTGCCGGAATCCTAACGCGCGAAGCAGGTGGTGATGATTTCGAAAAAGAGTTAGCAACTTACGGGATGTATCTTGGAACCGCTTTTCAATTGATCGATGATATTTTAGATTACACCGCAACGGCAGCAGAGATGGGTAAAAATACCGGAGATGATCTTGCAGAAGGGAAACCGACGCTCCCCTTGATCTATGCGATGCGTGCAGGGACGGAAGAAGAAGCAGCCTTAATTCAAGATGCACTTGTCAATGCCGATATCTCAAAATTAGATGCTATTTTAGCTGTCATTGAGAAAACAAAGTCGCTCGATTACACACATCAAGTGGCAGTTGCGCAAGCAAAACTTGCCATTGAAGCATTGAGCCGTCTACCGGAATCGCCCTATAAAGAAGCGCTGAAAACATTGGCAAATTATGCTGTAGAGCGGAAATTTTAGAGAACGTCTTTATCAAGAGTGATCGAAGTTGAAGAAAGGATGGCAACATCCTTTTTTTATTGTCCTTTTTTATGCTTCCTTTTGGTTGTTCCTCTTTTATTGTTCATTTTTTTAACGCCCTAATTTATAAAATGAGATAATAAGATAATGGGTTATATCAGATAATAGTTTATAAGAGGAGTTGCAGATGAGTGAAGTAGTGAGTGAAAAGAGAGGAACGCGGCATAAGGAGTATGCACTCCTATTGGCAATTATCGTCATTGCGTTTGATCTCTTTTTTGGAAGTACGAAATCCACCCCCTTTTTGATCTTAATTAATCTTATCTCATTAGTGGCTATTCTCTATAGTGCTTTTAGTGTGGTGCGTCATGCAGATATCTTTGCCCATCGCTTAGGAGAACCTTATGGTTCTTTGATCTTGAGTCTTTCAGTTGTGATCTTAGAGGTAAGCTTAATTACGGCGGTGATGTCATCAAGTCCCGGTGTTGGGGAGAATGGGATCGATCCTTATGCCACATTGATGCGAGATACGCTCTATTCATTGATCATGTTAGTGATTAGTGGCTTTGTAGGGATCTCACTTCTTTTAGGCGGACGCAAATTTAAGACACAACATGTCAATTTAGGTGGGGTGACGCAATATACAACAGCGATTATCCCACTTGTTCTAGTGGTTTTGATTCTACCAAGCTTTATGCCGGGTGGAACCTTTAGTAAAGGACAATTAATTGTTGTGGCATTTCTTTCAGCTGTTCTTTACGCTGTTTTCCTTGTGATTCAGACAAGAACTCATCAGAGCCTCTTTATCTATGATCATGAAGATCAGGATGAGAATCATGAAGGGATTCCCTCTCCACATTCCAATCTTTGGCATGGTATCTGGTTGGTGATTCATCTAGTCTCTGTTGTTGCGATTACTAAGGTGGATTCAGCTCCTTTAGAATCTTTGCTTGATAATCTCAATGCACCGAAAGCTTTAACCGGTTTGATTGTAGCGATCCTGATCTTTGCGCCGGAAGGATTAGGGGCGATGCGGGCAGTCTTGAATAATAAGTTACAACGTGCAGTTAATATGTATTTCGGTTCTGTTTTAGCAACAATCTCTCTAACCGTTCCTGCGGTGGTTATTATCTCTCTCTTAACAGGGCATCAGATTGTTTTAGGTCTGCCGATTACTGATGTTGTTCTATTAGCGGGATTATTTGTTCTCTGCCAGGCAACATTTGATAGCGGCCGAACCAATAAGGTGGATGGTGTTGCTCATCTTGTCATTTTTGGCGCATTTTTAATGTTGTTATTAGGTGGCGAATAGAGCAAGGTTCAAATCGATCTTGCTCTATAGAGTAGAGCGTTAAGAGTATGGAAAGGCATCATCATTGATGGTGCCTTTTGCTATTTGAAGTAAGAAGATTTGAGAGTTGCCGGAGAGAACGATCATGCTCTTTTAACAATCGCATGCCGGCAGATTAACATTTTCAATGCCGAGATGATCGGAACAAGGGTTGAGTGATTAAAGTTGAGGGATTAAACGATCGCTCATCTGCGGGCGCATGATCTTTCTGGAGTTGCAAACATTCTCTCCCGCTATGAGTCAGCTTCTGTTGATACAAATGAAAGATCCTTCATCGCCGGGAGCATGCCGGCAGATTAACATTTTCAATGTCGAGATGATCGGAATAAGGGTTGAGAGATTAAAGTTGAGGGATTAAACGATCGCTCATCTGCGGGCGCATGATCTTTCTGGAGTTGCAAACATTCCCTCCCGCCATGAGTCAGCTTCTGTTTATATAATTGAGATGATTCTTATATCGTCGAGAGATCAATGCCGGCAGATTAACATTTTCAATGTCGAGATGATCGGAATAAGGGTTGAGTGATTAAAGTTGAGGGATTAAACGATCGCTCATCTGCGGGCGCATGTTCTTTCCGAAGTTGCAAACATTCTCTCCCGCTATGAGTCAGCTTCTGTTGATACAAATGAAAGATCCTTCATTGCCGGGAGCATTCCGGCAGATTGGTATTTTCATTGTTGAGAGGAGGGGAGCTATATTTGAGAAATTAAAAAGAGCGTTGCGGTTATGATTCCGTAACGCTCTACTTTTCTGTTTTCTACTGATTTTTAAATAGATTTCATCTATTAGTTAAATGCTCTTTAAAGATCCGATGGAAGAGGTTTTCTTCTGATGGGGGTCTCATGTTTGTAGCGATCTTCTAATCGATCAGCAATCGTATGAGGTTTTGAGCCACCATTGTAGGGATTGCCTTCCTCATACTTTTTACTGATTTCACGCCATAGATCTGCATTCTTAACGCCGGCAATATCAGGATTAAAGATGGGATCTTTTCCTTCACGCTTTTGGCGCTCATAATCTTTAAAGGTGCGATAGAGTGGTTTTGAGAGAAGGATAATTCCCACAAGGTTGAGGTAACTCATGCTACCAAAACCAATATCTCCAAATCCCCACATTAAATCGACCGACTCAATGCTGCCGAAGAACATTGTGAGAAGGAAGATAAATTTTAATAAGAGCGTTAAAAGCGGATACTTAATTTTACGATCTAAGAAGATCATCGCCGTTTCAGCAATATAGTAGTAGGCCATTAACGTTGTAAAGGCGAAGAGAAAGATTGCAATTGCAACAAATCCCGCACCGGCGTTAGGAAAAACACTCGATACTGCCATTTGAGACCATGCGCTTCCGGCACTAATACCGGGGATATTCTCAACAATCGTTTCACCTCCGGGAGGAGTAACGTTATACATCCCGGTAATTAAGATCATCAATCCCGTTGCTACACAGACAATCACGGTATCGATATAGATTGAAAACCCTTGAATTAATCCCTGTTTAACAGGATGACTCACTTCAGCTGCGGCGGAGCTAAAAGTTGCTTCTCCGGCACCAGCCATACTTGAGAAGACCGCACGCCGTACACCCCAGGCAACTGCTAAACCAACAATACCCCCAAAGATGGCATCCATGCCGAATGCACTCGAGATAATCAGTTTAAACATCGCCGGAACTTGTGTAATATTCGCCCCTAAGATTACAAACATTAAGATGATATAGAGAAGCGCCATGATGGGAATAATCTTATCGGCATAATTAGCAATACGTTTAACACCCCCAAAGATGAGATAAGCCATTGCAATAGTTATAACAATGCCTGTTAAAACGGGAGGGATATTAAATGCGGTATTAAAAGAATCGGCAATAGTATTTGATTGGATTCCCGGCACTAAGAAACCATATGAGATACAGATCACGACCGCCATTAAAATAGCAAAAGGTTTCCAGCCAAGACCTCGCTCAATGTAGTAGGGAGCGCCCCCACGATATTGCCCATCTACTTTCTGTTTATAGATCTGTGAAAGGGTTGATTCGGCAAAAGCGCTTGCGCCACCTAATAGCCCCATCACTGCCATCCAGAAGATTGCGCCTGGACCACCGGCAGCGATTGCTGTGGCAACGCCGGCAATATTACCGACACCCACTCGACTTGAGAGCGCTAGACAGAAGGCCTGGAATGAAGAGATCCCCTCTTGGGAACTTTTCCCCTCTTTTAGTAGCTTGATCATCTCGATCAGATAACGAAATTGAACTCCTCGAGTGATAATTGTGAAATAGAGACCAGCTCCGAGAGAGAGTGCAACGAGTGCATTTCCCCAGATATAGCCTACCAATGTATCAACGATGCTTTGCATAGTTTTATCCTCCGATGATATCGCCCTATTTTTATTGATGATTGATTTTATTTAATGATTTGAATCTCTATTTTTTCTATTTTTATAGTGATCGATAGGGTCGAAATGTTTTTTTGTTTGGTAGTAATTTTTAGATATTCGATACAGTAACGTATCGATGATTTGAATTGCTGACTTGAATTGATGATTGGGATTGATGATTTTTAGTTGATTTGTCGTTAATTGCTAAAGTATTAATAGGGAAGAGGGTCAAGGGAGATCTTCTCCCTTTCCCGCTCTTCTGTTGTGTCAGTTACGTTAGTTATGTTAGTTACTACAGTGATACTGATTAATGGATATTGATTAATGCATATACCAGATCACTTTCTGTGCGGTATATTGTTCAAAGGCTTCTAGGCCATTATCTTTACCGCCAAAACCTGATTGTTTAAAACCTCCAAAAGGTGTAGTAATATCCCCTTCACTAAAGCCGTTGACTGAGATTGTTCCTGCTTTAATAGCGGCAGCAACATGAAATGCTCGCTTGATATTTTGGGTATAGAAGGAGGCCGCTAAACCATAGTGTGAGTCATTTGCGAGCGCGATCGCCTCTTCATCTGATTGGAAACTCACAACGGCGAGAACAGGGCCAAAGACCTCATTTTGAAAGAGGGTCATATCGGAGCGAACATTATCGAAGATTGTCGGTTCGATATACCAGCCACTGCCTAAGTCGGAATGGATTTTACCGCCGGAAACGAGATTACCTCCCTCTTTTAGAGTGATATCGATAAAGGATTTGACCTTGTTAAAGTGTGCTTCTTCGATCATCGGCCCGATAGAGACAGAAGGATCTAAAGGATTTCCGACCTTCCATTCAGAGAGCGCCGCAACTAACTTTTCTAAGACCTCCTCTTTAATCGATTCATGAAGAAGCAGGCGAGAGCCACAGCTACAGTTCTCACTCATATTCCAAAAGGCTGAGGCGAGAATATGGGGAATCGCGGCATCAATATCGGCATCTTCAAAGAGAATTTGAGGGCTTTTTCCACCACATTCTAAGATGATCTCTTTGAGGTTGCTCTCAGCAGAGTATTTTAGAAAGTAACGGCCCACTTCGGTTGATCCCGTAAAGGAGACCACATCAACATCCATATGGCGACCGAGCGCCTCACCAACCTTTTCTCCTAATCCTAGAACAAGACTCAAAGCACCCTCTGGGACGCCTGCTTCATATGCAAGTTCAACCATTCTAAAAGCACTGAGTGAGGTCAATTCTGCTGGTTTTACAATGACAGAATTTCCAGCAGTTAATGCCGGCGCCACTTTCCAAGCAAACATCTGCGCCGGGAAGTTCCATGGTAATACCGCACCGACAACGCCGATCGGCTCTCTAACAATAAGTCCTAACGTATCGCTATCTGTAGGGGCGACTTTTCCGAAGAGTTTATCGATCGCTTCAGCATACCAGCGGAAGGTCTCAATCGTTGCTGGCATATCGGTGTTGAGACACTCTGTAATGGGCTTACCGGCATCAACCGCATCGAGTGCAGCAAGTTCCTCTTGATGCTTTTCAAGTAGATCGCAAAATCGTAACATCACCTCTTTACGCTCTGCCGGAGATTTTTTACTCCAGATACCTGATTCAAAGGTATCTCTCGCAACCTTGACGGCTGCATCGATATCGTTGGCATCGCCATCAGTAATGGTGCCAATGATATTTTTATCTATCGGAGAGATATTCTCCAAAACGGCGTTATTAAGTGGATGACCGGCAATTCTATTTTGCGCAATAAGCGCGCCTTTTTGGGCTTGCTCAAAGATCTCTTCTTTTTTTCTAATCATCAATATTCTCCTTAAATTTATCTGAATCTCTATTTACGACTCACGATTCACGATTTGTGATTCACTATTTTCTTCTGTCGTACGTTTCGCTCTTATCTTGTTAAAAGTGAAGCGCTTCAGAAAAAAGGGAGAATTAGTATCATGAGATCTTCGACAATAATCAATGGAAAATCGCATCGATCCTGGTTGATTACTTACCATTTTCTCCCTTTTGTATCTGCTCCTTTTAGCGGAAGAATGCTAAGAAGGCATCGCGCTCCTCATCAGAGAGATCAGATAAGGGGAGTCTTACTTTTCCAACAGAGAGAGTTGCTTTTAGACAGCCCAATTTTGCTTTCTGATTATAGTTGCCTGACTCCATTGAGTGGATTGCCGGGTAGATCTCTTTCATAATATTGCGTGCAAGATCCCAATCCCCTTTCTGTGTGGCATTAAAGAGTGTAACCTGCTCTTCAGGGAAGACATTCCCCGCACCGGCGATCCAGCTCTTAGAACCCCAGAAGAAGAAATCGACCGGCTGATCATCACAACCACAGACAATCTCAAAATCTTCAAAAGGAGTCTGGAGTAAGCGAAGCGCACGACTAAAGTCACCACTACTCTCTTTCAGGCCGATGATTTTAGGATTTTTCGCAAGATGGAGAACACTCTCATACTCAATCTCAATGCCGACACGAGCTGGGAAGTTATACATAATGATCGGAATATCGGTCGCTTCTGCAACTGTCTCATAATGGGCAATTAATCCAGCTTGGTCCGGTAAGCTATAGGCTGGAGGTGCGAGCATGAATGCTTCATAGCCAAGGGCTGCCGCCTCTTTTGCGCGCTTTACCGTTCCTGCAGTTGAGAGATCATTAATGCCGGCAATGAGGGTGACACGCCCTTTAGCGATTTTAGCAACGGTTGTGAGAACAGCTTCTCGCTCCTCTTCTGTTAAGGTGTAATATTCGCCTGTCGTACCGCAGGCGACAAGACCGGCGACACCTTTTGCGATAAATTGTTCTGTCAATTGCTCTAAAGTTGCAATATCGAGGGAACCATCTTCTTTAAATGGGGTGACTAAAGGAACGTAGATACCATGTAATTTCATTATTCAATCTCCTATGATTGGTCTATTAATCAGTTTGCTGATCTTTAATTGTTATTAAAGTTATTAAAAACGATCGATTGCAAAGGGTTTTACATCGATCGGTGGGGGTTGATTGAGATAGAGTGCGGTGATGATCTCGGCTGTTAAAGTGGCATGTGTAATACCGAGATGCTGATGCCCAAAGGCGTAGTAGCAGTTATCAACTTGATCAATCACCGGGAGAGAGTCAGCCATCGTTGGGCGAAATCCCATCCACTCTGTCGCGTCTGTTGCATTTAAAGGATCCTTTAACATCGGTGTTGCTAAAGGGAGGAAATTTTGTGCTCGGCGCATATCGGGAGGAAGTTTCAATCCTCCATACTCCACTGTGCCAGCAAGTCTTAATCCACTATTCATCGGGGTCATAATAAATTTACGATCGATACTGGAGATTGGAATAGAGAGCCGCTCTTTTTCATGGGGGAGCATAAGGTGGTAACCTCGTTCTGTTTCCAAGGGGAGATTAAATCCACTTAAGGCTTTTGCAAAGGGCTTTGAGAAAGCACCCGTCGCTAAAACAATGCTTTCGGCAGTGAAGATCTCTCCATTAGCGACCACCTCCACTTTTTTTGAAGAGAGTTTTTTGATTGAACCGACCTCATAATTTTCGATCACGCTTCCACCTAGTTGCTGAAACTGAGTGAGGAGATGATCAATCAGGGCAGATAGATCTACAATATGCCCAGTATCAGGAAAGAGGAGCGCACCTAATTGAGAGTCGGCTAATGCCGGAGCCTTATCGAGTAGCGCTTGCCGTCCTAGTAGCTGATTCTTGATGCCAAGTGCATTGAGTTTTTCACCATGTTTTTGTAACTGCTCGAGGGATTGCTCTCTTTCTGCGACAAGGAGTGAACCCTCAATTTTGACCCAAGATTGAAGTGCCCAACGCTCCTTAAAGCGTTCCCAAGAGGGAAGGGCGGCTCTATTCAACACTCTTAATGACTGATGAATTCTTTCAAAAGGGGCTGACCGCATATTACTAAGAAGTTTCATTCCCCAAGGCATCAATTGAGGCAGATAGCGCCAATCAATTCGTAGAGGGCCAAGAGGATCTAATAACATCTTTGGGAGCGACTTGAGCATAGAGGGATCAGCAATGGGATAGACCTGTTCTGTAGCAATATGCCCGGCATTACCCCAAGAGGCACCGCGGCCGACTTGCTCTTTCTCAAGCAGAAGGGTATCGATGCCCGCTTTTTGGAGCTCGAGAGCAATGGTTAATCCAATTAAGCCACCGCCCACAACAATTATTTTTTTCTCTCTACTAGTTTTCTCTCTACTAGTTTTCTCTCTATTGGACATAAAGATCTCCGCTTCTTCTCTTAGATTGATCTGTTCTCTGAATCTGCTCTCAAGTGATCTCCATTGGGAGATATCTCTGCTTAAGAGGGATTATCTCAATCGGTTGAGATGCCGTAACGAAATGGATCGGCGGAGTCGAGAAGGAGTGTATTCTCCCCAGAGATATAGGCGCGCCCCCGAATAATGGGAATAATTTTATCCCCATCGCGCTGATAACTTGCCTGAAATTGACTGCCGATAACACTCTCTTGAATCCAGATATCCCCTTCTGCTAATAAGCCATCTTCTGCCAAGGTTGCAACTTTAGCGCTTGTTCCTGTTCCACAAGGAGAGCGATCATAAGCGCCGCCAGGGCACATCACAAAGCTACGGCTATTGGCGGTCGGCGTTGATTGGAAGAGCTCAATATGATCGATCTCTTCATTATTAGCCCCGGTAATGCCGGCAGCTTTAAGTGCCGCCATAATCTTTAAGGTAATGTCACTTAGTTGCGCGGCATTTTTTAAATCAATATCCAAAAAGTGCTGATTGACTAAAAAGAACCAGTTGCCTCCCCAAGCGATATCTCCGGTAACGCGCCCTAATTGAGGCACATCAACACTCACCGCTTTTCGATAACGATAGGCCGGTACATTTTTTAAGCTCACAGAACCATCTTCATGAAGTGTGGTGCGAATATCTCCTACAGGTGTTTCGATAAGATGTTCGCCCGCTTCTACTTTTTGAAGATGGAGGAGGGAGGCCATCAAGCCGATCGTGCCATGGCCACACATTCCAAGATAGCCTTTGTTGTTAAAAAAGATCACTCCGGCGGTTGCTTCTGGATTTGTTGGTGAACAGAGGAGGGCACCCACAAGCACATCATTGCCACGAGGCTCTAAGATGACCGCCTTACGGAAGTGATCAAAACGGTTTTTAAGAATTTCAAGACGCTCAGCCATTGAACCATTCCCAAGATCGGGAAAGCCTTCTAAAACTAATCGGGTCGGCTCACCGCCTGTATGTGAATCTAATACTTTTATTCTTTCGAGTGATAAACTCATTCTCGTTTCTCCTTCGCTTTGGCTGCTTAATATTTAGTCTGCTTGATTTGTCTTGAGGTTTCTTGATATGTTTTGATCAAAGTGATGCGCTAAATAGCACAATGATAAAAACCGAAAAAAGCTGAAAATAGATAAAAAAATAGATAAAAAAATAGATAAAAACAGCTAAAAAGAAGAAAAATAGCGGAGCATCACTTGCTATCAGAAGGAGGAACTTCATGTTGATACAAAATTTTTTGGAAAAGTACCAAGGTCAGCAAGCTTTTTTAGTGAGTCATTTAGAGGAGTTTACAAAGCATATTAAGTTGATCATGCCCTTGATCAATTCGATGTCTAATATCACCTTTTTTGTAAAGGATCGTGAGGCGCGTTATCAGTTGGTTAATCACTGTTTTTTAGAGCGAGCAGGATTGAGATCATTTGAGGAGATTATCGGACGAACCTCAACAGATGTCTTTCAGAGTCAGTTTGGATCTCTCTATGAAGAACAAGACTTTAAGGTAATTGAGACCGGCTCCTCTATCTTAAATCGCTTAGAACTTCATACTTACAATAATGGCTCAATGGGGTGGTGTATGACGACAAAAATTCCCATTACTGATATCAATCTGAAAGTAGTCGGCGTTGTGGGGATATCGGTTGATCTACAGGATGATAAGTTTGTGCGAACAGATCTTAATGTGAGACTCAATCGTGTTCTCGATTATGTCAGTGAAAATTTCTTTACGCAGATCTCCACTCAAGAGTTAGCAGAGATGGCACATCTCTCTGTTTCTCAACTAAATCGACAATTTCGGGAGATCTTTCTGATGACGCCGTTACAGCTTATTCAGAAGAAACGCTTTGAACATGCGATCGATCTTCTCTCCCAAGATCTTTCGATTACAGAGGTATCGATGCAGTGTGGTTATATCGATCATAGCGCCTTTAGCCGTAAATTTAAGGAGGTCACTAATATGACGCCGACAGAATTTAAACTTGCATTAGCCTCTTGAAAGAGCAGAGCGCTACACTGTAGCAGTCATGCTGATCTCTCTTTTTCTCACTTAGATAACAAGACTCATAATCAGCGGGATTGTGATGATGGAGAGTAGGGTGCTCCAGGTGATCATCGAGGCGATGGCATCGGAATCGCCACCCATCTGTCTTGAGAGAATATAGGCATTGCCGGCAGAGGGCATCGTTGCAAAGAGAAGAGCGACACCTGCAGTAATTCCTTCAACTCCGAGGATTTTTAATAGAATAATTGTGATAGCCGGCATTAAAAGAAGCTTGAGGACGATCGCAAAAGTGATCGCTTTCATCTTGCCGGCATCCATCATAATAATCAGCCCTGCGCCGACAGACATGAGGCTCAAGGGGGTTGCGCTATTGCCAAGATAGAGCATCCACTGTTTTAAGGGGCCACTTAATTCGATCTGCAGAAGATTGGCGGCAATTCCGATCAAAACCCCGATAATTAGTGGATTTTTAAGAAGGGCGAGTAATATTCCGCCAAGACTCTTCTTTCCACTCTGATTGCTGCCATAGAGGTTGAGAACAGAGATACAGAGGATATTGATTATAATAATCATATAGGCCATAAAAACGCCGGCAATGATAATGCCGGATGTACCAAAAAGCGATTGTGATAGCGCTAAGAAGACATAGGAGTTATAACGTGTCCCACCTTGAAAAATAGAGGTAAAGAGTCGATTTTCGATCTTAAAAAAGTGCTTGATTGGAAAGAGTAAGAGAGCGATAAGAAGCGTTGCAATAAAAGTTGCTAACAACGCTTCTATCAATCCCGGTTCTGAGAAGTTTGCTTTTGAGATCTCTAAGATCAGTAAAATAGGGAAGAAGAGGTAGTAGACCAAGGCTTCAATCCCTTTCCAGAGCTCATGACTCGGCAGAAGCCGCTTTGCAATAAATCCTGTAATCACAAGCCCAAAGATAGGCAAAACTGATAAGAGTGTCGCAAACATCTCATTTACCTCTATTGGCCACTCTTCATCTTAATCCACATGCGTGTTAACGCTTTCTGCTGGCGAAGATCATAAGGGCGCTTAATATGAACATTTTTTAAAGATTCTTCCGAGGGGAAGATAATCGGATTATTACGCAGTTCCGGTTCAATATACTCAAATGCTGCCTCATTTGCGGTGGGGAACATAATTTTATTTGCAGCGCGCGCACTATTTTTAGCATCTAACATAAAATTGATAAATTGATACGCTTCATCCACATTTTTGGCATCTTTGAGAATCACCATCTCATCAAACCAGACAATCGTTCCCTCTTTAGGAAGAATATATTGGATATCATTCTCTCTTCCCATCTCTTCTGCGGCATTTTTAGCAATAAAGAAGTCGCCGGACCAACCTACCGCAAGACATGCATCGCCATTGGCAATAGCACTGATATATTCTGATGAGTGAAATTTTTTCACATAGGGGCGAATGCTCTCTAATGTTGCTTGAACCTGCTCAATATCTTTTTTATCGGTCGATTCGGGATCGATTCCAAGATACATATTGATCAGTGGTGTTGTCTCGATAGGGCTATCGAGAACATAGATGCCACATTCAGCTACTTTTGAAGCATATTGTGGATCGAGTAGTAATGCGTAAGAGTCAAGCGGAGCATCGGGAGCGAGCGCTTTAATCTTAGCGGCATCAAAACCGATTCCAGTGGTTCCCCAAAAGTAGGGGATAGCGTAATCATTGATATTTTCAAAGGTCGATAGACTCTCAAGTGCGAAGGGCCAAATATTTTTATAATTGGGGATCTTCTCTTTATCGAGCTTTAGCAGTTGATCTGCTTCCATCAGATAGGTGACAGCAAAGTCTGACGGAACAACAATATCATAACCAGAATTACCGGTGAGTGTTTTCGCAAGTAGCATCTGATTGCTATCTAAAGCATCAGCAATCACTTTAATACCAGTTTGTGCCGTAAATTCATCGATCAGCTCCTGATCGATATAGGAGACCCAATTATAGATTTTTAACTCTTTTGTGGGCTCTTTAGCCATTGAAAGCTGAGCAAGTCCACAGAGAGCCGCCAGCGTAATTAAGCGATGAATAGCGCGCATTTAGATCTTCTCCTTATTAGAAAGATATCGAGTAGATATTGGAAAGATATTGAAAAGATATCAAAAAGATATCGAAAAGATATCGAAATATGATTCAAAACTCGGTAATAGAGTCTGAAACAGCGGGGGATTGCGGTTATGAGATCTGCTGTTAGGAGGAGAGATGAGCGCCATCCTTTTTCTGCTTATTCTATATAACAGCAAAATCGCCAAGTTGTTGCCAAGAGCTTGGGTATTCTGGCGATTGATACTCTGATTTTTAGCATAAATGGGCGAAAGATGATAGCTCTAAAAAAAGAGATTTGCTCAAAGAGGTGAGATCTTCTATACTCAAAAACGATTGAAAAATTATTAAAAAATGATTGTTATTCCCCTAGAGGTGCTGTTGAAAACAGCTGAGATTGAAGTAAAACTTCGGGACTCTTATCACCTGATCTAGTTAATACTAGCGGAGGAAAGTGGCGAATACACTGCGCTCGTGGCTGTGTGTGCCGACTCTCTGCAATGGAGAAGATAGATGACATTATTACACGCCGTAACGAGAGATATCCCCACCATATCTGATGAGAATTTAGTAGCGATGATCGAAGCGATTACTCCCTATGTGGATTATATTCAGCTTCGAGAGAAGTCGCGCTCTTCCAAAAGTTTAGGACGCTTAATTGAGCGAATTTTAGCGCGCGGAATTCCTGTTGAAAAATTGATTGTTAACGATCGCGCTGATATTGCCCATGCCTTTGGTATTCCTCGAACCCATCTGACAGAGCAGAGTCTCTCCATTGCACGGATGCAAGATGCTTTTCCGGAGATGAAGTTTGGCCGCTCTTTTCATACAGTGAGCGCTGTAGAGCGGGAGCTCTCTCATTACGATTATGGTTATTTAGGCCATATCTTTCGCACAAGTGAAAAGCACTATCCTGCCTTAGGGATCGACCCCTTAATCTCCGCTTTTAAGGCGATTAATAGTCGAGAGGTGCAAGGTCGAGAAGTACAAGATCGAGGCGTACAAGCGCAAGGAAAATTGATCGCAATTGGTGGAATCGATGTCGATACCTTACCTAAGATTTGTGATGTTATCGATGGTGCGGCAGTGATGTCAGCGCTCTTTCCTGTTGCTAATCATCTTTTCGATATTGAGCGGGGGCGTCTAAAAGCAAAAGCATTAAGAGAGATTTTAGATAGAGATAATCGCTAAAGATCAATTATAGGGAGATCATTATATGGAGATTATGATTAATGGTGAAAAGGTCGAGATCGCGGCAGATATTGATAATATCGCAAAGTTGATTGAGCACCTTGATCTAAAGAATCGAAGGTTCTTTATTATCGAGAAGAATCGTGAAGTTGTAAAAAAGGAAGATTACACAACAACAGCGGTTGTTGCTGGTGATCAATTTGAAATTGTACATTTCGTAGGCGGTGGCTAGGATGACACTTAAAATAGGAAAATTTGAATTTAACTCCCGACTCTTTTTAGGAACGGGGAAATATCGTACTTTTGAGGAGCAGAAAGGGGCAGTAGAAGCGAGTGAATCGGAAGTATTAACTTTTGCTGTTCGCCGAATGAATATTTTTGATGATAATCAGCCTGATCTTCTCGAAGCGCTCGATCTTACTAAGTATAAGTTACTCCCCAATACTGCCGGTGCAAATACAGCAGAAGAGGCGGTGAGAACGGCAAAGCTTGCACATGCGTCTGGTCTTTGCGATATGGTTAAGGTAGAGATTATTGGTTGTCCTAAAACATTACTTCCCGATCCTGTTGAGACGCTTCGTGCAACAGAGATGTTGCTTGAAGAGGGGATGACGGTATTGGTCTATACCTCCGATGATGTAGTCTTAGCAAGACGACTTCAAGAGATGGGGTGCCATGCGATTATGCCGGGAGCTTCACCGATTGGTAGTGGTTTAGGGATTATCAATCCGCTCAATCTGCAATATATTATTGAGCAAGCTACTGTGCCGGTAATTGTTGATGCCGGATTAGGAAGCCCCAAAGATGCTGCATTCGCTATGGAGCTTGGGGCAGATGGTGTCTTGATGAATAGTGCCGTCGCTTATAGTGAAGATCCCATCAAGATGGCATTAGCGATGAATCTTGCAACAAAAGCGGGACGTTTAGCTTATGAGGCAAAACGAATGCCGATGAAGGGGCATGCAACAGCAAGTAGTCCATTGACAGGATTGATCAGCTCCTGATCTCTGACCTTGCAATAAGCTTTAATTTTGCAATGAACTTTAATTTTAAGGGCCTCATCAAATCGGTGGGGCCTCATCATAAAATAGAGTGATAATACCCCTAAGAGATAGAGAGAATGTAGATGAGTGAGATCGATTCCCGTTATGATCGTTTAGCCCGTTTTTATAAAATTGGCACTGCCGGGGTCAAGGCATTTAATCGTGCGAATGTGGTGATATTAGGTTGTGGAGCGTTAGGTGCTCAACATGCGGAAATTTTAACGCGCGCTGGTTTTGGGCGATTAACATTGATCGATCGAGATTTTGTCGAGCGCTCTAATCTTCAGCGGCAGACGCTCTTTACTGAGGAGGATGCCGAAAAAGCACTACCTAAAGTGATCGCCCTTAAAGCACATCTTAGTAAGATCAATCAAGATATTGAGATTAGTACCCATATTGCTGATGTTTCGAGTGATAATATTGAATCCTTGATTGCAGGGCATGATCTACTACTCGATGGGACCGATAATCTTGCACTACGGATGTTGATCAATGATGCCTGTTATAAACAGGGGATACCGTGGATCTTCGGCTCTGCTTTAGAGAGTTATGGCATGAGTTATAATTTTAATTTTGACTCTGACCCTGAATCTAGTACCTCCTTAGAGAGGAGAGATATTCGATCGAATCACCAGGCTGCGCCCTGTTTACGATGTCTTTTGCAGACATTGCCATTAGAGAGCCACGATACCTGTAGTTCTGTGGGGGTGATTCAGCCCATATTGCAGATGATCTCTAGTATTCAAACAACTGAAGCGATGAAATATTTTGCTGATCGCGAAGCGGTTAGAGAGACACTCTTCTCTATCGATCTTTGGGATTTTCATCCTCAAAATATCTCCCTTCATCGCCTTAAAGATCCAGAGTGCCTAACATGCGGGCCTAATCCCACCTTTCCTGCGCTGAATCAGAAAAATCGAGAAGCACAGCGCCTCTGTGGTGATGGATCTGTGATGATTCGGGAAGTGGCACCGCTCAATCTCAAGCAGCTAAAAAATCGTCTTGATCAGCGCCATATTGATTCTCAATATAATGAGTATTTTCTCAATATCCATCTTCCCTCACATCGGGTGATTCTCTTCGCTGATGGGCGGGGAATTGTCTATGGTGTTACCGATACGGAGGAGGCGTTACAACTCTATAATAGAGTTGTGGCGTTTTAATGATGTTGAGCTCAATAAAGTCACCACCGAACAGAATCCTAATCGACCCTCCTATCACCAAAGTGTTTTATCTATGCCGTTCGAAGATAGACCATTAAGCGCCCCCTATAAGGTTCATTATTCACCGGGGTTGTTAGGGGAAGCATCTCTATTAATTGAAAACCATATTGCGCCATAGCGCGCTTAAAGTGATTATGGTATCCCCGATTAGGATCGATAATCCAAACGGTACACTCTTTCGCACCAAAGCGATCGATCAGTTGGGCGACCTCTTTTGCTGCATTGGGTTCATAGAGAACATCACTGGCGATGATATGATCATATTGAGATTGTAGTAGCGGTGCGTTGGTATCCTCTAAGGAGGGGGTTGGAACATCTCCCCATTGGCTATGTTTAAAGCGAATCGTGGGAATCTTATTTTGTTCGCTATTTTTTTGTAGAAATTTTCCGGCAAGTGGGTGACGATCACTGGCGGTTATATCGTAGCCTAACAGCTTTGCGGTCATACTGGCAATACCAAGTCCACAGCCAATCTCAAGGAGCGATTGATCTTTTGCTATCGGGCGTTTAATTAATTTATTGGCTAATTGAATACTAGAGGGCCAGAGCATTCCAAAGAGGGGCCAAGCAGCGGAACAGATACCGAGTCTTGCGGCTTGGTTAAATGGGTCGAAGAATTGTTGTTGATCGAAGAGGGAGGTGATATTAAGCGAGAGATCAGGATGAATCTCGATCTGCTGCTCTTTAGTCTTATAGGGAGTTATATTATTCATGAATGCGTATGAAGATGCCTCACTTAATTGCCAATAGAATATTCACTATCGCAAATCCCTTGTTATAAAGCTAATAATGGAGAATATAAATAATATTTTTGAAAATATCATTTTGAAAATAATGTTTTAAAAATAATATTTTCTGCCACTAAAAAATGTAATCCATTATATTTTTTAAATAGCAAAGAGCACACAAAAAGCACACAAAAAAACATTCAACAAAATACTCAATAAAACACTCAGTAAAAAACCACATAAAAATAACTAGTAAACAATTTTAAAATATTTTTTTATTATCCGTCGCAATGCTTAAGATGCCTTTAAGATTAAATTGTCATGATAATGACATTGGTAGTCGGTAGAAGCATAAAATAGCAAGTGAGATGAGGCGATAAAATGGTAAGAGAGAAGCAGATTGTTTGGGGGGTATTGACCCTCTCCTTTCTTTTATGGGGTGCAGATGTTGTTAGCAATTATAGTGCAAGCGATTGGGGCATATGGCTTTGGCGTAAGGAGCTTATCAATCTGACCGGCATCTTAGCGCTTATTCCGATGGGCGTTATTATGTTATTAGCGCTTCGTCCTCGATTCTTAGAGCCACTCTTTAATGGGATGGATAAGATCTATTACGTCCATAAATGGTTAGGGATCTGGGCGATTACGGCAGCGCTTCTCCACTATGGTGTTAAATTGAGTAAGAGTTTCTTAAAGCCCTATTTTGAAAAGGGGCCAAAACCGAAAGCGGAGACACTCGCTTGGCTCGATAGCTATCACTCTTTAGCAAAAGATGTGGGGGAGGTCCTCTTCTACCTCTTTGCTATTATGCTGGTTGTCACGCTGTTGAAAAAGATTCCGTACCGTTTTTGGCGAAAAATCCATAAAGTGATGGGGTTACTCTTTTTAGCAGTTATTTTCCATACGGTTGTTTTAGCACCAGCGCGTTATTGGACGGAGCCGCTCGGCATTGTTTTGATCGTTATAATGCTCATTGGTATTTATTCTGCACTGGTCTCTCTTTTAGGGATAATTGGCCGCGGTAAGCGTTATCAGGCGACAATTAAATCACTCGACTTCTCCGCAAATAGCACCATTGTGGATTGTGAAATGCCGGCGAATTGGACGCATACTTCAGGGCAATATGCTTTTGTGCAACATCCAGTGTATAAAGAACGGCATCCATTTACGATTGCTTCAAGTGTGCATGATGATCAAACAATCCGCTTTGCGATTAAGGAGTTAGGGCATTATACGCGTAAGGTCCCTAAACGTTGGAAAGTGGGGGATAGACTCAATATCGAAGGGCCTTATGGTCGATTCTCATATGAGAGCTCACTTTTACCGAAACAGATCTGGATTGCCGGCGGCGTTGGAATTACCCCTTTTATTGCTTGGTTAGAATCTTTGCAAGGGAAAGTGTCGAAGTATGATATCACTCTCTATTATCTCGTAAGAAATCGAGATGAAGCGTTAATGGTCGATTATTTGGTAGCGCTTGCTGAGAAAGCAGGAGTTACACTATCTATTCATTATAGTGATGAGAAAGGGTATCTTGATTTCAAAAAACTCCCCTTTGATGCGGAGACGTCGGTCTGGTTCTGTGGACCAACAGGGATCGCAAAAGCGATTCGATCCACCTTAAAAAGTAAAAACCTATCGCCGAAAAAATATCTCCATTGTGAATATTTTGAGATGCGTTAAAGGGAGGATTGTTAGCGGTAATTGAAGTTGATGCGTAAGCGTCAATACTCCTTTGATGCATGCTTTAAAAGTCTGCAAACTTTCTCGATTCTTAGTATCCTATAGCTGATTAGAGTATCAGCCAAAGATCCCACAATGTGTGGGATCTTTCTAATTAAACGACACCTTTTTATGTGTCTATCTTATCGATTCTTATCGATTTTCTGTCCTATTTTAATAATTACTTGAGCTGTAGCGAGAAAGATGAGCCTATTATCCCACGAATTAGAGTTATTAAGTCCTGCCCGAAATGTTGAGATTGCCCGTGAAGCGATTATTCATGGCGCCGATGCAGTCTACCTAGGCGGTCCTGAATTTGGTGCTCGGCATGCCGCAGAGAATGATGTTGTTGAAATTGCCAAGCTCACCTCTTTTGCCCATCGATTTAATGCAAAGGTCTTTATTGCGCTCAATACGATTTTGCATGATAACGAGTTAGAATCGGCCCGTAAGCTTATTTATGAACTCTATGATGCCGGCGTTGATTCTTTGATTATTCAAGATATGGGATTATTAGAGCTCGATCTTCCCCCGATTGAGCTACACGCTTCGACACAGACCGATATTCGAACGCTTGAAAAAGCAAAATTTATGGCGGATGTGGGTTTTTCTCAATTAGTGCTGGCGCGTGAATTGAGTCTTAAAGAGATTCGGGCGATTCATGAGGCACGTCCTGATACGGCATTAGAATTCTTCGTCCATGGTGCGCTCTGTGTGGCATTCTCAGGGCAATGTTATATCTCTCATGCCGAGACGGGGCGCTCAGCGAATCGGGGAGATTGTTCACAAGCTTGCCGTTTACCCTATACACTGAAAGATAGTGAGGGGCGCGTGATCGCTTTTGATAAGCATCTCTTATCGATGAAGGATAATAATCAATCGAATAATATCGATGCGCTGATTGAAGCGGGGATTCGCTCATTTAAAATTGAAGGGCGTTATAAAGATATGGCGTATGTTAAGAATATTACGGCCCATTATCGTCGTCTGATTGATCGTTATATTGAGCAAAATCCTGAATTTACTCGCGCTTCCTATGGCAAAGTCGTTCACCATTTTGAACCCAATCCTGATAAAACCTTTAATCGGGGAAGTACCGATTACTTTGTCAATGAGCGCAAAGGGGATATCGGTGCATTTGATTCTCCTAAGTTTGTGGGTTTACCGATTGGTCATATTCTCGATATTAAGAAGAACTTTATCGAGGTGAAAACCACAGAACCTCTGGCAAATGGTGATGGGCTCAATATTCAGATTAAGCGAGAAGTGGTGGGATTTGCCGTCAATCGTGCGGAGAAGATTGGGGAGAATCACTATCTTGTCTATCCTAATGAGATGCCGGTAGAATTTGTCACTGAACGCGCCAATATTCAGAAAAAGCATCCTCTGAATCGTAACCATGATCAGGTTTGGAGTCAGTTATTAACGAAAGAGTCAGCAGAGCGTCTTTTAGAGGTATCACTCATTTTTAGTAGAGCGGCAGAAGGGTATCAATTAGAGCTCTTCACAAAAGAGGGGCACTATGCAAAATCGATCTTAACGGGAGATTTTGAGCTAGCTAATAACCCTGAAAAGGGATTAGCGGCATTAGAGAAGAACCTTAAGCGTTTTGGTGGTACCGGATTTCAATTGCTTGATGTGATGATTCAGCTAGATGAGATTCCCTTTATTCCGGCAAGTATGATCAATCAGCTACGCCGCGAAACTATTGAAAAGCTTGAGTTTGCGATAGAACAAAATTACGTTAGAGGTACACGTCAACCTGCGGTCGAACCGCCGGCGACTTTCCCCTTTGAGGAGCTCAGCTTCTTAGCAAATGTCTATAATGAGAAGGCGCGAGAATTCTACTTTAAACATGGTGTGAAGATGATTGAGCCTGCTTATGAAGCGCATGAAGAGCTTGGCGAAGTGCCGGTGATGATCACGAAACATTGTCTCCGCTTCTCTTACAATCTCTGCCCGAAACAGACCATCGGCGTAACCGGTGTTCAAGGGCAGATTAAACCCACGCCGCTCACGCTTTCCCATAAAGGAGAAGAGTACACACTGAAGTTTAATTGTCGCCCTTGTGAAATGCATGTGATGGGGAAAATGAAGCCCCATATTGCCAAACAAGCATTATTAGGATCAGAGCTGAAGTAGAGAGCCTATGAGATTAACCCACAATGAAAAAAATTGGTTTAGAGCGCAGTTCCCGGCGTTAGTCCAACCGCGTCCTGAAGAGAGTCACAAAGGGACGTTTGGTACGCTCCATATTATTGGGGGCGGAGTCGGTATGACAGGAGCGCCGGTGCTTGCTGGGATGGCAGCATTAAAGAGTGGTTGCGGGAAGGTGATTTTAGGATTTAATCAAGAACCACTTGAGCTCTCTTTAGTAGCGACAGCTCCTGAATTGATGTTGCATCAGGCGAAAGATCTCATGAATGAGAAGAGCGCGAGCGCTTGGGTCTTTGGTTGTGGCTTAGGCATTGATCATTCAGCACAAGGGTTGATGGCATCTCTTTTAAGGGAGATTTCAGCTTATCAACCACTGTTGATTGATGCCGATGGACTCAATCTCTTATCGGAGATGTGGAATATTGATGGGGAGATCAATTGTGGGGAGATAGGATTAGGTGCACAATCGGTTTTAACCCCTCATCCTAAAGAGGCGGCAAGATTATTAGGAGTCTCTGTAACAGAGGTTCAGGCAGATAGAGAGGGAGCCGCGAAGCGATTAGTGGAGAAGTTTGGTTGCTGGGTGGTCTTAAAAGGGCATCACACACTTATTGCCGCTCCTGATCAAACGCTTTGGTGTAATAAGACCGGCAATAGTGGCTTAGCTACCGCAGGAAGTGGCGATCTACTCTCAGGGATTATTGGGAGTCTATTAGCGCAAAATATTCCGATGATGGAAGCGGCTCGCGGCGGTGTTTGGCTCCATGGGAAAGCAGCTGATCTTCTGGTTGCTAAGGGGGTGGGACCCATTGGCTTAACGGCTCATGAAATCATTGATGAGGTACGAACTTTGAGAAATCGATTAGTTCTCTCTAGCTCTCTCTTATGAGTGATAAAAATCAGTCCACCATGATCGTATGATCGAGCAATAAGGTTTTATGTGAAACATATCGATAAAAAAGATTCCCATCGCGCCTCTTACCATCCTCTTAAAAGGGTGGGAGGAGCGCTACTTCTGCTTCTTCTCATCTCTCTGTTGGGAACAGCGTTCTATTTTCATGATCGTTTATGGTTATTACCGAAATATTTTGAGTCAGGCGAGAAATCGCCGGTGGAGATAGAAAAAGAGAGAGATCCACAATTTTCCCCAGTAGATTTGGAAACGCGAGCATTAGAGGCGTATCAATATGCAAAAGCGCATGATTTTGATTTAGAGCATGCGATTTTGATCGATTATGGCCGGCATTCTGGAAAGAATCGTTTCTTTGTTTGGAATTTTATAGAAAATCGTATTGAGATTGAGAGTCTTGTTGCCCACGGTTATGGCAATAGTGGATTTGAAAGTAGTAATCAAGAGATTGTCTTTAGCAATACGCCCAATAGTTACGCCTCTTCGCTTGGGAAGTATCGAATAGGTGCGCGAGCGCCTAGTAAATGGGGTATCAATATTCACTATAAGATGCATGGTTTAGAGCCGACAAATGATAGAGCATTTGAACGCTATATCGTTCTACACTCTTTTGAGATGATTCCCGAAGAAGAACCCTATCCTGCGTATCTACCGATGGGATTTAGCCAAGGATGTCCTGTGATCGATAATGGCACGATGGTGAAGGTTGATCAGTTATTGCAGCAGAAAAGTAAACCGGTATTACTTTGGGCTTACTATTTAGAGTAAGAATTTAGAGTAAGAGTAGAGAGAGCTATCTAATGAGAAAGCATCTTTAGTTATTTTGTCTCTTATTTTGTCTCTTGTTTTATCGATTATTTTGGTTTTTCTCCCATTATTTGATCTGTTGTTTAACGTAAGACTTAAAAAAATTTTCTGTAAAAAAAAGAGGTTACCGCAATAGCGGTGAAAAAATATTGTATAAGAAAAGGGATCTCGTTATGATGAAATGCTTCTAAGGCATGAAGCATTGATTGTCTAAAAGCACGTAAAACTCTCATCTTTGAGAGGGACGTGTTTTTTTTTGCCTTAAAAAAGTGAAATGATAAAGCGTGAAATGAAAGCACAGCTCAATCACCGCTGAGTCAAAGTTCAATCAGAGTTCAATCAGAGTTTAATTAAAACACAACACAATATAGAGATGGAGAAAGAAGAGAAATGATAAATCCTGCGGCATTGGTATTAACAGATGGCTCAATTTTTAGAGGAGAGAGTGTTGGCGCTGAAGGTGAAGTGGTTGGTGAATTGGTTTTTTATCGCAGCGCAACAGGGTATCAGGAAGCTTTAATAGATCCTGCTTATGCCGGAAAAATCGTGACCTTCACTACCTCCCATATCGGAAATACCGGAATCAATGATCAGGATAATCGCTTCGCATCGATAGCGCCCTCTGCTGTTGTGATGCGAGCCCATTCACTTATCCCCTCCCATTTTCGAAGTCGGGAATCCTTTTCTGCTCTTTTGCGGCGACGAAATATTATTGCTATCTCTGAGATCGATACTCGGGAGTTGAGTCAACGAGCCTTAAATGCCGGCACTCTATCTAGTTGTATTATCACCGGCGATTACAGTGATCGAGAGTTGCAACAGAAGGCAGTGCAATATTTTGCCGAGAGGGAGTCGACGCATTTACCCCATTCTCTTAATTTAATTAACCATCTAGTAGAAGCATAAGGGGGAGCATCATGCCAAAACGTCAAGATTTAAAATCGATTCTTATTATTGGTGCCGGCCCTATTGTTATCGGCCAAGCTTGTGAGTTTGATTACTCAGGGGCGCAAGCATGTAAAGCGATTAAGGAGGAGGGGATTCGTGTCATCCTCGTCAACTCTAATCCGGCAACAATTATGACCGATCCGGAGCTTGCAGATGCGACCTATATTGAGCCGATTGAGTGGCAAACCATTGCTAAGATTATCGAAAAAGAGCGTCCCGATGCTATTTTACCAACGATGGGAGGGCAGACGGCACTCAATTGTGCGTTAGATCTTAGTCGTCATGGGATATTAGCAAAATATGGTGTAGAGCTGATTGGGGCCACAGAAGATGCGATCGATAAGGCGGAGGATCGAGGTCGCTTTAAAGAGGCGATGGAGAAGATCGGTTTAAAATGTCCGCAAGCATTTGTTGTTCACTCCATGGAGGCGGCATTTGAGGCGCAAAAGAGAGTAGGTTACCCCACATTGATTCGCCCCTCTTTTACTATGGGGGGAACCGGGGGTGGTATTGCGCATAATGAAGCGGAGTTTATCACCATTTGTGAGCGAGGATTTGAAGCCTCTCCGACACACGAGTTATTAGTTGAGCAATCAGTCCTCGGTTGGAAAGAGATTGAGATGGAGGTTGTGCGGGATAAAAAGGATCATGTAATGATCATCTGTTCGATTGAGAATTTTGATCCTATGGGGGTTCATACCGGTGATTCGATTACGATTGCTCCGGCACAGACCTTAACAGATACGGAATATCAGGCGATTCGAGATGCTACTTTTGCCATTATTCGAGAGATTGGGGTTGATACGGGTGGCTCTAATGTTCAATTTGCTGTCAATCCTGAAAATGGTGAGTTGGTGGTGATCGAGATGAATCCGCGAGTTTCTCGCTCTTCTGCTCTAGCTTCAAAAGCAACCGGATATCCAATTGCGAAGATGACCGCTAAATTGTCCGTAGGTTATACACTCGATGAGCTCAATAATGAGATTGTGGGGGAAGCCCTCAGTGCTACGGTAGAACCGGTGATCGATTATGTTGTGACAAAAGTACCCCGTTTTGCATTTGAGAAATTTCCTAAAGCGAATGATCGGCTCACCACACAGATGAAGTCGGTTGGCGAAGTTATGGCGATGGGACGAACCTTTCAAGAGTCGTTACAGAAGGCGCTTCGAGGTTTAGAGGTTGGTTTGTCAGGGCTTAATCCGCGAACAAGATCAGAAGCAAGCGTGATTGCTGAATTAGCGATGCCGGGACCGGAAAGATTACTCTATGTTGCCGATGCTTTTCGTTTAGGAATGAGCTTGGAGAAAGTTCATCACTATTGCAAAATCGATCCGTGGTTTTTGGCACAAATTGAGGATCTGATTGTCGAAGAGCAGCAACTCGAGAGAGAAGAGTTGCAAGATCTCAATTTTGAGCGTCTACTACAATTGAAGCGTAAAGGATTCTCTGATCATCGTATTGCAACATTATTAGATATGAAAGAGTCCCATATTCGCGCATTGAGAGATGAGTATCAACTTCATCCTGTCTATAAACGTGTTGATAGTTGTGCCGGGCGTTATCAGACGGATGTGGCTTACCTCTACTCAACTTATGAAGCATATTGCGAAGCCCGTGTGAGTGATCGCCGTAAAATTATGATCTTAGGGGGAGGTCCCAATCGAATTGGGCAAGGGATTGAATTTGATTACTGCTGTGTACATGCTTCTCTTGCGCTTCGAGAGTCAGGTTTTGAAACGATTATGGTCAATTGTAATCCAGAGACTGTATCGACCGATTTTGATATCTCTGACCGACTCTATTTTGAACCGCTCACATTAGAAGATCTTTTGGAGATCATCCGTATTGAGAAACCTGAAGGGGTGATTGTGCAATATGGCGGGCAGACACCGCTTAAATTGGCAAAAGCCTTAACTGCTAATGGTGTCCCGATTATTGGAACATCGGCTGCAAGTATCGATTTAGCGGAAGATCGGGAACATTTTCAAAAAATTGTGGATCAACTCGGCTTAAAGCAACCCGAAAATCGTATCGCTCACCATAATGATGAAGCACTACTGTTAGCTGAGGAGATCGGTTATCCATTAGTCGTCCGTCCATCTTATGTTTTAGGCGGCCGGGCGATGCAGATTGTTCACTCTAGTGAAGAGTTAACACAATATATGGTGGAAGCGATTGAGGTGTCTGAAGAGACGCCGATCTTATTAGATCATTTCTTAGATCACGCTATTGAAATTGATGTTGATGCTGTCTCTGATGGTGTGGAGGTTATCATCGGTGGAATGATGGAGCATATTGAAGAGGCGGGTGTTCATTCTGGTGATTCAGCCTCCATTTTGCCACCTCACTCTCTTAATCTTAATATACAAAAAGAGATAGAGCAGCAGACAAAAGCATTAGCTAAAGCGCTCAATGTTGTGGGATTGATGAATGTTCAATTTGCCGTTCAAGATGGGGAGGTATATCTGCTAGAGGTCAATCCTCGAGCTTCAAGAACGGTTCCATTTGTGAGTAAAGCGACATCTCTTCCATTGGCGAAGATTGCAGCACGAGCAATGGCGGGAATCTCCCTTAAAGAGCAGGGTGTCACCGCAGCGATAGTGCCTTCCTACTATTCGGTTAAAGAGGCGGTATTTCCTTTTAATAAATTTGCAGAAGTGGATGTTATTTTAGGACCAGAGATGCGCTCAACTGGTGAGGTGATGGGGATAGGAGAGAGTATCTCAAGTGCCTATTTAAAAGCGCAATTAGGTGCGGGTGAACGACTTGTTAAAAAGGGGAAGATCTTCTTATCGGTACAAGATCGTGATAAGGCGTTATTGAAGAGAGTCGCCAAGAATTTTATCGATCAAGGTTACTCTCTAGTGGCAACAGAGGGAACGGCCAATTTTCTTCATCAAGCGGGATTCTCGGTAGCATCGATTGCAAAAGAGGCAGGAGATCACCTTCCGATTCTTGAGATGATTAAAGCAGGTGAAATTGCATTGGTGATCAATACTGTTGAGCGAAGCCCTCAGGCAATCGAAGCAAGTTATCAGATCCGTCGGAGCGCACTAAATCATCGTGTCCCTTATTACACAACAATTGCCGGGGCCAAAGCGGTGAGTGAAGGAGTTGCAAATTTAGATCATCTTGAAGTAGCCTCTCTTCAAGAGCATCATCAGACTTTAAAGGTCTAACTACAAAAAGGTCGACTGAAGATCGATTGAAGATTGAATAAAAGATTATAAAGTAGGTTATAAAATCCTCAAAATAGTGCATTTTAATGGGCTATTTTTGAGGATTTTTTAGTATCTCTTTTTTTATAAAAAGAGAGGAAAAGCACGGTTATATCGTTATTTGTGGTTTTTAGTATATTATTTTATAAATGGGGAATAAGGGAGTTATTGATTGACTTACATTATTATTTCACTTAATTTTTAAAAAAGAGAAAGTTGCATGCAACATGTTTTGTAATTTGTTTTGTTAGCAAACGGATTAATTAAGATTATAAAAAGTGAACGACTAATCACCTATAAGTAACAGCTTTATAGAGTTTTATAGAGCAAGTTTTAGCGGGTTATATAGAGAGAGTTGTTGAGAAAAATAATAGAAGTCAGAAAGTTAAATATTGAAGGAGCGGATATGTGTCAATTTCATCTACCAAGAGAGTATAAAATTAAACCAAGCCCATGGGGGCCTGATGATCAAATAGGGCGTCTTAACTGGATTACAGATGAGAGCCGGGCGCGGGTAATGGAAGCGATCAATCCGATAAAATCGTATGATATTTCAGTCGATTATTTTATCGGTATGCCTTCATGGGCCGGCGCAGGAGATCCCTCTTTCCAGATCTGGATGACCCATACACCCAAGGGGAATGTGAATGATGACTTGATGCCGGTGAGCAAGGAGTCGAAGCAACTGATTGGCTATTCAGGAGATGCATTTACAATGTATACCCATTGTGGAACACATATGGATACCTTGAATCACTTTGGTTATGGGGATCAGATCTGGAATGGTTATTCAGAAGCAGAGGATTTAGGAAGTCGTCACTGGAATAAATGTGGTCCAGAAAACTTCCCCATTATCTGTGCAAGAGCAATCCTATTAGATGTTGCCGGAGCTTTAGGGGTTGATCGACTCCCTGAATCTTACGGTATTGGGCAAGCAGATCTTGAAAAAGCGATAGCGCTACAGAACGTTACGATAGAGCAAGGTGATATCGTGATGATTCGCACCGGGCAGATGACAGTTTGGCCCGATCGAGAGCTCTATCTAAATAATTCTCCTGGCCTTAATATTGAGGGTGCCCAATTTTTGGTAGGATTAGGTGCGATGATTATAGGTGCTGATAATATCGCACTTGAGCAGACGCCATCTGCAGAACCTGATAATTACTTCCCGGTACATACCTATCTCTTTGCAGAGGCGGGCGTGACTATTTTAGAAGTTCTCAATCTTGAAGAGCTAGCGCGTGATCGAGTTTATGAGATGGCTTTTATTGGAAGAGCGATGCCGATTAAAGGGGCGACAGGCGCACCAATTCAGCCGGTAATTTTTCCATTGAAACATTCATTGGCAGAGTAATAGTTAAACGTGGGTAGAGAAGAGAGAAATGGTCGAGTTGCGATCGATCAGAAGTCGATCAGAGGCCGATCAGAAGTTGACTAGAGAGGGGGGAGTAATAATGAAGCGATATCGAACAGTACGTGCATTGCATGAGGCTTACCGTGTAGGGGAAACAACTCCTTTAGCATATACAGAGTCTCTCTTAGCAGAAGCGGAGAGTGATCATTATGAGCGGGGAACATTTACTGCGATTTTACGAGATCGTGCTTTAGCAGAAGCAAACGCAAGTAGTGAGCGGTGGGCACAAGGTACTCCTCTTGGTCTCTTTGATGGTGTTCCGCTTGTCTGGAAAGATCTCTTTGATATTGCCGGAACTCGAACGACTGCGTCATCTTTGGCCTACTTCGATGCCCCTTTAGCTAAGGAAGATGCGGCAGCCGTTGCTTTTTATAGTGCGCAAGGAGGGATCAATTTAGCAAAGGTTGGATTGTCTGAATTTGCCTACTCAGCTTTAGGGATTAATCCTGGCTTAGGAACACCTGCAAATGCTGCGATTTCCGGCGAACGTCGGATCCCCGGAGGCTCATCAAGTGGAACGGCAGTTGCCGTGAAAAAAGGATTGGTCTCAGTAGGGATGGGGACAGATACGAGTGGATCAATCCGTATTCCGGCAGCTTTTCAAGGACTCTATGGCTATAAGCCTAGTGGTGATTTCTACCGAGATACTGCTGGAATTATGCCTCTCTCAACAACTTTAGATACTTTTGGTCCAATCGCTGCTTCATTACAAGATTGTTACGATCTCTATTGCCTCTTTGCTCAACAGCCACCTCAATTATTAGAGCAGATTTCAGCAGAGAGATCTGATGGTGAAGTGCCTCTTCGTTACTGCGTTCCTACCAATATATTTAAGTGGGAGATCGATCAAGATGTCCTCGATTGTTTTGAGCAACTTCTCTTACAATTAGAGGGAGAGGGCTATACTATTGAGCGCATTGATGTGCCGGCAATAGATGCAGTTGCAGATATTATGGATCGTTATGGAACTTTTGCAGCTGCTGAGTCGAGCTATTATCATCGAGCATTATTGCAAGATGAACGCAGGCAGAAGATCCACCCTCGTGTTTTGAGCCGCATGGCAAGGGCTAATTCGATGAGTGCGGTGGATTATTTAACATTAAAGGCAAAGAGAAGCGAAATTCTAGCGTTGATGCGTGAACAATATTCTTCAACTATCTTCTTAATGCCGACGGTGGCGATGGAAGCTCCCTTATTAGCGCCGTTAGAGGTCGATGATGAAGCCTTCTTCCGTGAGAATTTGCGAGCGATGAGATTGACGGTTGTCGGTAATTTTTTAGCGTGGGATAGTATTACATTACCGATGGGGTTCGGTGATGAAGGTTTGCCGTTAGGATTGATGGTCTCTAATAATGGATCAGATCCTGATCTACTCTTTGATGAAACAGCAAAGATTGATCGATTGATTCAAGAGAGAAGCAAAGTAGATCTATTTAGATCTGTTTAGAAAATAGTCTCTGATGAAATATTGCGCATAAAAAGTTTTGACACTAGAGGAAAATCACGTATACTTACTTTCGTCGATCAGGACACTCAATGAAAATTGAGTAAGCATATAAGCTTCTATTTGGGTGCTTAGCTCAGCTGGTAGAGCATCGCCCTTACAAGGCGAGGGTCGGGGGTTCGATCCCCTCAGCACCCACCAAATAGCAAGAGAAGCCCTGTGTTGAAACAGGGCTTCTTTTAATTTAGGTTTATCATGCAGCTTTAATATTAATTGATAAAATATAAAATCAAATAGTATTGACAGATGCCAATAAGTAAAGATATAATGATTACTCTATTGGGTGCTTAGCTCAGCTGGTAGAGCATCGCCCTTACAAGGCGAGGGTCGGGGGTTCGATCCCCTCAGCACCCACCAAATAGGAAACCCTACAACTTCGGTTGTAGGGTTTTTTCATATCTCGTTTTCATATCTCGTTTTCATATCTCGTTTTCATATCTCATTTTTATATCTCGAGATAAAAATTTAAGATCAAAAAAATCTAAGATCATATTTCAGGGAATACTTCCGGGAATATGTCAGATAAAAAAGCGCTAAAAGAGAGCCCTTCCATTTTAAGGGAAGGGCTTTCTGACGCTTCAATTCTTGAATTTATTTTTATATTTTTTAATTTTTTAGCGTTTCCTCTTTTTCATGCCGCTTAGTTTTGATCAAGTGGAAGTTTGAGTTGTTTATTCTCTTTAGCCAATGTCTTCTTCAGTAATGTTGTGTAGAGTGGGCGGCCACCGAAGAGCTGTGCAACTATTGTCGCGCCTAAACAGGTGATTAACATCGGTAAAATCAGCGCAAAGTTACTTGTTAACTCTAATACTAAGAGCGCGCCTGTTAGCGGTGCACGTACCGTTGCGGCAAAGAGAGCTCCCATTCCTGCAATGGCAAACATACCGGCATGAAGTCCATATGTTGGGAAGAGATCCGCTGCAATATCGCCAAAAAATGCCCCTGATAATGTTCCTAACGCTAAAAGTGGCGAGAAGACACCGCCGGGTGCGCCGGAGCTAAAAGAGATAATGGAGGTGAAAAAGCGGATCACGAAGAAGATTAGAATCATCTGTAGGGTGAATGATCCTTTTGTCCAATCATGGATCACATTGAAGCCTTCACCCACAACGACAGGAAGGTAGAGGGCAATGACACCACAACTTCCCCCGATGATTCCCCCCATTAAGATAAAACGATAAGTTTTACCCTTGTAGAATGCTTGGAAACAATCTTGGAGAAAGAGTAGGGAGCGATTGAAGAGGAGCCCTACGACACCAATGATAAAACCCATGACAATAAAGAGCCAGAGAGACTCCATTGGCGCATAACCAAAGACACCAACATCAAGAAGGGAGGCATTCCCATTGATAAAACGGTAGACCACTGTCGACATAATCGCGCCAATAAGTACCGCTTTAAAAGAGATCAATCCATATTTAAACTCTTCCCGCATCTCTTCAATAACAAAGATTACGCCGGCAAAAGGGGCATTAAAGGCAACAGAGAGGCCGGCAGCAGCTCCAGAGGCAAGAAGAATATGGCGATTCTCTGATAGTTTAACTTTAAAGATCGCTCCCACCATTGCAGCTAAGTTAGCTCCGAGTTGTACGGTCGGTCCTTCTCGTCCTAATACCATGCCGGAGCTTAAAGTTCCGAGTCCTCCAAAAAATTTGACCGGCAGTACGCGCCACCAACGAACGGGGCGAACATCTTGTAATGCTCCTTCAATCTCCGGAATCCCTGATCCTCCAGACTCTGGGGAGAACTTTTTAACAATATAGTAAGCAAAGAGACTTAAAGTGAAGGAGATGGCAAAAGTTGTTACGACCACTTGCCAGGTCTCGGAAAAGTATTGTTTAGGAATACTCTCCCTCAGTTGTGAGAGATAGTCGACACCTTGTTGAAAGAGGACGCCCATAAAGCCGACTAAAATTCCTACAATCGCAGCAAGAATTAAGATCTGCATTGGGGTTTTATCACTATGGATAAATTTCTTAAGATAGTTCAAATTCAGAATCCTTTTTACTTTTTATTGTAGAAATAGGATAGCTTTTTCCTATTAGCGCTAGTTATTTATTGAATCACCAGTAATCACCAGTAATCAATAGGGAGGATTATTCTCGATCACTATTGTGAGGCTATTACTAATATGTGCTTGCCTTATATTAAATACTTAGCGTCATTATATTCAGCGTAATCGATTGCTCACAACTCACTTATAACTCTCACTTATAACTCATTAATAATTTACTGATGATGATTACTGATAACCACAAAATATATTACGAAATTATGTTACGAAATTATTGTGAAATTATTACAAAAGCATTACAAAGTTGATTCAATTATAAGAAAGTTTATTAATATAGCGAAATTATTCAGGAATTATTGAGCGCTAACTTGATAACGTGAGGATTATTCTAGCCGGCTATTGCAGATAAATATCACCGATATTTCGATAGTAAATTTTCGATA
This sequence comes from Ignatzschineria indica, assembly GCF_003121925.1. Taxonomy (NCBI): domain Bacteria; kingdom Pseudomonadati; phylum Pseudomonadota; class Gammaproteobacteria; order Cardiobacteriales; family Ignatzschineriaceae; genus Ignatzschineria; species Ignatzschineria indica. The sequence continues at coordinate 1,222,374 of NZ_QEWR01000002.1, read as the reverse complement.
GTGTAGTAGAATACTGCACTTAGCGATAGGAGTAGAGTTCTATCACACATTAAATTTTAAATTGATTGCAGCACAGTCTGCTTTCCCCTGGAAGGAACTATTTAAATGACAAAACGATCAGTAGAGCTTCTTGCTCCGGCAGGAACATTTAAGAACTTACAATATGCATATGCCTATGGTGCAGATGCCGTCTATGCAGGATTGCCACGTTATAGTTTACGTGTTCGTAATAATGATTTCCGAAATACCGAACGCGTTAAAATGGGGATCGATTATGCCCATGAATTAGGGAAGAAATTCTTCTTAGCGGTCAATACGATGCCTCATGGCGGTAAATTGAAGACCTTTATCGATGATATGGCGCCTGTACTTGATCTTAAACCTGATGCGCTCATTATGTCTGATCCAGGCTTAATAATGATGGTTCGTGAACGTTTTCCAGATCAAGAGATCCATCTTTCTGTACAATCGAATGCGGTCAATAGTGCGACGGTTCAATTTTGGCAAAAACAGGGGTTAACCCGAGTAATTCTCTCAAGAGAGCTCTCTTTAACTGAGATTGAGGAGATTCGTCAGGAGTGTCCTGATATGGAGCTTGAGGTCTTTGTTCATGGTGCGCTCTGTATTGCTTACTCCGGGCGTTGCTTACTTTCAGGTTATTTTAATCATCGTGATGCGAACCAAGGGACTTGTACCAATGCTTGTCGCTGGAACTATGGTTTAACAGATGCCACGGAAACGCCAGAAGGGGAGTTGGTACCTGTTGGCACTGATATGCAACGCATCTATCGTGAAGAGAGTCAGCATCCTAATATTGGAATTAATCCCGTCACCTTTATTCAAGACGCGATGAATGAGGTAGCTTATACCGATCTTTCAACAGGAAAGGCATATACTCCTCATCCTGAAGCAGTAAAACCTTATCTTATTCAAGAGAATGGTCAGCGTAAGGGGGAGTGGATGGAGATCAGTGAAGATGAGCATGGGACTTATATCATGAACTCTCGTGATCTTCGTGCGATTCAACATGTGCAAAAATTGATTGAGATCGGCGTGGACTCCTTAAAAATTGAAGGACGCACAAAATCACCATACTACGTTGCGCGAACCACACAGCTCTATCGACAAGCGATTGATGATGCATTAGCGGGTAGGGAATTTAATCCAGAGCTCTATGGAAAGCTTGATGGCTTAGCAAACCGTGGCTATACCGAAGGTTTCTTGCAACGTCATGCTCCTCATGCATATCAAAACTACTTAACGGGGAATTCGATCCATTCACGTCAGCAATATGTTGCAGAGGTGCTTGAATATGATCCTGAAACCGGATTATCGAAGCTTCAGGCAAAAAATCGATTCTCAACAGGGGATCGCCTAGAGGTGATTCATCAACATGGTAATCGCGATATTATCCTCGGTGAAATGAAGACAGAGAAGGGCGAAGTGATCGATTCTGCAAAAGGTTCTGCCTATGTTGTATGGGCAGATATTGGTCCAACCGATGAGATGACGATGCTTGCACGCTATCTTAATAGTGATGAATCTGTTGATTAAGATGAGAGCTTTGAGAGTTAAACTAAAGTTGACTTGATTTAGTTAAATCTTATCGGATTAGATTTTATAATAGAATTAAATATCTAAACCTCGGCTTTAAATGGTCGAGGTTTTTTTATTGTGTCATGATAATTGAATCATGAGTATTAAGTGTCGTGAGTATTAAGTGATGGAAAATTATATCTGATCAATTAGATCTCAGGTCAATCACTATTTTGCATAGCTCTAGTCGCTATCAGCAATTATCGGAAAGTATCAGCGATGATCGAGAGGCTTCGATTATTACTAACAAGAGATCTATATCAGAAGATGTTCAAATAAAGGTATATTAAATAATGTTATATTTCTGTAAATTGTTATAAAAAAGAAATATAATATCGTTATAGATAGAGATAAGAGATTAAAATTTCTTAGATAAGATCATTCGTTAAATTTTTGAATCTAGAAACGATTTGATTTTGATTTTGATTTTAAATAGAGAACTCTAACGATAGTAATTTAAGGTTTAATTTAAGGTTTTATATTTTTAAGCTTTTAATTGTCTTTTTTAAAGGAGATAGCAGATGATCCGTTGTGTACGTATGTGGACAGGTGAAGATGGGAATTCCCATTTTGAAGAGGGAACATTGGTGATGAAAGAGGGGGAACGTGGTGATTTTATCGGTCTTCCCATTGCGGTCAATGAACTCTCATTTCGTGAAACAACCTCGGGTGGATCATTTGATTGGCATAAAGATCCTGTCCCACGCTTTGTGATTACCCTTTCTGGAACATTAGAGTTTGAGATGGCATCAGGAGAGACATTTCAGATTAAACCCGGCGATATTCTATTAGCACAAGATAATACCGGTACTGGTCATAAGTGGCGTTTAGTGGATGATGAGCCATGGCGTCGAGCTTATGTTGTCTATGATGAAAAGAGTGATTTAACTTTTAAACCATTAAGTAATCAATAAGAGAAGGAGTCGATTGATGAAGAAAAATGTGAGTGAGAAGACAGATATTGTCTTAATTGGTGCCGGGATTATGAGTGCAACTTTAGGGACTTTTCTTAAAGAACTTGATCCTGCGCTCAATATTACGCTCTTTGAACGCCTTGATGATTGTGCCAAAGAGAGCTCCTACTCATGGAACAACGCGGGGACTGGTCATGCTGCAAACTGTGAGATGAACTATACACCACAACGCCCTGATGGGACTGTCGATATCAGCGAAGCGTTAGAGGTGAATACCGAATTTGATATTTCGCGTCAATTTTGGAGCTATCTTGTCAATAAAGGCAAGATTAAAGATCCTGGTGAGTTTATCCACTCATGTCCTCATATGAGCTTTGTACAAGATGCCGAAAGTGTCAAATATCTTAAGCAACGTTTCGATGAGATGTCTGCACATCACTGCTATCACGGGATGGAATACTCCGATGATTTTGATCAGATTGCAAAGTGGACTCCTCTCATTACCGAAGGAAGAGATCGCAATCAGCCGATCGCAATGACACGAATGATCACCGGTGCCGATGTCGATTATGGCGCATTAACACATATTCTTATCTCTGAGCTTGAGCAACAATCGGGATTTACACTGCATTACAAGCATGAAGTTAAAGATCTAAAGCGTGATAGTAATGGCGAGTGGTTAGTAACGGTTAAAGATCTCGATACTCATGAAAAGCGCGTGATCTCTGCGAAGTTTGTCTTTATTGGTGCCGGTGGCCGTGCTATAGAACTATTGCAAAAATCAGAGATTCCAGAAGGGAAAGGTTATGGTGGCTTTCCTGTTGGGGGAATTTGGCTTCGTTGCGATGTAGCAGATGTGGTCGAACAACATCATGCAAAGGTCTATAGTAAAGCGGCGAAAGGTTCTCCTCCAATGTCTGTTCCACACCTTGATACGCGCATTATTGGTGGGAAAAAATCGTTGTTATTTGGTCCTTATGCTGGTTTTTCCACAAAATTCCTCAAACATGGCTCCTATGCGGATCTCTTTAAATCTGTTCGTCCAGGTAACATTCTGCCGATGCTCGATGTTGCAAAGGATAATATGGGATTAGTGGAGTATCTTATTGGCCAAGTGTTACAGACACATCACCATCAGTTCGGTGAGCTTCAGGCATTCTATCCCTTAGCAAAACCGCATGATTGGGTTGAGGTCATTGCCGGACAACGTGTTCAGATCATTAAACCTGATAAACCAGAAAAAGATGGAATCTTACAATTTGGTACTGAGCTTGTAAGTAGTGAAGATGAGAGTTTAGTTGCGCTTTTAGGAGCATCTCCGGGCGCTTCAACCGCAGCCTTTATTGCGCTCAATGTTCTTAAGAAGTGCTTTAGCAAGCAGTTAGCTGATGGTTGGCAGAAGAGACTTGAAGAGATCATTCCGACCTTTGGGATCGATCTTAAAGTGGATGCAGATGCTTGTCGCGAAACTCGTCAAAGAACCGCTAAAGTTCTCAATCTAGAGTTTATTTAATCAATCAATTAATGAGCAAAAAATAAGAGATAAAGGTTCAAAACCATGATATTACATACAATATTAGCGGCTCTCGGGCCGATTGTTTTGGGTTTGTTAGTCGGTTGGGGTTCGGGTAAGACAGGATTTGTAAAACGGGAGTATACTCAAGCTTTTGCAGACTTTGTTGTAAAAATAGCCCTTCCATTTGCCCTCTTTTTGGCGGCGATTCAATCCTCTCCAAAGGTTTTGTTGGATGTGGATTATATGCTCGCTTTAGCGGTGGGACTAGTGGTAACTTATGTTGTGGGCTTTGCTGCCGGGAAGCTCTTTTTTAAACATAACAAAAAAGATGCCGCAATGCAGGCGCTCTGTGTCTCCTTTCCTGATATGGCGTACTGTGGGCCACCGGTTCTTCTTGCGACCGTTGGATCATCGGGTCTGATTGCAATGGTGATGGGAAATTTGATCTATACAGTCTTTATTATTCCTTTCACATTGATGATGATCAGTACAAATAGTAATAAAGGGGGCATGTTGAAGAGTATTTGGCATGCTGTATCACAACCGCTTGTATTCCTTCCTATTTTAGGGGCAGTATTAGCGATTATGGGAGTTAAACTTCCGGAAATTGCGCAAAATTCTGTTAATGAACTTGGTAAAACATCGGGTGGGGTAGCGCTCTTCTTCTTAGGGTTATTGATCTCCGGTATCAAGTTGCGTGCTAATGTGGAGATTATCTTCAACGTCTTTGTGAAAAACTTTGTTCAAGGGGCATTGATTTTAGGAACAGGGCTACTTCTCGGCTTAGAGGGGGAGTTATTAAAATCAGCTTTCTTAATCGGTGTATTGCCCACAGCAACAGCAGTGCCGGCATTAGCGGTAGGCAATCAGGCGTATCAAGATACTTCTGCCGGGACGGTATTATTGAGTACGTTAATGGCATTAGTCTCTATAATCATTGGTGTAACCATTGTCGATCTTATTTAAAGAATCTGAAAAGAATCTGAAAAGCATCTGATTTTTTTGAGATTACGCCATATCCATATTATTAATTGAGTGAGTGCTATCAGCTCATTAGTAAAACCCCAATATCATTCGAGATTGGGGTTTTATTTTGGGTGGTACATGGATGCTACACAAATGGTATAGGGATAGTATAGGGATTATGTATCGAAAGGAATGGCTGATAGTGAGATCTTTATATAAGATTGATAAGATGTTAATAGACGTTTAATAGACGTTTAAGAGATGTTTAATGATGCTTAATGCATGACTAATAAGCCTTGATTATGATGATTAATAGTGCTGACGCTTATTAAGGTATAAAATAGAGCGGAGCCGATGTTGGTATCGACCCATATCGATTGTACATATCGATTGTATATTAGAAAGGAATAGAGAAAAGATTATGAGCAACATTGTAAAAGAAGTTTTTTATTTAGAGGGACATCCCCATATTACCCTCAATAATCTTCTGAAAATGACAGGAGTTGCCGAAACTGGTGGTCGGGCAAAATTGATGGTCAGTGATGGATTAGTGAGTGTCAACGGAGAGATCGAACTACGTAAGACAGCAAAAATATTGGCCGATAGCCATGTCACGGGAGAAGGTTTTGAGATTACCGTTCTTGCCGGGGATGGGGTTTAATTTGACGTGTTCAACACAATGAATAATTCGGATAAATGGTCCGAATAAATAATTTAGGTGGATGAATCAACTAGGTTAAAGGGGCAGAGGAGCCATTATACAAGGCTCCTCTTTATCGTTTTATACAAATTGATTATTTTGTTTTTAAGGGCGCATCTAATAGTGCTTTAACATTAAGAATAATAAGCTCGTTATCATCAGCGGTATTAGGAAGGCGACTGCTTGAAAATGGAAGATTATTATCATTTCCTACAATAATCTCTTCATCATTGACGATATCTACATTTTCAATTGTGAAGAAAGGGAAAACAAAGTGTCCATTACTGAGCGGTTTGCGCGAGAGATTATTCGGATCTTCGATCTCTAATAGATCGATATAACCTATTTTATCGACATCTTTATTTTGGTTATCTTTATTGAGTGCGATTTTATAGATACGTTTAAATTGCGGGAGATTCTCTTCTGGAAAACAGTTTGCTCTAACATCATTTTTACAAACGAACTCTATAACGCCCTCCCCATTATCTCTTTCGATAACAAGCGCATATTGATCATCAATCATATTAAAATCACCGATTGATAAACCCGGCTTTTCAAGAGGATAATACCAATAGTTTCCGCTCCACTCTTTTTGGGAAACATCAAACTCTAAAATAATTAGATTATTACCATCACTCTCAACAAGAGCGCCTTCTAAGAGGGGGTAGAGCTTAGAACCATCTCGGCTCACTGCCATTCCTTCAAATCCTTTTGAACGTAGCACTTCAAAGTTAAGTTTTTGTTCGGGATTTCCAGGTGTTGTTAAGCTGTAGTGATCTGGTGATCGTAATCGTTCTCCTTGAAAGTAAGTTTCATAGAGTGCCACTATACGACCATCGGTTGTTGCCTGGATGAGATAAGGGCCAAATTCATCACCTATCCAGAGATAACCCCCGGCAAATTGAAAGCTCTCAAGATCAAGGTCTGCGCCAGTTAGATAGCGCTTTTCTGTTGCTTCATTTTGAATACGGAAAGGAATCTTCTTGTCAGGATCATGTAAAAAGATAGTTTTTAATCGTTTAAATTCATTATTATCAAAATCAATATCATATTGGTTGAGATAGAGCATAAAGTCGGGGGAGTTTTTAGCACTTCCTGCACCATTATCAGTTAAGAGCCAATATGAGCCATCAGCCATTTTTTTGATTCCAGAATGACCTTGTATCGGTTGACCTTTAAAGGGAAGGGAGACGCCTGTTGGGCGCCCCATCGATTTTCCCTCAATTGAGCCGACCACATCATTACGCAGATTTTGTGTAAACTTTCCACTTATCTGGAGATCATCGGGTGCATCGTTAGGTGCTGAAATTATACTTTCTGCGGGAATATAGGCGTGAGCGGTTAAAGTTGCGGGATATTTTTCACTTGCGAAAGAAGGAGCGGTTGTTGAGACAAGAAGTGATAGTAGAAGTGCGGCGATAGGTTTAATATGTGTTGAAGAGGGATATGCTGAAGAGGATGTTGTCATGAGAGACCCCTTTTTAAGTAGGTTGATAACAGGTTGAGTCTCTATCCTACAAACCCTTTTTAACAGGATAATTACAGAGAGGTGCTATTTATTACGACGCACCTCTCTTTTTTGAAATAGGCTTATCATGCCCCCTTTTGTAGGAGATTTGATAAGCCATATCAGGCCATATCAGCCATATTAGCAATGGAATATTAATCTAATGAGATATAGATCTACGCCGCTCGCAATTTTTTAACCATCTCTACAAGATATTGGCGCACATCTAATGCTGATGTCGCCTCTTGTTCGAAGGTGAAGCGGAAAAAAGCCTCATCATGCGCCACAGTAAATCCATATTGATCCACTTCTACCATGCGGACAAGATCAGGCTGAGTGACGGTTGTTTGAGTGCTAAGATAGAGGAGTAGGGCATCATGGTGATCGGCATTCATATGATCGATCATCTCCGATTCAGATTTTTCATCAAAGATTGTCGGCGCAAGAATAGTGTCATAGTCAACCCAATGAATCTCTCCAAAGCCATTGATATAGCGCGCTTTTTTAGGTTTTAAGAGATAGAATTGGAAGTTGTGAACTTTATGGTAACGACTACTTTCAGGATAGAAGCGTTCATAGCGCTTGGCAATTGCCGGGATCTCTTCTTTAGTCGCGGCTTTGACATCACCAAGAATGGTTAATCTCCAGCCTTTTTGAATATTATCTTGATCATCATTGTGAAGTGTTAGTGAAGCTTTCGGATTCTCTTTAACATTTTTAGTATGTTGAGCAATATCTGCAATTAAGAGAACGATCTCATTGCGCTCATTGAGACAGAAAGGAACGACAGAGCCAAGAGGATAGCCTTCAAGATCGAGTGTATCGCGCATAATGGTTGCCAATACTCCATTGAAGTTTGCAAGTAATTGTATGCGTGAGTCTCTTGCTGCATCTTGTTTGCTGTAAGTCTGTTTTAAGTTATTTTTAGTGATCAATTCGGACATCTGTAAATCTCCTTAAGTATTGTTTGAGTGGGTGTTTAAGTTATTGATTATGATTTTAGGGATCGATTCTGTGAGATTTTATAATCGCCCTAGTTTGAACTATATTTTGAAAGCAAGCGTTGAAAAGCGACTATCTTGAGGATCATTCAGCGTAATAAAATTGACTTTAAAGACCTCTTCTAGCTTCTTCGATTGCCACAATTGAGCGGGTGTATGCTCTCCGACGATCTCTCCCCCTTTAAGGAGTATTAAGCGATCGGAGACTTGCAGAGCATGATTGAGATCATGCATTACGCAGATAATGGTGAGCCCCATTTGAGTCAGTTTTTTGAAATAACGTAACAGTTGTTGTTGATGATAGAGATCGAGATGGTTAAAAGGCTCATCAAGAAGCATCACTTTATCTCTTAATGCTCGATCATTCTGCTCTTTGGTAAAGAGCGTCTGTATCAGAACCCTTGCGATTTGAACTCGATGTTGCTCACCGCCGGATAGACGTTGATAGGGCTGCTCAATTATTTTTTCAAGTTCTAAGGTCGTTACAAGATCCTTTAATAGTGGCTCAACATCAGGATGTTGCGGCTCTACCTGATGAGGCATTAATCCCATCAATATAATGGCGCGTGCATTGAGTGCAAAGGGGATATGCTCTGTTTGCGGGAGAACAGATCGCTTTGTTGAGAGCTCGCTGACAGAGTATTCTGATAAAGCTCTCTCATTAAAGAGAATCGCTCCACTAGAAGGCTCAGCATCTCCTGCTAGAAGAGTTAAAAGTGTGGTTTTTCCTGCGCCATTAGGACCGATCAAAGCGGTAAATCCCCCTTGAGGAATTGTGAGTTGCGGAATATTGATCAATACTCGATTCTGATATTTTAAAGTGACACCATTTAATGTAAACATCTAGCCTCTCCCTTGTCGGTAGACGAGATAAGCTAAGAAGGGAGCGCCGATAAAGGCGGTCAAGATTCCAATCGGCACTTCGCTATTGCCGGCAATCGTACGCGAGAAGCTATCGGCAATGATGAGGAGAATTCCGCCAAAGAGATAGGAGAAGGGTAAAACGAAGCGGTTGTCAGCACCAAAGACCATACGAATTAGATGAGGAATTAAGAGGCCAATAAAGCCGATTCCTCCAGAGAAGGCTACTGCTGTGCCGGTAATAATAGCGACTCCCCAGATCTGTTCACGCTTTAGACGCTCAACATTGATCCCAAGATGCTTCGCTTCCCGCTCACCTAGAAGCATCGCATTCATCGATTTTGCTCTGCGCCAGAGAAGTGGCAGAATGATGATCTGCACTACCAGTAAAATGGTGAGTTTCTCATAATTGAAGCTACTTAAGCTCCCCATTGACCAAAAGGTGAGAGAGCGAAGTTCTGTCTCATCAGCAATAAAGGTCAATAGCCCGATCAAAGCTCCAGTAAAAGCATTGATAGCAATCCCAATGAGAAGCATCGAGCTAATACTAATACCGCGTGTATTTCGAGAGAAGAAGTAGAGTAATGAAGTGATAAGCCATCCACCAATGCATGCGGCGATCGGTAATGCATAATCTCCTAATTGAGCAAAGAGTGTTGGCATAAGATGGGTTCCTAAGACAATCGCTAAAGCGGCAAAGAGCGCAGCTCCACTAGAGACTCCAATAATGCCCGGCTCAACTAAAGGGTTGCGAAAGAGCCCTTGCATAATTGCTCCAGAGAGCGCCAATGCGCCTCCAACAAGTAGGGCTGCTAATATTCGAGGGACGCGAATATTCCAAACGATGTAATACTCCATCGAATCTGCTTGAAAGAGGTTTCGCCAATCCAGCTCCATCGCGCCTTGTCCGGCAGCAATGATAAGAACGAGAATAAGTGAGAGAAGTATTGCGCCAATGATGGGACGCTGATACTGATCAAAAAAGCTACTATTCACAATTATTGCTCCTGAAGGCACTCATTGATTGCCGTTAATAGCGCCTCTCCTTCGGAGAAGATATGAATGCCATAGACTAAGTAGTTACTCATATTGAGATCAAAGACACATTGTGGTTGGAGCGCTTGAGGCCAATGATCGATCCCCGTCATTCTTCGTTGAAAAGGGGGAATGCTTCTCTCTTTTCTCTCCTTTGTTGTCGGAGTAGGATCGAAATTGCCACGATGACCGATGAGGACAATATCGGGACGCTTCTGTAATTGATTCTCTAAAGAGACCGCTCGGTAGTTATTAAAATCATCCCCAAAAAGATTTCTGATATTAAGGAGGCCAAGGAGCTTATCTGCAGAAGTTTTACCGCCCGAGATTTGTGGTGAACCTAATTGGGCTTCTTGTAGGATAAAAAAGGCACTTAAATCGGGTTGTTGCGCACTCATCTCTTTCAATTTTTTAGCATCATTGGCGACTTTTGCTTTCAATGCTTCACCTTTCTCTTCGCTTCCTACTTTGGCGGCGATGGTGGTAATCGCATTTTGAATATCCTCGACATCCACCCATTCGGGAAATTGAATCATCTCTACACCAGATTGTTTGATCTGTTCAAGAACTGTTTGTGGACCTGAGTCGAAAGCGAGTAGTACGAGATCGGGATTTAACGCGAGAATTCCCTCTGAGGAGAGAGAGAGGCGGTAACCGATATCGGGAACTTTATTGAGAGAAGAGGAGGTATGGCTTGTTTTATCGATTCCAACAAGCGTTGATTCTGCACCAAGCGCCGTCACAATCTGTGTTAAGGGGTTTGATGCTGAGACAATGCGTGATGCAATGTTATCTGCTGCGATGGCCTGTGTACTTAAAGTGGCAAGAAGCGTGGTGATGAGTAATTTTCGGAGCATATTAAACCTTTTTTGTAAACCTTTTCTGCTAGATCAAATTGTTGTTATAGAGATGCTAAAATTCATACTTCACCGAGAGGGCCGCATTGAATCCAGGATTGGTTGCACGGCGTAGATCGCTACTATCTCGATTGACAAGGCGTTGACTCCATGAGCTATATTCTTTATTGAAAATATTGTAGAGACCGGCATTAATCGTGATATCGCGACGAGGTTTATATTCTGCAATAAGGTCGACGGTGGCATATCCCGGACCAGGCTGTGGAGGATCTTGTGGTAGGTCGTAAGGACTCGGTTCATTGAGATTGATATCTTTCGCTTTTTTACCTTTGACTGCTTTTAAACGGGCTCCGATATAGAGATTATCGAGATAGTTATAATCGATCCCGATAGTTGCTGTCAGCGGTTCGATGTTGTTGATAGGATTATTTGACCCTTTCTCTTTACCTTTTGCATAGGCAAGACTTCCATTGATTCCGATCGTACCGTTACCATTTTGAATGGTGAAGAGATCTATATCTCCTTTGAGTTCTAAGCCATAAATTCTACTTCTATCTAGGTTGATCGCTTGAAATACGCGATATCCAGTTAGTGGATCACGGGCAGCTTCTTGGCGTTCCTCAATAAAATTTTTATAGTCGGTATAAAAACCGGTGGCAGAGAATGATTTTGTATTATCGATATAGTTCCAACCGAGCTCATATGATTTACTCGATTCGGGTTTAAGATTAGGGTTAGATTTACTGATATAACCATGCGTAGGATTACCAAATCCGACATTGATTGCGCTAAATGAAGGTGCTCTAAATCCTTCTGAGTAATTAAAAAAGAGCGTATTCTCTTCTGTAGGATGCCAAAGGAGTGCGACTCTTTTAGAAAATTGACTTTTACTCACAGAGGCAGGTTGATCACCACTTGGATTTGCACTCTGATAGACTCCTCCTAATTTAGGGGACATCTTGTAATGGTCATAGCGGATGCCGGCAATCACTTCAAATTGACCTTCATAAAAGCTAATGCGATCTTGCAGGAAGATCCCAAGCTCTTTGATCTTAGAATCTGGGAAGCTTTTATTAGGGAATGTTTCACTCTCATCCCTCATTCCCGTCGCTATGTTAATGGTATTCCCATCTCTTTCTGTTGTGACTTTATTGTGGCGATAGTTCACACCATAAGTTAAGTTATGGAAAACAGCATCATTTTGTGCAATACCTTTGGTAAATTCTGCACCTAAACCATAAGTTTTGTTATTAAAGTCGCTATAACGAGTTCTATAGGTGGTTTTACTACTAGGGGAGTATTTATTCGCAGGTATAAAGCGCATCTCATTATGATCTTGTTTTGCTTTGCTATCTTGAAAATAGATATTCCAAAAACCACGATCAAATAGTGCTGTTTCTTGATTGAAATCGTGACGTAATGTTACTTGCTGACGTTTATTAACGTCTTTTGTATGTATATCTAGGTATGTTGTACCAAATGATACTGAGTTTATTTTTGAAAGAGGATCGGCATGGAGGCTCTCTTTAAAGTTCTCGTACGTTAAGCTAAAGCGATGATTAGCATTGGGCTCGAATACCCATTTTGTTAAGAAGTTATAGGTATCAGCTTCCGATTTATTAGGGTGAGTACGGTTTGGTCCGATTGTTTTTTCACTTGAGGATTTTCCGGCATGATTACGCTCTTCATGGGGATTGGTGTAGGTTAAACGTGCAAATGCCGAGAGCTTATCATTAAAGCGACCGGCAACTGTTCCGGAGAGAAGCGTTTCTCTTGTTGCAGTACGATAGCCCGCCTTAACCTCACCGCCGAAATTGCTATCACTGCGGAGAAAATCACTTGGGTCTTTTGTCTGCATAAAGATCCCCCCGGCAAGTGCGCTACCACCGTAGAGGGTCGACATTGGACCTTTAATAATATCGATACTCTTCATTGCATCGATATCGAAGTAATCACGACTCGTTGAGAGATAGCTCCCAAAGTTATAGGTCATAGGAATAGGAGCACCATCAACAGAGATTAAGACACGATCTTTGCCAATTCCTCTAATACGAATATCACTAATTCCTCCTGATTTATTGAGATCAACTGTGACGCCTGGCTCATAATTGAGTAGTTGAGCGAGATTGGTCGCATTGAGACGGTCAATATTTTTCGTATCAAAGTGGGCAATCGTTGCGGCGCTCTCTGCTATTTCTAAATCCTCCTTGAGTGCACCACTAACAATCACTTTTGAGAGGGTGACTGAAGGAGTATTATCAATTGATCTATTGGGTATTGCGATACCTTCTGCATTAAGCGTATTGTCTAATACCCATTCCGGCGTTGATTGGGCATAAAGTGGCGAAATAAGAAGAAGGCTGGTAATGATAGTGAGAGGATTTTTTTTAAAAGTCATGAGAGCAGCTCTTATTATATGAAACAGTATATCTTTTAAGGTAGTATCTCATTTGCTAATGAGATTCGTTATCAAATGAATACTATTAATTTTTGTTACTGCTTGTCAATGACTCTTATAAGAAATATTAATGTCGACTGAATAGAATAGCGCCATAGAGATGATATTCTTTTTGCTGTTAACTCTGCTATTAGGCTGTTATTACAATATTTTTGGGTGTAGAGCTCCATCACTTGTAGGAAGAGATCAAAATTTTGCATCATTTTTTGGTGAGTAATAAATATGCAGTGTGTGAATGGTGATTTGCGGTAAAGGTGTTGTGAATTTCTACTCAAGAGATCCATGAAGAGCGCAGTGAAGAGCGCAATAAAAAAGGCCTCATTGAGGCCTACAGTATTATCACGGGGTTTTATACGGAGAATCTTGCTCCCTTCTTATTTAAAAGGGGGGCGATACTCAAAGTCACTACTCGCTTGATGATCATCAAAGATCGGAAGCGGTGATTTTTTACTAAAGAGTTGATTGATAAAGAGATTAGGAAAGAGCTCGATAGTAGTATTGAAGGTCTCAACATTCGCATTAAAAATACGGATACTTGCAGCTACATTTTTTTCAAGTTCACTAAGTTCCTGCATAAATTGTTGATAAACTTCAGAAGCTTTGAGTGAGGGGTAATTTTCGGCCACCATATTGAGCTGAGAGAAGAGCATTTTTGATTCATTGTTAATCTCTCGTAGCTGCTCTACGCTACTATTTTCGGGGGCAATATTTTTAAGAGATGAGCGCAGTGCAGTAATATTTTGTAAAAGATCTGCTTCATGAATTTTATACTCTTCGACCATTCGCTCTAACGTTGGAAGGAGTCTGTTTTTTTGCATCTGTTGCGTGATCACATCGGCCCAAGCTCGCTGTGTGGCATTGTAGTAGGCGATAATACGGTTATGAATTGTAATGATATAGATAATCAGTAAGAGGGGGATAAGGAGCGTAATAATAAGTGGAATCGACATCAATTATTTTCCTGAAATAGTGGGTTAAGGTTGTTCGTAAGCTCTATTTTTAAGACCTATTTGTAAGACCTATTGTGTAAGTTCTTTCTATTTGAACTGTTTAGTTAAGATCATTTCGCTCAGCTTCGATGAGGAGATGGCTCTATTTTAGCTGAAAGAGAAGGTTTTTTATCAGAGGAGTGATCTTTTGGAGCTGAGGGAGTTCTCGTTTCTCTTGTAGTTCGGCAATGAAAGCATCGAGATGTTGAAGATCGTAATTTTGTTGCGCGTGAATCAGATCTCTATTATCGAAAGCGATCAGTAACTGTTGATTGAGTTCTATATTCATATTCTTAAACTCCTCACTCTGCGTCAGTAGTTGCTCTACAATTGTCGGTATCAATATCTTCGCAGCAAAGTGTTGCTCTGAGGTATAGAGTGAAAAACGTTTGCGGAAGGCTAAAGATGCCGGTAGATAGTCGCTCTTTCTCTCTTTTAAGTAGCGATCTGCGGTTATTTGTAGTAGAGGGAGCTCGTTGTCTTTCAAAAATTTGGGGGCAAGTAATAAGCCATATCGATGGTAGTGGTGATAGATTTTGCGGTTTTTGGGTTTTTCATCACTCCCTTTCTCCTCAACGACCTCTTCATCCACATAATGAAAGTGAAAGTAGTAGAAGGGGATCGATGTTAATCCAATATCGATAGATCCCTTTAAGAGCTCTGGAATTTCCCGGCGATAATTGCCCCGATCGAACTCTCTAAATCGTTGTAGTAGATCGTTTACCGGCAAGACGTTAGGATCGATAGAGGTGATCTGATTGTCAAAGAGGAGGTCGCGGTAGAAGATCTTTTCCGAGAGCTGTTTGGGGAGCTTCTCTCGTCGATAGAAGCGAATAGCAAGGATGATCGCAATAAAGAGCGCAAGCATTAAGAGAAAGAGGAAAAAACCCTCCCCGTTCTCTCGATAGAGAAAAAATCCTGTAATAAAGAGCAGAAGATCCGCGCCAAAATAGAGGAGGTAATCTCGCCGGTCAAATTGAAGCGGCGTGATCTCTCGCATCGATTCAGCTATCTTGAGCAGCTCTTGAGCGGATTGAGCCTGATCGATCTTTTCCGAAGCTTGGGTGATCTTCCGCCATAGTAGACGATTGTGTTGTATCATCTGAAATGTTTAGCCCTACTAATCTTTTAACGTTTTTCAGCTGTAGTAGGGGTAAAAATGGTGTAGCGAACACGATAGTTGATCTTCTTCTCTCCCTCCGCAGGAAGAGAGACATTCCAGATAGCACTCTCATTTTTTAGAACTGCCGGCGGTTGCTGAGCCACAATCTCCCAATTGATTCCTTCTCCGGGATAGAAGTTCTCCGTTAACTCAACATTGACCGCTTCATTTTTACGATTATTGATTGTGAGCTGATAACTGACCTCCCACTCATCAGGATTAATAATATGGTATTGCTGTTGCTCTCTGGTGAGGGTGACATCAAAAGCAGATCCCATATTGAGTGATATCTCTTCTCCTGATGCGCTATTCGCGAGCGCATCTTCCCCAAGGAAAGTGGGTGTTTTACCCTCCATTTGGTAAAGGCGAATGGTGCCAGAGGGTAGCGCAAATCCAAGTTGATCCTCCTTCTTATTATTAAAGTAGAGGGTGATTGCGGCATTTTGTGATGATGATTGAGCTGCAAGACGCTGGCTAGGACTTATATTATTAAAATGGTAAACCTTTTGGTAAGGGATTTTTTCTGCTGTAAAGAGAGCGACTTGACTCTGCTCTTGTTGTTGGAGGTTAAATGTTCCAGGTAGAGAGAAGCGTTGATAATCGCTGATACTTTCGGGGGTAATATGATCTCTCTGTGGCGCCGCGGCGGCTTTGACCATAAAGTTTTCTCGATAGAGTGGTGCGCGATTGAGAAGGTTGAGATTCCCGGCAATGAGTGAGATTTCGCTACTGTTAAAATCGATACCGCTCTGATTGTTAATGGTTGCCCATCCCTCTAAGCGAAACAATTTCTCCTTCTCATCAAGTTGTGCAATATAATCGCTACTCCAACTCACTCCTCGCGTGAGGTAATTGAGATTTGCTCGGTAAGGGGTGATCGTTTTAGGTAGATTCTCTAAGAGAAGAGAGAGTACCGGAGTGCGATTTAAACCTTTAGGAATCTCTTTAAAGGCGAGTCTTGCATCTGCTGGAAGGCCTGATTCGATGCGGTCTTCATACTGAAGAAGGAGACCACCATTGTTAGAGAGAATAATCGCCTTTTCCCGGCGTTCTTTAGGTGATTGCCAGATCACTTCAACCTCTTTGCCAATAGAGTAATCGATCAATGTTGTCGGGGAGAGTAGATTGCGATTGAGTTTCTTCTCTATTACGAGCGGAAGCATCTCTTTCTCTTCTGATGAGGTTGATTCATCTTGGCTTGGATTAAATTTTAAGAGTAATGATTCTACAATTGCTTCTGGGGCAATATTGGGGAGAAGAAGTACCGGTTCTTTCTCAGATAATTGAAAGGTGCGATTTTCTGAGACTAAAGCAATCCCTTCTTGATAGATCGTCAGTTGTCGATCGATAAGATTCTGCTCTGAAGCTGATTCAGTAGCTAAAGAGAGAGGGCCGATCGGCAATAATAGGGTGAGAATCGTAGCTTGAAAGAGGGTCGTTCGTTTCATTATCGAGAATCCTTTCTATCCATTATTTTATTTAAGGGCTTTTATTTAGGGGCGTGCTACAAGATAGTGCTACAGATAATTATAGCGATTAATGGTTATTGGTAATAGATCTATAGATAATTGATCTATAGTTAATCCTTCTGTTGCTATATTCTATCTGCCATATTCTATTTCTATAATAGCAATAGCATCTATGATCGGCCCCATTATTTATGGGGAGTTTAATAAGTTAGGAATAAGTGCTATTAAGCTTGATATTTCGATAGGGATTTCGTAAAATGCCGAGATCGTTTACCAGCGACCCCTAACGTTGATTTAGAGTCAGTATCGTGAGAGTGATCTCTCGCCGGTATTCTCGTTACCGGCGGTATGCATGCTGGTTTTAAATTTTTTTGTTAGTGATTATTTATTTTGGAGTTTTCGATGAAAACATTTAGTGCAAAGCCTGCTGAAGTAACCCGTGAATGGTTTTTAATTGATGCAGAAGGAAAAACCCTCGGCCGTTTAGCGAGCGAAGTTGCAACACGCTTACGTGGTAAGCATAAGCCTGAGTTCACACCTCACGTTGATACCGGTGATTACATTGTTATCGTAAACGCAGAGAAAGTTCGTGTAACAGGTAACAAGCTTCAACAAAAAATTTATTATAAACATACCGGTTATGTTGGTCATTTAAGAGAGACTACTCTTGAGAAGATGTTGCAAACTAAACCTGCAAATGTGATCGAATTTGCGGTCAAAGGCATGCTTCCTAAAAATGCATTAGGAAGAGAAATGCTTCGTAAATTAAAAGTATATGCAGGTCCTGAGCATGCTCATGCAGCACAGCAACCAAAAGTTTTAGACATCTAATTTTAAGAAGAGAGAATTAATTATGGCAGCTAACCAAAATTACGGTACTGGAAGACGTAAAAGATCACAAGCAAGAGTGTTTTTACGTAAAGGTACAGGCAGTATTATTGTTAACGATAAATCACTCGATGATTACTTCCCACGTGAAGTATCACGCATGGTAGTTCGTCAACCGCTTGAGCTTTTAGAAGTTACTGATCAATTTGATGTGATTGTAACTGTGAAAGGTGGTGGTTTGAGTGGTCAAGCCGGTGCAATTCGTCACGGCTTAACACGTGCACTCGTTGAGTATGATGAGGCGAATCGTGCGCCGTTACGTAAAGCAGGTTTCGTAACTCGTGACCCACGTAGCGTTGAGCGTAAGAAAATCGGTCTTCGTTCAGCACGTCGTGCAACTCAGTTCTCAAAACGTTAATTTTTATCGATATTTTGAGTATGATGAAAAATATCAAAGCCTTTCTTTTGAAAGGCTTTTCTTTTTGGAGAAAAGGTTCAATGAACCCTCACATGAGTCCTCATATATACCATACGAAAGATCATCCTATTAGAAATCGGCAGATCTCTAAAAATTCTTTACAGGTGATCAATCGGCTCAATAGCGCTGGCTTCAACGCTTATCTTGTTGGTGGTGGTGTGCGTGATCTTCTCTTGGGTCTATCCCCTAAAGATTTTGATATTGTGACAGATGCACATCCTAGTGAGATTCGTCGAGTATTTCGCAATAGTCGTATTATTGGACGTCGTTTTCGTCTGGTGCATGTTGTTTTTGGTCGAGAGATCATTGAAGTAGCCACTTTTCGCTCTAATGAAGCGAATGATCAATCGAAACATTATCAGACAAATCAGGAAGGGTTTGTAACACGAGATAATATCTACGGCACGATTGATGAAGATGCGCTTCGGCGAGACTTCACCATCAATGCGCTCTATTATGATGTTCGTAATCAGACCATTATCGATTATTGTAATGGATATCAAGATCTAAAGAGTAGGCGTTTATCATTGATCGGTGATCCGACAGAGCGATTCTTAGAGGATCCCGTCCGTATTTTGCGTGCGATTCGTTTTGAGGCAAAATTGGGATTAACGATCGATCCGGAACTGCTCCCCTTTATTGCAGAGCATCGTCATCTTCTTGCAACCGTTTCGCCAGCGAGAATGTATGATGAGGTTTTAAAGCTCTTTTTAACAGGACATGGTGAGCATTCTTACCATAGTATGATTGCGCATGAGCTCTTCGAGATCCTCTTTCCATTAACCTATAATGCGTTAGAGCGAGAAGGGTTTCCGGATCAGCATCTCCTCTTAAGATCACTGCAAAATTCAGATGAGCGTGCAGCTGCGGGATTAACGAGTTCCCCCTACTTTGTCTATGCCTCTCTGTTGTGGGCACCTTTTGTTGCAATTTATGAAAAAGAGATCGTAAAAGGCAAACGAAATAGTGATGCCTCTTCTAGCGCTATTGATGAAGTCTTTAAAGTACAGCATCAAATTACGGTTATTCCCCGTTATGTTCGGGAGTTTATTGAAGAGTTGTGGATCTTTCAGTTCCGATTGCAAGCGAAAGTGATTCGTCAACCGAAACGTTTGATGGAGCATCCTCGTTTTAAAGCCGCGTATGATTTCTTACTTTTGCGTGCAGATGCACAAGAGAGCGATGAAGTGATTGAAAAGGCTCAATATTGGGAGGCACAGTTTAAGGATTACGAACAGACACTTCTTGCAAAAGAGCGGGAAGCGGCAAGAGAAGAGCGTCGAGAAGGTAAGCGTGCTGTAGCGGCTGAGATCAAAACTCATCAGCAAAATGATGATGCTTCGACTGAGCCTAAAAAGCGTCGGCGCCGCCCCCGAAGACGGAATCGTAGTAAGGAATCGCCGGCAAAATCGTAAGATAATGGTGGGATAATAAGTTAATACCCCTAAGATGGTTAAGAACTATCTAAAATACTCTCTTAAGTTGATCGAAAGATCGGCGTCGATAGTGTTTTAGGTAGTTTTTTTATGGGTGAAATTTTTTGATATTGATCACACTTTTAATAATCTATTTTTATATTTTTTGGGAATATCAAGGGATTACGTTTTTAATAAAAGTGAATATATGTAACTCTATAATATATTGTGTTATTGTTTTAGTAGTTAATGGCCGTTGGTCATAATGTTAATGTTTTAATCATTTTTGATGCAGAATTTTCAATTTCCTCGGTTTAGTTCTATTGAAGAGATTCTAGGTGATTTATGGATAATGCAAAAAAGATTGGTTTAATAGCCTGTATCGGTATTGTTGCAGGAAATATGATGGGAAGTGGTATTGCGCTATTGCCGGCAAACTTAGCGAGTATTGGCTCTATTGCGATTACCGGTTGGATTGTCGCTTTGATTGGCGCACTCTCATTAGCGTATGTCTTTGCGAAGTTAGCAACGAAAGATCCTGAAGAGGGAGGTCCTATTGCCTATGCTAATGAGGTGAGTTCGGCTTTAGGATTTCAGACAGGGGCACTCTATTATCATGCCAACTGGATTGGGAATCTTGCCATTACAACAACAGCGGTCTCCTATCTCTCTGTATTTTACCCTATCCTCAATGAGGCGATTCCGGCAGGAATTCTCTCTCTTGCACTGATTTGGATCTTCACATTTATCAATCTGTTAGGGGGGCAGTGGATTGGTCGTTTAACCACTTTTGGTTTAGTTCTGATTCTTATTCCTGTTATTGGAACGGCAATATTTGGATGGCTCTGGTTTGATAAAGAGACCTATATTCACAACTGGAATGTCTCTCATGATACCGACTATCAGGCCGTTGTAAGTAGTACATTGCTCTGCTTATGGGCTTTTGTAGGAATCGAATCTGCCTCCGTTAACTCAGCACTTGTTAAAAATCCTAAAAAGACAATTCCTTTAGCAACGATGATTGGCGCTTTTTTAGCGGGTATCGTCTATATCTTGGCAACTCAGGTTATCTCTGGTATGTATCCGGCGGCAGAAATGGCGGCATCGGGGGCACCTTTCTCAAAGACAGCATCAACCATGTTAGGTGAATGGGCAAGTCCTGTAGTCTCGATCTTTACGGTAATTGCTTGTTTAACATCATTAGGTTCTTGGATGATGTTGGTAGGGCAAGCGGGGGCTAGGGCAGCGCATGATGGGAACTTCCCTAAAGCTTATGGGGAGATGGATAAAAATGGTATTCCCCGTAAAGGATTGATCTTAGCGGCAATTCAGATGTCTATCTTATTAACTTTGGTGACATTGGCGAATGCAGAATCAGGCCGTGCTTCTACCATCTTTAAAGATCTTATCAATATCGCTGTTCTCTTAACGATGTTGCCCTATTTCTACTCCTGTTTAAATCTTATTCGAGTGGAAGGGATGAGTGCGAAGCGTCTCTTGAGTTTAACAGCTGCTATTTTTGGGAGTATCTTCTGTTTCATTGCGCTCTTAGGGTCAACGCCGATGCAACTCTCCGGCACCTTTATTGTGAGTTTAATTATCTTAATGTTCTATGCAAAGAAGTTAGGGCATCAGCGAGAAGTTGTTAATGACAATTAATAAGTGAAACTAATAGATAAATTAATAGATAAATTAATAGATGCAACCAACAGATGTCATCAATAAATAGAGTCAATATATGAGATCAATAAGTTAGATTGGGTTTTAAAGTAGTGAGCGTGCAGCAGTCTGCTCAATCAACAATGATAGTCAAAAGGAGTCTATATGTATCAAATCGCACTATTAAATGATGTTCGCGAAGAGTTTAAGAGTCTACTATTCTCTAAGCTTGAGGCGAGTTTAACGGAGATGGGGTATAAGTTACTTCTTGTGGAGCAGGCAGAAGATCTTCTTCATCTCTTACAAAAAAATCCCCGTATTTCGGGTGTGATTTTTGATTGGGATAATCATCAGTTGCCACTCTGTGAGCAGATCGCCCATCTCAATGAGCAGTTGCCGCTCTTCACCTTTATCAATGATAAGGTGGCGATGGATCTCTCACTCTCTGATCTAAAAAATAATCTCTATTTTTATGATTATGTTCTCAATAATGCGACAGATAGCGCAATACGGATTGATCAGCGGGTTGAAGAGTATATTGAGCAAATTTTACCTCCCTTTACAAAGGCGCTCTTTAAGTATGTTGGGGCAGAGAAGTATACCTTCTGTACACCGGGTCATATGGGAGGGACGGCATTTGAGCAGAGTCCCGTAGGCTCACTCTTCTATGATTTTTATGGTGAGAATACTTTTCGCTCTGATATATCGATCTCCATGGGAGAGCTCGGTTCTCTACTAGATCATTCAGGGCCACATCGTGAGGCAGAGGAGTATATCGCAGAGACCTTCAATGCAGATCGAAGCTTTATTATTACCAATGGAACCTCGACGGCGAATAAAGTTGTGGGTATGTATGCTTGTCCGGAGGGGAGTACCATTATTGTGGATCGAAATTGTCATAAATCGATTACCCATTTAATGATGATGACTAATGTAACGCCGATCTATCTTAAGCCGACCCGTAATGCTTATGGAATCTTAGGGGGTATTCCTAAGAAGGAGTTTGCAAAAGCACATATTGAAGCGCTTGTGGCTGAAAGAGAGAATGGTTCTGCACCAGTATTACCAACTCAACCTACGATGGGCTCTTCTACGATACAGATTATATCAAGGAGCATTTGCCGGTTAATTCAATCCATTTCGATTCAGCATGGGTTCCCTATACCAACTTCCATCCGATCTATGCGGGAAAATCAGACATGGGTGGGAAGCGAGTGGCAGATAAAGTGATCTATGAGACGCAATCGACCCATAAGTTATTGGCGGCTTTCTCACAAGCATCGATGATTCATGTTAAGGGGGAGATCAATGAGCGAACCTTTAATGAGGGATATATGATGCACACGACGACCTCCCCCCTCTATAGTGTCGTTGCTTCATGTGAAGTATCTGCGGCGATGATGCGAGGTGCCGCGGGAAGAAATCTGATGCAGCAAGCGATCGATCGGGCGATCGATTTCCGTAAGGAGATTGCGCGATTGAATCGTGAGTCGAGTGATTGGTTCTTCAATGTATGGCAACCTGAAAATATTGATGAGCTCGCCTGCTGGCCACTCAATAGTGAAGATCGTTGGCATGGATTTAATGAGATTGATGATAACTTTCTCTTTTTAGATCCGATTAAGATTACCATCACAACTCCTGGTATGGATGCTGCAGGTACGCTTGATGAGTGGGGAATTCCTGCATCCATTGTCTCTCAATTTTTAGATGAACATGGCATTGTTGTGGAGAAAACAGGACCTTATTCTCTACTCTTCCTCTTTAGTATGGGGATTGATGAGACAAAGGCGATGACGCTTCTAAGAACTTTAATGAAGTTTAAGCATGCTTATGATCAAAATCTAAAAGTGAAAGAGGCGCTGCCGGCACTCTACGCTATCGACCCACAATTTTATAGAGATCTTCGCTTGCAAGAGTTGGCTAAAGGAATTCATCAATTGATGAAGGAGCATCAATTGCCCCAATTGATGTATAACGCCTTCGATAGCCTCCCTGAGATGGAGATGACTCCCCATGCAGCCTATCAGGCAGAGTTACGAGGAAAAGTTAAGGAGTGTAAGCTTTCAGAGCTAATGAATCAGGTAAGTGCCAATATGATTCTTCCTTATCCGCCGGGAGTCCCGCTTATCATGCCGGGGGAGAAGATCACTGAGGCGACTAAACCGATTCTTGAGTTCTTAGAGATGCTTTGTGATATCGGTTCCCACTATCCTGGTTTTGAGACCGATATCCATGGTGTCTATCAAGATGATGATGGTGAGTATGTAGTTCGGGTCTTAGATCTATAGATAGAAGGTAAGAGATCATCACCTCTATTTGCGTACTCTCTTGAATAGAGTCACCATTTTAAGATGAATTTAATATGAGTTTAATATGAAAATAGCCTAGCTCAATTATGGAGCTAGGCTATTTAACTTATTCCAATGAGTTCAATGAGTTCAATGATTTCGATGAATTTGATTAAATATAGTTACTAGGATTAACTGTCTGTCCTTTGGTTCGAATCTCAAAGTAGAGAACGGTTCGACCATCAAAACTATTACCCATCGAAGCAATCTGTTGCCCTTTTTTCACCTTCATTCCCTCTTTAACATTGACAGAGGCAAGATATCCATAAGCAGAGTAGGTATCTGCATTATGCTTAATAATAATCAGCTGTCCATAACCTGAGTTTCCTGTTCCGGCAAATACCACCTCGCCATTATGTGCTGCACGAACAGGTTGGTTGAGTGTGCCGGCAATCTGAATCCCTTTTTGACCAGGAAGATTGGGGTTATAGCTCTTCGTAATGGGGCCATCAGTCGGTCTTTGCCAACCACTGATACCGGTTGAGACTTTGTCTTTTGGGGCCGCCGGGGCTTTCGGGACAATAACGGTATTATCACGGCGCGTAATGGCTTGTGGCGCGCTACTACCACCTTTTTCTCGCACTGCTGAGCCGGCTTTACCACTAACACGTAAGACTTGCCCTGTATGAATCAGGTTGGGGTTAGAGATATTATTCAATTTCTGCAACTGCTGAAGTGACATATTATGTGCCCGCGCAATTTGACTAAGAGAATCGCCGGGACGCACAGTATAACTACCCGAGGAGCTACAAGCTTGGATAATAAGGAGTGCTGATAAGATAAATGTTACTCGTTTTAAGCGCATAATATTTACTTTCTATATTAAAAAAACCCCAAAAAGAAGAAGATATCTTACCATCATTCCTCTTTGAGGGGTATCTCTATGATCTATTTTATAATCTACTATTGTGTTAGCTCGATTAGTAAAACTGGCAGTGCATTTTTACTTAATTGAGCGGGTCAGTTGCACACATCGCGGTTACATTGACGATGCGACGAGCGGTTGCGATATTGGTCACAACGTGTGCAGGTTTTGAGATTCCTGTCAAAATCGGACCTACAACAATACTATCGGTAATTGTCCGAACAAAGTTATAGGTAATATTGGCAGAATCAATATTGGCAAAGATGAAGAGATTTGCCTGACCTTGTAGTTCTGAGTTCGGGAAATATGCATTACGATAACGCTCCCAAATCGCAAGATCGGGTTGCATCTCTCCTTCCACCTCCAGTTCAGGGGCGCTCTCTTTTAAAAGATGCAATGTTTCTTGCATTTTTCGTGAGAATTTCGACTCTCTTGAACCGAAATTTGAGTGAGAGAGTAGCGCCACTTTAGGCACAATACCAAAACGTTCTACTACAGATGCGGCCATCTTTGTGATATCAGCAAGCTCTTGAGCGGTAGGATCTTCATTGACATGAGTATCACAGAAGAAGAGCGGCCCTTTCGGTGACAGGATCAAGCTAATCGCCGCTGGTTGAGATGTCCCTTCTCGAAGGCCGATGGCATCCACAATATGATGAACATGGCGATGGTATTGACCTAAAACACCACTGATTTGACCATCGATCTCTCCAAGCTCAAGGAGCATAGAGGAGAGTAAGTTACCTCTTGTCTGCATACGTTGACGAGCCAACTCCGGCGTAATGCCTTTACGCTTCATTAGGCTGTAATATTGTTCTGAACAGCGATCAAGAAGGGGAGGGTTGCGATAATCGATAATTTGAACATAGTCACTACCAATATCTTTACTGATACTATCTTCTGGCATTAAGACTTTTGTTGGAAGATTAATTCCTAGTTCTTCAATACGCTGTTGAATCACTTTAGGTTGCCCAATGAGGATAGGGTTCGCTAAGCGATCTTGTTTTACCAGGTAAACGGCACGGAGAACTCGTTCATCTTCCCCTTCACAGTAAGCGATCGTGCGTGCATTCTCTTTAGCTTGATTGAAGATGGGGCGCATCGCCATATTGGTCTTATTAAAATGTTGACTTAAACGATGTCGATACTCTTCAAAATCCACAATTGGGCGAAGGGCAACGCCTGATTCCATTGCCGCTTTTGCAACCGCAATAGGGAGTTCTACAATAAGGCGAGGGTCGAACGGTTTTGGAATAATGTAGTTGCGAGAGAAGCGAAGACTTTCGCCGGGATAAGCGTGAAGAACCTCATCTGTTGGTTCTTGGTGAGTTAGATCTGCGATTGCTTTGACACAAGCCATCTTCATCGCTTCATTAATCTCTGTAGCCCCACAGTCGAGAGCACCGCGGAAGAGGTAAGGGAAGCAGAGAACATTATTAACCTGGTTAGGATAATCGGAGCGACCTGTGGCAATGATTGCATCTTCCCTGACAGCGTGAGCAATCTCTGGGCGAATTTCTGGTTCGGGGTTTGCAAGAGCAAAGATGAGCGGATTAGGTGCCATCTTCTCAACCATCTCAGCCTTAAGAACGCCGGGAGCAGAGAGACCTAAAAAGACATCCGCCCCTTCAATGACTTCACCTAAAGTCATCTTATCGGTTTGCTGCATAAAGAAGGATTTATATTCATCGAGCGATTCAGGAGAACGATGTTGATTAACAACGCCATCACGGTCAGCAACGGTGATATTCTCTTTCTTTAAACCAAATTGCATTAAAAGATTTAAGCAAGAGATGGCCGCAGCGCCCGCACCACTACAGACAAGTTTGATCTCTTCAATCTTTTTATCGGCAAGTTTAAGCGCATTTAATACGCCTGCAGCAGTGATGATCGCCGTTCCATGCTGATCATCATGGAAGACCGGAATATTCATCCGTTTTTTGAGCTCTTGTTCAATATAGAAGCATTCAGGCGCTTTAATATCTTCTAAGTTAACGCCACCAAAGGTGGGTTCAAGGCTCGCAACAATATCGATAAATTTATCGGGATCTAACTCATCGACTTCAATATCGAAGACATCGATATCGGAGAATTTTTTAAAGAGAACCCCTTTTCCTTCCATGACAGGTTTTCCTGCCAATGGGCCAATATTTCCAAGTCCTAATACCGCAGTTCCATTACTAATAACGGCAACAAGATTACCTTTAGAGGTGTAATCGAGAGCGGTGAGCGGATCTTTTTGAATCTCTTCACAAGCGTAGGCAACGCCAGGGGAGTAAGCAAGAGAGAGATCCTTTGAGTTGACAAGCGGTTTGGTTGCTTCAACTGAAATTTTTCCAGGTCTAGGCTGGGCATGATAGCGAAGCGCTTCAATTCGAAGATCTTCAGTTTTATTATTTGGAGAATCCATTGAGATCTATCCTTTATACTGAATTTTGAGTGAATATTAGATACTAACAAGGATTGATCTTCGAATCTACTAGGCTACTCATAAAAAAGGGGATCAAACTCAATTTTTACGGAGTTATAGATTTAACTTATTGATTTTAATCTATTAAAGATCTCTTTTTGCACATAAAATCTCTCTGCTTGATCTTGGTATAAAATATAGATTGCCGTTCTATTTATCGCCCTATTTATCGCTCTATTGATGGCTCTATTTTAGGTCTATTCTAGGTCTGTTTTCTTACTATTATCTGATTTTTAATCATCATTTATTTGATAATGAGCTCGCTATTATATCTCCTCTATAAGTCTGCTATAAGCTTGTTATAAGAATATTAAATAACGATTTTATGGGGACGATGGAGATCCTATTTGCTATAATAGAGGGCGATTTAAATTATGGAAAGTGCTTCTAGATATAGCTTTTAAGTAGTGAATCAACAGAGTATTTCCCGACAATGTTTGTGGAGGGTTTTATTAATGCCAAGTGATGATAAACAGTTAGTACTTCGTGCTAATACTTTTCCGTCTGTCGCCGATGGGCTCGATGCCTATATCAGTGCGATTGGCGACATCCCCACTTTAACTGCCGAGGAGGAGCAAGCGCTTGCTTATCGATTAATAGAACATGGTGATCTTAATGCGGCACAGACACTTGTTCTATCCCATCTAAAATTTGTGGTTCATATTGCGAAAAATTATACCGGCTATGGCCTTCCTTTGGTGGATCTGATCCAAGAGGGAAATGTGGGATTGATGAAAGCGGTTAAACGGTTTGATCCTTCCTACAATGTGCGTCTTATCTCTTTTGCCGTCTACTGGATTAAATCTGAGATTCATGAGTTTGTTATTCGTAATTGGCGAATTGTGAAAGTTGCAACAACAAAGGCGCAGCGAAAACTCTTCTTTAATCTCCGCTCTTCAAAAGAGTCTCTTGAATGGCTAACAGATGATGAGGCCGCTGATATCGCTAAAGAACTCAATGTTAGTAAGGCTGAAGTTAAACGGATGGAGATGCGACTCTTCTCGAATGATTTAGCATTTGATCTTCCGGTAGGAAGTAGTGTTGATGATGGTGATTTTAGTCCCTCAGATTGGCTCTCTTCAAATGCATTAGATCCTTCACAGGCTGTTGAGAAAGAGGATTATCAGACGCACAATAATGAGAAGCTCAATAATGCGATTGAATCTCTCGATCCGCGTAGTAAAGATATTATTCTTCAACGCTGGATGAGAGATGAGGATGAGGAGCGACCTACTTTAACTGAGCTTGCTGATAAATATTCAGTATCAGCAGAGCGTATTAGACAGATTGAGAATCAGGCGATGAGTAAAATCAAAGACCTGTTGACGGTATGATAACGTGCTCAATGTTCGTAAAGGACTCAGATTATTGATCTGGGTCTTTTCTATTATGGAGTGATATAAAATGAGAGCAATTAGAGAGATTAAAGAGAGTATTCAGGTCAAAGAGTTAGCGTTAGAGACAATGCCGGAGATGATCGAATCGACGGGTGAATTGATGCTTGATGCGCTCAAAGCCGGTAAAAAGGTTCTAATTTGTGGTAATGGTGGCTCAGCAGCCGATGCACAACACTTTGCGGCAGAGTTAATTAATCGCTTTGAAATTGAGCGTGCTCCTTTGCCGGCAATTGCATTAACTACCGATAGTTCAAATTTAACCTCCATTGCCAATGACTATAGTTATGATGAGGTCTTTGCTAAGCAGGTGATGGCGCTCGGACAGGCTGGCGATATTTTGATTGCGATTAGCACGAGTGGTAATTCAAAGAGTATTAATCGTGCCGTAGAGGAAGCACTTAAGAAAGGGATGATTGTATTGGGATTGACAGGGGAGAAAGGGGGAGAGATGGCAATGATAGAGAGCCCCAATCTTCATCTTGTTAAAGCACCGAGCCCAAGAACTGCACGAGTACAAGAGGTTCATATCCTTGTAATTCATATCTGGTGTGGAATGATCGATGCCGCTTATCGCTAAGCATTCCTCCAAACGGTTAAGAGGATGGGAGTAATAGTTTAAAGTATGGTTTAAAGGTGTAATTTTTCAATCGAGTCAATCTTCAGGAAGCTAATATCAAGAGGATAGGGTGAAGAGTTACAGCTGAAAATTAAAAATTTAATTGATTAAAGATGGCATAAGTCATAGGAGAGAAGCGGATGTTAAGACGATTCCTATTATTGAGTAGTTTTGTAATGTTGCTTTCAGCATGTGTTCCGGCATTTATCGTCGGCGGTGTGGGCGCGACAGCTGCAGGTGTTAATGATCGCCGAACCGCAGGGCAGATCGTAGAAGATAATGCGATCACAGTGAAGGTGCAAAATATGATCAGTCAACTTCCTGAACGAGGTCTTGCGCATATTAGTATCCTCAGTTATAACGGCACTGTCCTTATTTTAGGAGAGGTCCCTAACCATCAATTAGGTTTAGAGGTGGAAGAAGCGGTACGTAAAACTGAACATGTTAAGAGCGTTCATAATGAGTTGATTGTGGCGCCGGAAGCATCTCTTGCAAGTATTGCAGCAGACTCTATGTTGACTGCTAAAGTGAAGACTGCACTGGCAACAGATATTAAGCTGAAAGGCTTTAATGCCGGAAATGTGAAGGTGATGACCTCAAGACGAAAGGTCTATCTAATGGGGATTGTGAATGAGGCAGAAGCACGTGAAGCGATCGAGATTACTCGTCATGTTGCCGGCGTTGAAGAGGTTGTTCCTTTCTTCGATATCGTGAATCGACAGTTCCACAATATCAATTAAGAATTTTATATATTAAGATAGTTGTGCTAGGCGGGCTATTTTTAAAGTTAACTGCCTGGCTATGAGATAGTTTCAGAATTGATACTTTTAATAAGTTTTTAAACCATATTTTAAGTATGAGTTTCAATTAGATGTTTGAAGTAGCTATTTAGAATAGATATTTGAAATAGATATTTCGAGATGAAAAGGAATAGTAAAGATGACTAAAAGATATGATGCAATTGTAATTGGTGGTGGCTCCGGTGGACTCTCCTATGCAGAAAGAGCCGCAAGTTACGGAGTTAAATGTCTCTTAATTGAAAAAGATAAATTAGGTGGAACTTGTGTGAATGTAGGATGTGTTCCTAAAAAAGTGATGTGGAATGCAGCGAATATTGCACATATGTTTGATGATGCTAAAGGTTATGGTTTTACATTTGGTGAGCCACAGTTTTCTTGGAGCCATCTAAAAGAGAAGCGTGATCAATATATTAAGAATATTGTAACTTGGTATAACAACAGTTATATGCCAGATGCTGGTGTTGATGTTATTCATGGCGCGGCTAAATTTGTTGATAACAAGACAGTCGAAGTGAATGGTGAACATTTTACGGCAGATAAAATTGTAATCTCAACAGGTGGTTATCCATTAGTACCTGAAACAGAAGGGGCAGAGTATGGGATTACTTCAGATCAGTTCTTTGATCTTGAAGAGGCACCTAAGCGTGTTGTTGTTGTAGGTGCCGGCTATATTGCGGTGGAATTAGCGCAGCTTCTTTCTGCGTTAGGTAGTAAGGTGGATCTCCTCTGTCGTGGTGAGATGGTTTTACGCCATTTTGATAGCTATGTTACAGAGCATCTTAAAGAGGTTTTAGAGGGTGATGAGAATTTAACGCTCCATACACACTCCAATGTACAACGTGTTGAAAAGAGAGCAGATGGATCTTTAGTGGTTGTTACAGAGAAGGAATCGATCGAGACAGATCTTCTTGTTTGGGCAATTGGTCGTGGTTACAACACTCATAATATTGGGCTTGAAAATACAGATCTTAAGGTTAATGCAGATGGCACGATCAGTGTTAATAAGTATCAAGAGAGTGAAGTGCCGGGGATCTATGTGTTAGGGGATATTATTGGTGGGAAGTTCCAATTAACCCCGGTTGCGATTGCCGCAGGACGTCGTCTTGCTGATAGGTTGCATAATGGGATGGAAGGCCGCCATCTTGAGTATAAAGATATTCCGAGTATCGTCTTCTCCCACCCACCAATCGGTACAACGGGTTTAACAGAGAAAGAGGCCGCAGCTGAGTATGGTGAAGATGCTGTAAAATGTTATACCGCCTCTTTTACCTCTATGTACTCCAACTTTAGTACAAAACCTGTGAAGACTGCGATGAAGATGGTCACTGTTGGAGAGGATGAGAAGATCGTAGGAATTCACCTCATCGGGCCAACTGTCGATGAGATGTTGCAAGGCTTCGCTGTTGCAGTGAAGATGGGTGCGCATAAGCGAGATTTCGATGATACCGTTGCACTTCATCCAACAGCTGCCGAAGAATTGGTGACGATGCGTTAACAGCTTATATTCAGTCTAAATAAGAGTAGAAACAGAATGTTAGAATTTTTTCAGAGTATCGATATTATTGTGCTATTAACGCTCGTCCTCTCTGTAGGATTAGTTTTAGCTTTTGAGTTTGTAAATGGGTTTCATGATACGGCCAATGCCGTGGCGACAGTGATCTATACTAAGTCACTTAAACCCCGCTTAGCGGTCTTTTTATCCGGGATATTTAACTTTTTAGGGGTTCTGTTAGGAGGTTTAGGGGTTG
This sequence comes from Ignatzschineria indica, assembly GCF_003121925.1. Taxonomy (NCBI): domain Bacteria; kingdom Pseudomonadati; phylum Pseudomonadota; class Gammaproteobacteria; order Cardiobacteriales; family Ignatzschineriaceae; genus Ignatzschineria; species Ignatzschineria indica. The sequence goes on along the minus strand of NZ_QEWR01000002.1, from coordinate 1,190,716 downwards.
CTTACGCTATTGTTAACCTTCTACCGATGGATCTCTTAGCAAATGCCAATTCAACGAAAGGGTTGGTGATGGTCGTCTCCCTTTTAGTTGCGGCGCTCATCTGGAACCTAGGGACTTGGTATTTTGGAATCCCTGCATCAAGCTCACATACTCTCATTGGCTCTATTTTAGGGGTAGGATTAGCCAATGCGCTTTTAACAGATCACTCACTAGTCGATGGTGTTAACTGGGATAAAGCTGTTGGAGTCTTTGAATCGCTCCTCTTCTCCCCTTTTATTGGGGCAGGGCTAGCGGGTCTACTTCTGTTACTACTCTTACGTTTTCTACCTAAAAGTTATATTCATAAAACACCTTATCAACGCCATGTGTTAGATAAGAAGAAGAAACCGCCTTTTTGGCCTCGCTTCTGGTTAGTCACCTCAGCGATGGGAATGAGTTATGCTCATGGTCAGAATGATGGTCAGAAAGGGATTGGTCTTGTGATGTTGGTACTCTTTAGTGTTGTGCCGGCACAATTTGTACTTAATCTTAATTCGAGTGTATTTGAGATTGAGCAGACACGTGTCGCAGCTCAACAGATGGTCAGTTACTATGATGCCAATCAAGAGGTGTTAGATAGACTCTATCCTAAGAGTGACCATGCATTAAGTGATGGCCTCTTTAGCTGTGAATATAGTGAGATGAAGCAACATTCTGAAAAATTGATTTCACTGCTTAATGGTATTGATACCTATGATCGTTTAACAACAGATGAACGTTGGGCGGTACGCAATGAGGTTATGTGTCTTGCGAGTATTGCAAAGACGTTAGAGTCTCAAGATCAATTGCCAGAAGCTTATCGAAAATCTTATAAAGCGATTGGAAAAGATTTAACTAAGACGACAGAATACGCACCTTTCTGGGTGATTGTAGCAGTTGCCGTTGCACTTGGTATGGGGACGATGATCGGCTGGAAGCGCGTAGTCGATACTGTGGGGGGCAAAATTGGTAAGAAAGATATGACCTACGCACAGGGGATGAGTGCGCAGATTGTCTCGGGTATTGCGATTGCGTCAGCTAGTCATTTTGGCTTTCCTGTGTCAACAACCCATATATTATCGAGCTCTGTTGCCGGAACCATGATTGCTAATAAATCGGGCTTGCAGAAATCGACCGTTAAAAATATTCTTTTAGCTTGGATCTTAACGTTGCCTGTTTCAACAGGATTAGCGTTTGGACTCTATTTCCTCGGAACATGGTTATTTGTGAGCTAAAATGAAATTATTATCATATCAAGAAGCTGCTGATGCACTGCTGCGTGGTGAAGTGATTGCCTATCCTACCGAGGGGGTATATGGCTTTGCTGCAGATGCAATGAATAGAGTAGCGGTAGAAAAATTATTGCAAATGAAAGAGCGTTCAGTCTCTAAAGGGTTTATTGTGATGGGTGCTTCATTAGCCCATCTCTCTCCTTTGATTGAGCCGTTAAATGATGGAGAAGCGCAGCGTCTTTTAGAAGAGTTAAGAGGAGGATATCGCTATACCTGGATAGTGCCAGCAAAAGAGAGTTGCCCCCACTATCTGCGCGGTGAGTTCCCAACATTAGCGATTCGAGTGACGAATCATCCTGATGCACTTGCGCTATGTGAAAAGATGCCGGTCGGAGTTGTTTCAACGAGTGCGAATCTCCATAAGGAAGCACCCTTAGAGAGTGCAGAAGCGATCTATCAGCTCTTTGGAGATCAGATTGCCGGAGTAATGGAGGGTAAGGTGGGTTCGCTCTCCTCTCCAACACGAATTGTGCATCTTAAAAGTGGAGAGATTATTCGATCTTAATTCTTAATTCTTAATTAATATTTAACATTTAATATTTTAATTAACGCTGTCATTGAGGCATCGATAGAGAAGAAACAAAAAACCTGCATTGAAATGCAGGTTTTTTATTGATCTTTTTAGTCTTATTGAATCTTATTGGGTTTTAATCTAAGAAGAGGGAGGTGATTAATGCAATAGCTTTAATTGCTTTAAACCTCTTTAGGCCTCTATTTATAATCTTAAATTTAACTCTTAAGATTAAGCCGCAAGCGCTTTGATTTGTGCGTTAAGACGGCTAAGAAGACGTGATACTTTGTTCTTATGAATAAGACCACGTTTTACAGAGCGATCAAGTGCGCTTTGCGCTTTACCAAAAGCTTTAACTGCTTCTTCGCGGTTATTTGCTTTGATAGCATTGATCGTTTTTTTCACGTAAGTTCTAGTCATTGAACGGTATGATGCGTTAGCTGCGTTGTGCTTTTCAGCTTGACGAACGCGTTTTCTTGCTTGTGCTGTATTTGCCAAGGTTTTACTCCACTTTAAAAATTTAGAATTTATAACATATTATTGCGCCGAATATCGACGCAATCAAATTTGTAATAATCACATATGATTAACTTTTTTCTCTCTTTTGTCAATCAAATGTCGCGAAAGTTTCAGCATTATCCCTGTGGTTAGCCTCACCGCTTGTTATTCAATCGGCGATTGGAAGAGAGATTAGAATGCTGGAACAATACTTCCTTGGTACTTCTCATTGATAAAGTCACGAACTTCATCGGTGGTGATAACCTCAATTAATGCTTTAATGCGAGGATCATCGCTATTTTCAGGTAAAATTGCAATGATATTGGCATAAGGAGATTCAGCGCCTTCAATAAAGAGGGAATCTTTAATCGGATTTAAACCTGCTTCTAATGCAAAGTTAGTATTAATGAGTGCAAGATCTACCTCATCGAGGGTTCTTGCTAGCATGGGGGCTTCAAGTTCTACAAATTGAAGTTTGTGAGGATTCTCTTTGATATCGAAGACCGTTGAAAGAATATTGTCAGGATTCGTGAGGGTAATGATCCCTTCATTATGGAGTAGAAGTAACGCTCGTCCACCATTTGCAGGATCATTTGGAATGCTCACCTTCGCTCCCTCTTTTAGGTCACCTTTCTCTTTAATCTTCTGTGAGTAGGCAGCAATAGGCTCAACATGGATCGCTGGATCTAACGCAATGATATTGAGTTGGTGATTTTTATTGAACTCTTCTAAATAGGGAAAGTGTTGGAAGAAGTTTGCATCCGCTTCTTTCTCATCGACCATTAAGTTAGGAAGGACATAATCGGTGACAACAACGATGTCGAGATCGATCTCTTTCTTCGCTAATTGTGGCTCAATAAACTCTAAAATCTCCGCATGGGGAACAGGTGTTGCTACAACCTTAAGTTTTTCTGCTGAAAAGCCAATAAATGGTGTTAATGAGAGTGCTGTGACAAGTGCTAATTTACGCATAATGAATTTTCCTTTTATCAAAAATGGGGAATCGAGCCCCGACTTAATAGGTATATCGATCTTTAAGATTGAAATCAACCCTTTCAGTGGAATTTTAATGGTATTTTTATGGAGAGTCTCTCGTGATGTTATTGTCAATCAATAGTAAATTTAAACAGTAGTTTGAAATAGTAAATTTAAGGAGAATGTTTAAACAGGATATTGAAGCGGTTTTCATTGCGATAAAAAGAGAGCGGTACCTGATTTCGATACCGCTCTATTTACGCTTACTATACTCTTATTATGTTCGATTATGTTTTCATCTATCTCTATACTAGTGCGGCGATAAGTTCATCTCGGTCGCCGGGAAGAAGATCGATCATAGGAATTTCAATCATTGTATACGCACCGGGTTGCTGCCTGGTTGCCGCACGGGCAGATGAGACCAAGATCTGTGCTGTGAGTGCAGGATTATTGATGCGCATATCAAACTCAAAGATCTGATTATCAGTTGTACCTGAAACGCCTTTACGAGTAATTTTAACGCCATGTCCAGCATCTTTCAGTTGATCGATATCATCGACTTGAGTGATAACCGTATCATCATGTTTAAAATAATCATCATTGAGAATTGTTGATTTGACATGATTGAAATCATGCCCCTCTTCTACTTCAATATAGACCATACGGCGATGCTGTCCCGTTCCGATTGGAATTGTGACTGAGAGAGCGTCTTTCACGCCAGGAATTGCTTTGACAGCGGTAGAGTGGCCCATGCTCATCCCGGGCCCAAAGTTGGTGTAAGTGACACCTTTAGGTGCTGCGGCAAGAAGAAGAGCGCGAATCACCGAATCTGAACCAGGATCCCATCCTGCAGAGATAATTGCGCTACGATTGTGAGCTTTTGCAATCTTATCAAGTTCATTGCGTACAGCGGCAATATCGCTATGAATATCGAAACTATCGACAGTGTGAATCCCTTTTTTAAGATACTCTGCAGCATAAGCTTGGGTTTGGCGGCTAGGCACACAGAGAATGGCAACATCGACAGCTTCAAGTTGGTCGATATCGGTGACAATAGGGTAGTTCACACCGGGAATTTCCCGTTTCTCTCGGCGAACAATACCGGCAATAGAGAAGTCTGGTGCTGCCTCTAGCGCATTAAGGACATAACGGCCGATATTGCCAAAGCCAACGATAGCTGCATTTATTTTGCGTGTCATATAGTCTCCTAGTTAGTTGAGTGATCAGTAATTGATATTGCCTAGAGATCGGATAAAGATATTCTGTGATAAGAGAATATGATAAGAAAATCATAAGAGAGAGGGTCTCTTTCTATCTCATTACAAAATCTACTACAGTGATATTTTTACTTCGATTGCTCTATAAGTTGCAATGTTTTTGTCAATAATTTCGTCAATATTCTAATTAGTATTCGAATCAATACTTTATATCGATATTATTATATCGATATTTTAATCGATAGTTCTCTCGATACTTTTACAGTTTTCCTGAGGCGCTGTAACGCTCCTCTATTTGCGAGTATAGTGACGTACGAGCCAATCCCCAATCCATTGCATAATCTGTACGATAATGACCAGCACAATCACAATGAGATACATCAATTCCGACATATTGCGGTGGAAGCCGTAACGAACAGCGATATCTCCTAGTCCTCCGGCACCTACGGTTCCTGCCATAGCGGTATAAGAGAGTATTAAGATTCCGGTAATGGTAATGCCGGCAATGAGGCTAGGTCTCGCTTCGGGGAGCAGTACTTTCATAATAATAGTTCGAAGTGGTGTTCCCATACTTTGAGCTGCTTCAATCACTCCGCGATCTACCTCTCTAAAGGAGGTTTCTGCCAGTCGAGCAAAGAAAGGGGCAGAACCGATCACAAGAGGAAAGATAGCCCCCTTTATCCCCATCTTTGTTCCCATCAATTTGAAGGTTAATGGTAGCAATACTACGATTAAGATCAGAAAGGGGATCGATCTTAATGTATTGGTGAGAAAGGAGAAGAAACGATAAAACTTTGGTGCTGAGAGAAGTTGTGTTGGGGAGGTGAGATAGAGTGCAACCCCCCATGGCAACCCAATTAATATTGTAAAAAACCATGTAAAACCTAACATGATCAATGTGACTAAGGTGTTATCCCAAATGATATTCCAATATTGGGTATTGTTAAGTGCATTGATAAATTCCGTCATTACTGAATCTGCTCCTCGTTATGACTTGTTAGATTGATAGATGGTTTGTGAAAGAGCGGCTTTGTTGTAATTCCTTCACTATTAAAGAGAGTGATCGCCGCGCTTCTTTCTGCCGGTGATCCACTTAAAACAACGGTTAATTGCCCATAGGGGATATCTCGAATATAACTGATTGATCCAGATAGAATAGAGAGATCGATATTGCTACGCTTGATAATCCGACTCAGATGAGGCTCAAATGCTTCAGTGCCAAGGTAGGTGAGCTGATAGAGGGAATCTTGTTGCTGTGGATAACGGCTGATATATTTTTTAAGCTCATTCTGCTCGGTTTTATCAATAATAAAATCTTGGGTAACAATCGATTGTGGATGTAAAAAGACCTTCTCAACATCGCCCGATTCAACTATCTGACTATCGTGAATAACGGCGACTTTATGGCAGATTGAGCGAATGACCTCCATCTCATGGGTGATTATCACAATTGTTAAGCCTAACTCACGATTGATATCGACTAATAGTTCTAAAATTGATTGTGTTGTTTGGGGGTCAAGTGCCGATGTTGCTTCGTCACAGAGTAGCACTTTAGGTTTATTGGCGATAGCTCTAGCGATACCGACCCGCTGTTTTTGTCCCCCAGAGAGTTGAGCGGGATATTTATCTCGATGCTCTTCAATTCCTACTAAAGTGAGTAACTCCGATACGCGCTTTTCAATATTCGCCTCACTCATACCCTCTAGGCGAAGTGGAAAAGCGATATTGTTATAGACAGTCTGACTTGAGAGAAGATTAAAATGTTGAAAGATCATGCCGATCTTTCTTCTCGCAAGCATCAGCTCTCGATTAGAGAGTTTTGTAAGATCGATATTATCAATCATAACTGAACCACTATCGGGCTTTTCTAATAGATTGATACAGCGAATTAATGTGCTTTTCCCGGCTCCAGAGTGACCGATGATGCCGTAAATAGAACCTTCTTCAATCGTGAGATTGATATTGTTGAGGGCGATTTTTGGCCCCTCTTTTGTGGTATAGGATTTGATGAGATTTTCGATTTTTATCATTGATTTTTACGACTTATATTTCAATTTCTATTGTAATAGGGATATTGGAGCTCAATCGCTCTATAAATTCCTATTAGAGTATCAAAAAGAAGGCGCAAGCGGGAGCTGTTTTCACCTTTATTCTTCGATAATGTTGGGATATTTTTTTAGTAATTGCTCGATGATTTTTTAAGATGTTTTGATCTCTTCTTGTGAGATTTGGTGGATATTCCTACTGATAGGCTTTCCCTTTATGGTGCTCTATCTCGAAGGGGAGAGCGCTCTATTATTTTCGAATGACCTTCACATGATCTATCCGCATGATCTATCAAATGCTTTGGGGTAGAGATTGAAAATGGAGAGATCACTTTAAAATGAAAAAGTTAGCACAGAGCGAAGCGATCCGTTAGGTGATTGTGGAAGGAGATCGAGCAACAGAAATAAAGGTCTACCTATAGCCCAAATGTTCTTTTGGTGGATTGTTGGGGAGAAAAATATGCGTAAATTTCACTAAATATCCGCTATACTGTTGGTTAAAGTATTATTTTATTAGCCTCAAAAGATTGATCTCTCGTAGGTTCTCTCTTTTGAAGGTTCTATTCAATTGTGTAGGGCCCTATTTCCTCCCTTATTTTCTCAACAAATATGGTAGCAAGAGTGATGAAATGGAGTGTTTGAGGGGTGGGGCTTTAAAAAGTAAGTAGAGGTAGTTGGTAGCACTCTTCATGCCTGATGAGGCTATCTTATCGCTATTTTCACAAAATAAGCAGGACTGCATTGCAGGGGGCTTATCAAAAAAAGAGGATTATTTTTATGGTAGACCAAAAGTTGTTGAGTGATATTGACCCATTAGAGACCAAAGACTGGGTTGATTCAATCGAGAGTGTCCTTGAAACAGAAGGGGAAGAGCGTGCACACTTTCTTATTGAGAAGGTGATTGAACGGGCACATCGTGATGGTGTGAAGATCCCGTTTACAGGTACAACCGAGTATATCAATACAATCCCTGCGGATAAGCAGCCCCGTTATCCAGGAAACTCAGAGTTAGAACATACCATCCGTTCCTACATTCGCTGGAATGCGATGGCGATGATCGTTCGATCAAATGCGATTGACTCTAGTCTCGGCGGACATATTGCGAGCTACGCTTCATTAGCAACGATGTGGGAAGTTGGTTTTAACCACTTCTGGAAAGGGAATACCGATACACAAGATGGCGATCTCATCTTCTTCCAAGGACACTCGAGTCCTGGGATCTATGCACGTGCTTTTATTGAAGGACGTATTACAGAAGAGCAGATGGATAATTTCCGCCGTGAAGTGGACAATAAAGGGCTCTCCTCTTATCCACACCCCTGGTTGATGAAAGATTTTTGGCAATTCCCAACAGTTTCGATGGGATTAGGTCCTATTCAAGCGATCTATCAAGCGCGCTTCTTAAAGTACCTTCATTCACGTGGGCTTGCGAATACAGAGGGACGTAAAGTCTGGTGCTTCTGTGGAGATGGTGAGATGGATGAACCAGAATCATTGGGCGCAATCTCTCTTGCTGGTCGTGAAAAACTCGATAACCTTATCTTCGTTATTAACTGTAATTTACAGCGTCTTGATGGACCTGTTCGTGGTAACGGTAAGATTATTCAGGAGCTAGAGTCAGGTTTCCGCGGTAATAATTGGAATGTGATTAAGCTTATTTGGGGGAATGGTTGGGATTCTCTTTTAGCACAAGATCATGATGGTATTTTGCGTAAACGAATGATGGAGTGCGTTGATGGAGATTACCAAACTTATAAATCTCGCGATGGTGCTTATGTTCGTGAGCATTTCTTCAATAGTCCAGAGCTTAAGGCGATGGTTGCACATATGTCGGATAATGACGTTTGGCGCCTCAATCGTGGTGGTCATGATGAGAACAAAGTCTATGCAGCATATGATGCGGCAGTGAAGACAGAAGGAAAACCAACAGTTATCTTAGTCAAAACCATCAAAGGTTATGGTATGGGCCAAGATGGGGAGGCTCAAAACGTTGCGCATCAGCAAAAATCGATTAGCCTTGAATCCCTTCGCCGATTCCGTGACCGCTTTGAGGTGCCTATCTCAGATGAAGATCTTGAAGCGCTCAACTTTATTCGTCCTCCTGAAGGAAGTCCAGAGCTTGAGTATCTTCATGAGCGCCGCCGTGCATTAGGAGGATATGTTCCTTCTCGCCGCGTTCAAGCAAAAGAGAAATTAACCGTTCCGAAGCTCGATGCATTTAAGGCGCAATTAGAAGCAACTGCAGAAGGTCGTGAAATCTCAACAACGATGAGTTTTGTTCGTATTCTCAATACGATTGTGAAAGATAAAGTGATCGGTAAGCGCGTTGTTCCTATTTTAGTGGATGAGTCGCGTACCTTCGGTATGGAAGGGATGTTCCGCCAATTGGGAATCTGGTCGCAAGCAGGGCAGCAATATACGCCACAAGATGCCGGTCAATTGATGTTCTATAAAGAGACGAAAGATGGGCAGATTCTACAAGAAGGGATTAATGAGGCAGGGGGTGTGAGCTCATGGATTGCCGCTGGTACCTCATACTCAAACTCTAATGTTGAGATGATTCCTTTCTTCGTCTGTTACTCTATGTTCCAAATGCAGCGTACTTTTGACCTCATTTGGGCTGCGGCAGATCAGCGGACACGTGGCTTCCTGATGGGAGGAACGGCGGGCCGTACGACACTCAATGGTGAAGGGCTTCAGCATGAAGATGGTCATAGCCATATTTTGGCGAGCTTGATTCCAAACTGTATCTCTTATGATCCTGCGCTTCAGTTTGAGTTAGCGGTTATCGTTCAAGATGGTTTGCGCCGTATGGTGGAAGAGCAGGAAGATGTCTTCTACTACATTACGATCATGAATGAAAATTATGCGCATCCTGCAATTCCTGAAGGTGTTGAAGAGGATATTCTTCGTGGTATGTATCTCTTAAAAGCAGGAGAGAAGAGTGATGCACCAAAAGTTCGTCTTTTAGGTGCAGGTACAATCTTGCAAGAGGTGATGCAAGCGGCAACGCTTCTTAAAGAGGATTGGGGTGTGGAGAGTGATCTCTATAGCTGCCCAAGCTTCACTGAGCTTGCGCGTGATTTCCATGAGTGTGAACGTCAAGCTCTCTTCCATCCTGAAAAAGAGGCGCCGGAATCATTTGTGGGCAAAATGTTAAATCATTCTGATGCCCCTGTCATTGTCTCTACTGACTATGTCCGTATGTATGCAGAGCAGATTAGACCTGCGGTTAAAGCACCTTACCGTGTTTTAGGTACGGATGGTTTTGGTCGTTCAGATACAAGAGCGCAATTACGTAAGTTCTTTGAGGTTGATCGCTACTACATTACTATTGCGGCGCTCAAAGAGCTTGCAGATGCAGGAACGATTGCACGATCAGTCGTAACAGAAGCAATTAAGAAATATAACATTGATGTTAATAAACCAAATCCACTTTGGGTATAAGGTTTTAAGCGCCCCTCTATTAGGAGTGGCGCTTCCTTATTCTAGGGTGTAAAACTCACGAGATGAGTTGTTAGATAGATAATTGAATAGATTATTAAATGGGTTATTGACAGATATAGAAGGATAAGAATTATGGCGAATATTGATTTAAGAGTTCCAGATATTGGGAATTCTGATGCCGTCGATGTCATTGAGATTAATGTTAAGGTGGGCGATATTGTTGCGGTTGATGATACGCTCGTAACATTGGAATCAGATAAAGCATCGATGGATGTGCCTGCTGAAGCGGCAGGAAAAGTTACAGAGATTTTGGTTGCAGTGGGAGATCAAGTTCAAACAGGGGATGTGATTGCGCGTGTTGAAGCAGTGGACCAAGCTCAAAAAGGCTCTACTACTAATGAAGTACAATCATCAGAGAAAGCAGTTGAAGCAGCACCATCAGCATCGAAAGTTTCCGAAACAGAGGCAGTGACAAAGGTTGCGGAGAATTCATCAGCAACAGGCGAGATTGCGGAAATTACGATTCCGGCAGTTGGTAATTCTGATGAGTTAGATGTGATCGATATCGCTGTTAAAGTAGGGGATCATGTTAAGCTTGATGAGACTCTCGTCACATTAGAGTCAGATAAAGCATCAATGGATGTACCCGCTGATAAAGAGGGGGTCATTACTGAGATTGCATTGTCCGTGGGCGATAAAGTTAAAGAGGGTGATCTTGTCGTTAAGATTCAGACAGGCGGAGCGGCAACAGATGCAGCGCAAACTTCTGCACCAGCACAAGTAGATGCGCCGGCAAAAGAGGTGCAGCAAGATGTTGTTAAATCATCATCTGAGAGTTTAAAAGCTCCCCATAAAGGGGATCAACTTCCTATTGCACCGGTACAAAATGCTGCAGAGCTCGATTTTAGTGGTGCGCATGCAACCCCTTCTGTGCGTGCATTTGCTCGTGAATTAGGTGCGGATCTTAATCAGGTTAAAGGGTCAGGGCGTAATAATCGTATTTTGCGTGAAGATGTGTTGCAATACGTTAAGGGAGTACTCTCTGGAAGTGTGGCAACATCAGGGGCTAAGGCGTCTACCGTCAACGGTGGTGGTTTAGATCTTCTTCCATGGCCTAAAGTCGATTTTTCTAAATTTGGAGAGGTGGAAGAGAGAGAGCTTTCTCGTATTCAGAAAATTTCTGGGGCAAATCTTGCACGTAATTGGGCGATGATTCCTCATGTTGCTCAGTTTGATGAGGCAGATATTACTGAACTAGAGGCTCTGCGTAAGCAGCTTAATAAAGAGTATGAGCGTGAAGGTGTTCGTGTCACTATCTTGGCATTCCTCTTTAAGGCTGTGGTAAAAGCGTTACAGAAATTCCCTGAGTTCAATAGCTCATTAGAAGGGGATAAACTCATTCTTAAAAAATATTACCATATCGGTTTTGCAGCTGATACACCTAATGGGCTTGTTGTTCCTGTTATTCGGGATTGTGATAAGAAAGGGGTATTAGAAATTGCTACTGAGATGCGTGAGCTTGCAGGCTTAGCGAGAGAAGGGAAATTGCGCGGAGATCAGATGACCGGTGGTTGCTTTACTATCTCCTCTTTAGGTGGAATTGGTGGAACAAACTTTATTCCTATTATCAATGCGCCAGAAGTTGCGATTTTAGGTGTTGCGAAGAATCAGGTAAAACCTGTCTGGAATGGAAAAGAATTTGAACCTCGTTTAATGATTCCTCTATCACTTTCATACGATCATCGTGTGATTGATGGGGCTTTGGGCGCGCGTTTTATCGTCTATCTCAATGAGCTTTTAACTGATATGCGTCGTATGGTGATCTAGGAGAGAGATATGATTATTGATTTAAAACTCCCCGATATTGGTAATTTTGATAGCGTTGATGTTATCGATATTAGTGTCAATATTGGGGATCATGTTGAGGTTGATGATACGCTCTTAACCTTGGAATCTGATAAAGCTTCGATGGATGTTCCTGCCGAAAAAGCAGGTGTTGTCACAGAGATATTGGTCAATGTTGGTGATAGTGTGAAAGAGGGCGATCTCTTTGCACGCTTAGAGGTAGCAGATGCAGACCTATCGAGCGCTTCAGCAGTGAAAGAGAAGATTGTTGACAGTGAGGCATCAACGAGTGCTGAACAGGAAGAGAAGGCGGCTCTTGTTGACTCATCCATTATTGATGCGGATTGCGACCTGGTTGTTATTGGTGGCGGCCCTGGGGGGTATTCAGCTGCTTTTAGAGCTGCAGATCTTGGTCTTAAAGTTGTTTTAGTAGAACGTTATCCGACAATCGGTGGCGTTTGTCTCAATGTGGGATGTATTCCATCTAAGGCGCTTTTGCATGTCGTTGATGTTATGGAAACGGCTAAATCATTTGCCGATATCGGTGTAACATTTGCTAAGCCTGAGGTTGATATCGATAAGTTGAGAGGTTTTAAAGAGTCTGTTATCGGGAAATTGACAGGTGGATTAGCAGGTATGGCTAAGATGCGTAAAGTCGAAGTTGTTCAAGGCTTTGCAACTTTCAAAAATGACCACTGTTTAACGGTAGCGCTAAATGATGGTGCAGAGCGAGAAATTCGTTTTAATAAAGCGATTATTGCGGCTGGATCCTCGGCTGTTAAGCTTCCTTTCTTGCCAGAAGATCCTCGCATCATCGATTCAACGGGAGCGCTTGAGTTAGAAGATATTCCTCAAAAGCTTCTCGTTATTGGTGGTGGAATTATTGGTCTAGAGATGGCGACCGTCTATTCAACACTTGGTAGTGAGATTACTATTGCAGAATTTGCCGATGGATTAGTGCCAGGGGCGGATCGTGATTTAGTGAAGGTCTTTGAAAAATATAATAAAGATCGATTCCATAAAGTGATGCTTAAGACCGCTGTTACGGGTGCTGTTGCAAAAGATGAGGGTATTGAGGTGACTTTTGAAGGGGAGAATGCCCCGGAGACACCTCTTCTCTTTGATAAGGTTCTGGTTGCGGTAGGGCGTAAGCCAAATGGTTTAACGCTTCATGCAGAGAGAGCAGGGGTGAATGTTGATGAGCGTGGCTTTATCTCTGTCGATAGACAGATGCGCACCAATGTTTCTCATATCTTTGCGATTGGTGATATTGTTGGTCAACCAATGCTGGCACATAAAGCTGTTCATGAAGGCCATGTTGCGGCGGAAGTCTGTGTCGGTGAGAAGCGCTTCTTTGATGCGAAATTTGTACCTTCCGTTGCTTATACTGATCCAGAGATTGCTTGGGCGGGTTTAACCGAAACAGAGGCGAAAGCGAAAGGAATTCCTTACGAAGTCTCTGTCTTCCCATGGGCGGCAAGTGGTAAAGCGATTGCAAATGGTCGTGATGAAGGCTTTACAAAGCTTCTCTATGATCCTGAAAGTAAGATTATTTTAGGGGGTGCTGTAGTTGGGATTCACGCCGGTGATCTTATTGGTGAAGTCTGCTTGGCTGTTGAGATGGGTGCCGATAGTATCGATATTGGACATACTATTCATCCACATCCAACATTGATTGAATCGGTAGGAATGGCTGCTGAAAATATTTTAGGCGCATGTACCGATCTGCCACCGATAAAAAAGCGTAAATAGTTCATTATGAAATATAGATAATCAATATTGATTATCGTGGTAGCTTTCTTGATATTTAAATGGTATTTAATTGGTCTTGCAATAATCGATCTTTCAGTAATGTTTAGATAATATTGAAGATGCTATTTAAAAGCATAGAATGTGAAAAGAGAGTAAAAAGAGAGCCCCGAGATATAAAATCTTGGGGCTCTTTTTTTATGGATGATGAGAAGAGAGAGGGCGGAAATTATACAAATTTACCGATTTTGGGTTCTGCTATTAGTTACCGCTCAGCTTTCGTTCTAATCCTAATCCTAGTTTTAGGGCGAATTGGATCGGGATTAAGATCTATTTCTCTTCATTCATCATGGCGTAATACTCTTCTTCTGTCAGAAGCTTCTCTTTTTCTCGCTTAATTGCTTTTTGTGCCGCCTCATCATAGAGCTCCTCTTCAGGTGCACGTTCTTTATCGATCTCATGCATGATGTCATAACACATTTCGCGCGTATGTAGTTTTGTCATTGCTGAAATTGCAAAGTGTGGGGCAGGACGATCCCAATTGACCGCATTTAAAAACTCTTCGATCGCATTTTCACGATCTTCCTCGGGAATAAGATCAATCTTATTTAAGACTAGCCAGCGAGGCTTTTGGTAGAGCTCTTCACTGTAATTTTTTAACTCTTCTAAGATTGTAAAGTAATCTGCAACCGGATCTTGAGAATCGCTAGATGCCGAAAGATCAATCAGGTGGAGAAGGATGGAGGTACGGCTAAGGTGCTTGAGGAACTGTATTCCCAATCCAACCCCTTCAGAAGCTCCGGCAATAAGGCCAGGAATATCAGCAACGACAAAACTGTGAAGTGGGTCAATATCAACTACGCCTAAGCTCGGTGCTAAAGTGGTAAAAGGATAATCCGCAACTTTAGGGCGAGCGCCAGAGATTGCACGGATTAATGTTGATTTTCCGGCATTAGGAAGCCCTAATAGGCCAACATCTGCCATCACCTTCAGCTCTAAGCGTAGCTCTCTCTCATCACCCTCAGTTCCAGGTTTTGATTGTCTAGGTGCTCTATTGGTGGATGTCTTGTAACGAGTATTCCCTAAGCCATGATATCCACCTTGTGCAACTTTTACGATCTGACCATCTTCTGTTAAGTCAGCGATAAATTCGTTGGTAACATTATCAAAGACCTGGGTACCTAGAGGAACATCAAGATAGAGATCTTCCCCATCCTTTCCTGTTCTGTTAGCGCCAGCGCCATCTTCTCCACGCTCTGCACGATAGGTGCGAGTGTAGCGATAGGTCATTAGTGTATTCAGTGCTTTAGTTGCACGAAGGTAGACGCTTCCGCCATCACCGCCATCTCCACCATCGGGACCACCGAAGGGGATAAATTTTTCGCGTCGAAAGCTAACACAACCATTGCCACCATTGCCGGCGATAACAACAATTTTTGCTTCATCAATAAATTTCATTGAATTACCTCAATTTATAATGTGAGGACATAAAAAAAGCTCCACGGTAGATAGTGTGGAGCTTTCATGACTATTTCGTTTAGTAGCGAAATGAATTAAGCAACTGGCTCGATGCTTACATATTTACGCTTGCCTAAACCTTTTGTTTCAAATGTAACGTGACCGTCAGCTTTTGCAAATAGTGTGTGATCTTTGCCAACACCGACATTTAATCCTGCATGAAAACGTGTTCCACGTTGACGAACAATGATTGAACCAGCGGTTACAAGCTCACCACCAAAACGCTTTACTCCAAGACGTTTACTTTCTGAGTCACGACCGTTACGGCTCGAACCTACACCTTTCTTCTGTGCCATAGTTTAAGTACCTCTATCTAGTTAATTAAGCGCTGATGCCAGTGATTTTGATTTCTGTAAAATGCTGGCGATGACCCGCATGATGACGGTAGTGCTTACGACGGCGGAATTTGATGACATCGATCTTACGAGTACGACCTTGCTTTCTAACTTCTGCTGTCACTTTAGCGCCCGCAACCACTGGGGTACCTACAGTTACATTACCATCTGCACTAACAAGAAGAACATCATTTAACTCGATGTTAGAACCTTCTTCTGCACCTTCGATTTTTTCAATACGGAGGATTTGACCTTCCGCGACGCGATATTGTTTACCGCCCGTTCTAATTACTGCATACATAATTGCTGAATGCTCCGCATAAATTAATTTACATAAAATATTCGATCAAACCAGCCATTTGAGAGGGGACTACAAAACGGTCGGGTTTAAGAGGGGTAATATTAAAACTTATCTAATAAATAGTCAAGCTTTGTGCAAGCTTAACAGAAAGAATATACCCATATTCTCTAGAACCTCTGACCCCATTCTCAGTTGGAGTTTGCTACATTTTATAGGGTTTTAAAAGATCTTGCTATCCCATTTCCCACTACAACTTATTAGTTTAAGTGTTGTAGCATTTTCGCTACCTTCAATTTTGCTTTTAATCTGATTGATACTTCTTGATAGTTTGTAGTAGCCCTTAGGATGCCATTAAACAAGAGGGAAATAGCGCCTTAAAATATCGTAATTTCTTCTTTAATCATAGAGATTTCTTCTTTTTTAACTAAGTTTTTATAAATAGAGGGTCTTTTAAGGGGGTGGGGTAGGTATAAAAATCTAGAGAAGGGGTAATAGATGCAAGAAGCTTTAGTAGGGATGGTCTTATTTCTACTGTTAACTTATGGAGCTTTACAGCTATTGCGACAAGAGCTAAAAGTTGCGGTAAAGATAGAGCAGAAAGTGATAAGTTTTTCGTTAAGAGAGGAGCAATTAGATGTCTATTAGGAGTCGAGGTGCTAGCTCTACTGTCAGAAATATTGATGGGGATGAGGGCTGTTTAGGGGGAATGTTTCCTGCGGAGAAGGGAGCAACGTTACTCTCATTTGTTGTTGGTTTGGCTTTGGCAGGAACGTTACTTGTTATGGCTGTATTAACTTTTCAGCAGGTGTTTCACGTGCAACAGCAGGTTGAGGCGCAAATTTCAGTATTGGATGCACTGATGGAGGTAGAGGATTTTTATCGAAAGGAGTTGGGGCGATTACAATTTGCACCTTATTGCCCTTCATTATTGCCCCCTTTTCATGAGCTCTTTTTAGGAGATGGTATGGTGCGAGAGTATCGAGATAGAATGGCGATGGGAGTTGTTATTTCAAAGCGGAAGGCAGGTAGTGATCCCATCGTTGATCTTTTAAAGCTAAAGGGGCACGGTAGCGGAACCTATCTTCCAAAGCCGCCTAAAAATATTTCGCGCTTATTAAATGGTGCTGAGCTTCTCTATATTAATGGGTTAATTCCTAGTGATCTGCGACTAGATGGAAGGTATTTTGTGGGAGAGTATGATTCAGATCTCATTGGGTTACGAAAGGGGAAGTTTTATATTACTGATTGTCAGAGTGCCTTATTGCTAGAGGCGGAACGAGATGGTGGGATATTTTATGTTGCGACAGAAGATTATCAGCGTGTGAAAGAGCTGTTTGATCCCACTCAAGTGCAGATATATCTCTATAAGGAGTATCTTGTCTATCTACAGATAAGGGATGATATTAGTCAGTTAGTAGTAGATTATATGGATGGACAGGCATTTTTGAGGATCCCTTTTATTGCTGATATGCGTTTTAATTTGAGGGTAAATGGTCTCAATATTAAATTAGTTGCCGCTGTTCCTTCTCATCGTCGAAAACGAGCTGTTATAGTCGAGGAGGAGGGGTATCGTCGTACATTTTTTAATAGTGAGGCGGTT
Source organism: Ignatzschineria indica (assembly GCF_003121925.1). NCBI lineage: Bacteria > Pseudomonadati > Pseudomonadota > Gammaproteobacteria > Cardiobacteriales > Ignatzschineriaceae > Ignatzschineria > Ignatzschineria indica. Next base: position 1,173,365 of record NZ_QEWR01000002.1, on the reverse strand, counting down.
AGGTTAAGGTCTTTAGAGGTGCGCTGGTAGGATGAGGCGAGAACGGGGTTCTATACTTCTCACTTTAATGGTAGTTTTTCTACTTTGCGGACTCTATCTATCATCGGGTGTTGTTGCGCTTAGTTTAAAGATTTTCCAGCTTCAGCGGTGGCATAGATCGCTCGAAGAGCGGGAGCGGACTATTTCTCTTTTTCTGCAAGAGAGGGTTCGGATCGATTGGAGTGAAGGTGAGACTGCTCTTTCGTCGGAGAGGTGTCATCTATTTAGTCAGCGGGAATTACGACAACGGGAAGGTTTTTCTGTAAAGAGAGTAGGTGATAATTGTTATCCGGCGAGTGATAGAACGATTTATCAACTCTCTTTCGCTGGGGGAGTGAGTGATTATAATCGAGTGTTGTATCAGTATCAGTTTGTATCTAAGAATAAGATGCCGATTTTAGAGCCAATGTTAAATGTTGAGCGTGAGGAGGATCGATGGATTCTTAGAGTTCGATATCAAGGTGAAGTCTTGACCTTTCAGGTTCTGAAGAACGTTTTGAGGGATAGTGGTATTGACTTAGATGAGCGAGATCTTGCTGCCTTTGGTCTGATCCCGATGGTTGAAAGTCACAATCAAAACTTAGATCTCCTCTTTGCGCTACAAGGTGGAAAGTATTTATGGAAGCTAAAAAGGGAAGGAATGCCGAAACTTTTGCACCAATTTCGTGATGAGGAGTGGGTGTTGGCATCGCTATTTAAACCTATAGAGGGTAATCTCTACTTGTTAGTAGTTAGTGATCGTCATTCTTTAGCTGAATCATTAACACTTTATCTATTGGATGTTAGTACAGATCATCTTGCTTATAAGGTGTTGCAAGAGGATCTGCTTTTGAGTTATCGAGGTGTAGCAGAAAAGGGGAATTTTAAGGTGGAGAGAGTTGACGATCGATCTCTTGTAATGCGAGGAGAGATGCGGGAACGTTTAGGTTCTGCTGTGGATGAATTTCTTTTTGCTATCGATTGGAATGGTGATGCGCTTTGGGGAAGAGATTATTTCTGGAGAAGATCAGCGATCGAATGTGGGTTTCAGCAGGAAGCATATGAGCCGATTCCTGGATGGCAGATTGGGTGTCAACGGCAAGCGTCGACTAAGCTGCTCTATCTCTATTAACTCCAGCCCCTCCCTTTTTATCCTCGACATTATTTTTGTTTGATAGATATACTTGGGTTCTTATTTTTAGGGGGTATCGATATCTCTATACGGAACTATATAGAAATATATGAAGTAGGGGGGGCTACAGCTGATCTATAAAAACTCTCTGCTATCGATAAGAGCTATTTAATGAGGGGTATTGGTTAAAGTTATTGATGAACGTTATTATTAAAAGAATCTGGTATCTTAATAATTCAGCTATCTTTAGATAAGATAACTATTTCTTAATAAACTCTATGTTTTTTTGGATAGAGTTGGTTGAGGTTTGAGAGGTATTGTTAATGCGATATATCGGAGCATTTCGGATCGGTTATTACTATTTATTAGTCATTGGTATTTAATAGAGCTTGTATTATTGGTGTTATTTGGATGTTTTGGTTGATATCTGCAGAATCTACTATATGTAGAGGTGTGTCTTTCAAGATGGGTGAAGGTTTATTTGATAGGGAAGTGAAATGAGTCAAGAGAGTGATAAGCGGGCTTTTTTTGAAACAGTGACAGTAAAGAAGTATCAAGAGGGTCACTGGAGAGAGGAGCAAGATGATGTGTTGGTGGAGGTGCCGGTGGCTCTCACATATAATGGCTATCCCCATGTAGTCGTTATGTCTACGCCGAGAGATATCATCGACTTTGTGTATGGATTTTCGCTGACAGAGGGGATTATTAGTTCTATACAAGATGTCCGTTCGATCTCTATCGATCCAAGAGAGAGTGGTATTGAAGTGAGAATTGAGATTACACCACTTAGCTTTAGTTGTATGGAAGGGCGGAAGCGGCAGATGAGTGCTAGAACGGGATGTGGGATTTGTGGTCTAGATTCACTATCAGCAGTGGTGAGAGATCAGGCGAAGATCGATTTTGATTTTAAGCTTGATGAGGCGGCGGTTGATAAAGCTTTAAGGGGTTCTAATGCTTTGCAAGTGATGAATCAGCGTACCGGTGGGGCACATGCCGCTTTTTTTGTTAATCGAAGTGGTGAGATTTTACTCGCTAGAGAGGATGTTGGTCGGCATGTTGCTTTAGATAAGCTCGTAGGTGCTCTTTTGCAAGGTGATTATGATTGTAAAGAGGGGTTTATTTTAACAACCTCCCGAGCAAGTTTTGAGATGGTACAAAAGACAGTCGCTGCACAAGTTGGTATGTTGGTAACCATGTCCGCACCAACCTCGATGGCAATTAAACTTGCAAAAAGGATGGGGCTAAAGTTAGCCGCTTTTACGCGGGTCGATAAAATTAATCTCTATCAAGGTTGACAGAAATAGCTATAAATTATACTATTTCGTATCCTCTAGGTTAACTAGGGGATCTTATGTTATTTTTGTAACTCATGTTATTTAGCAAGGATTTAGATTTAATGGTAACAGTTAATCAGTTGATCCGCCGTCCGCGCGGAACGAAAGCTGATAAATCTGACGTTCCTGCACTTGAGGGTTCTCCTCAACGTCGTGGAGTATGTACAAGGGTTTATACAGCAACGCCTAAGAAACCTAACTCTGCTATGCGTAAAGTATGTCGTGTTCGTTTAACTAACGGATATGAAGTCTCTAGCTACATCGGTGGTGAAGGGCATAACTTACAAGAGCATAGTGTTGTTTTAGTTCGTGGTGGAAGAGTTAAAGACCTTCCAGGGGTTCGTTATCACGTAGTTCGTGGTGCACTGGACTCACAAGGTGTTGATAAACGCCGTAAAGGTCGTTCAAAATATGGTGCTAAGAAGCCTAAAGCATAATCGCTTAGCTTAATTTAGTTTCTGTTGGATTTAGTATTTATTGAGAGTATCTCATGTCAAGAAGAAGAGAAGTCCCAAAACGCGAGATTTTGCCTGATGCAATCTATGGCGATGTAATGCTTGCGAAGTTTATTAATATGGTGATGGTTTCTGGTAAGAAATCAATTGCTGAGCGTATTGTTTACGGTGCATTAGACATCGTTAAAGAAAAAGGTCACGAGAACCCAGTTGAAGCTTTAGAGCAAGCTTTAGATAATGTTCGACCAAAAGTTGAAGTTAAATCAAGACGTGTAGGTGGTGCAACTTATCAGGTGCCAGTAGAAGTTCGTGCATCAAGACGTGATGCATTAGCGATGCGCTGGATGGTTGATGCAGCAAGAAAACGTTCTGAGAAGTCAATGACGCGTCGCATGGGTTCAGAGATTTTAGATGCCCTCGAGAACCGTGGTGCGGCAGTAAGAAAGAGAGAAGACATGCACCGCATGGCAGAAGCGAACAAGGCTTTCTCGCATTTCCGTTGGTAAAAGAATTACAGAATTTGTTCATGCAATTGCGGTGCTCATATATTTTGGGACACCGCATTTATTGTTTAAAGAAATTAAGATTTAATTTTAAAAGAAGGATTTATTATGGCTCGAACTATGCCTATTGACCGATACCGTAATATTGGTATCAGTGCTCACATTGACGCAGGTAAAACTACCACATCTGAGCGTATCCTCTTCTATACTGGTAAAAATCACCGTATTGGGGAGACTCACGATGGTACTGCAACGATGGACTGGATGGCTCAAGAGCAAGAGCGCGGAATCACAATCACATCTGCGGCAACCACTTGTTCATGGAAAGGGATGAAGCAACAATTCCCTGAGCATCGTATTAACCTTATCGATACACCGGGACACGTTGACTTTACAATCGAAGTTGAGCGTTCAATGCGTGTTCTAGATGGTGCGGTAATGGTGTACTGTTCAGTAGGTGGTGTTCAGCCGCAATCTGAGACAGTATGGCGTCAAGCGAACAAATACGCAGTACCTAGAATTGCATTTGTTAACAAGATGGACCGTACAGGTGCTGACTTCTTCCGTGTTGTTGATCAGATGAAAGAGCGTCTTCGTGCAAATGCTGTTCCAATTCAAATTCCAATTGGTGCAGAAGATAACTTCGAAGGTGTGATTGATCTTGTAACAATGACAGCAATCTACTGGAATGAAGAAGATATGGGTATGACGTTCGAAGAGCGTGAGATCCCAGCTGAGCTTCTTGCTGATGCAGAAAATTACCGTTCACAAATGGTTGAGGCTGCTGCAGAATCAAGTGAAGAGTTGATGGATAAGTATCTTGAAGAGGGTGAGTTATCTGAAGAAGAGATTCGTCAAGGACTTCGTGCTCGTACATTAGCATCTGAATTAGTACCTGTTTGTTGTGGTACAGCATTCAAAAACAAAGGTGTTCAAGCATTGCTTGATGATGTGATTTACTATCTCCCATCACCAACAGAAGTAAAACCAATTGCTGGTGAGCTTCCTGACGGTGAGCCAGGTGTTCGTAAGTCATCTGACGAAGAGCCTTTCTCTGCACTTGCATTTAAGTTAGCAAATGACCCATTTGTTGGAAACTTAACTTTCGTTCGCGTCTACTCAGGTGTCGTTAAATCTGGCGATCACGTTTACAATCCTGTGAAGAGCAGACGTGAGCGCGTTGGTCGTCTACTTGCTATGCACTCTAACTCTCGTGAAGAGATTGATGAGGCAAGAGCGGGTGATATTATTGCTATGGTTGGACTTAAAGATGTTACAACAGGTGACACTCTCTGTGATCAGAAAGATCAAATTACGCTTGAGCGTATGGAGTTCCCAGAGCCTGTAATCTTTGTTGCAATTGAGCCAAAAACAAAAGCTGACCAAGAGAAGATGGGTATGGCGCTTTCACGTTTAGCGCAAGAAGACCCATCTTTCCGTGTAAGAACTGATGAAGAGTCAGGTCAAACGATTATTGGTGGTATGGGTGAGCTTCACTTAGATATCATTGTGGATCGTTTGAAGCGTGAGTTTAAAGTAGAGTGTGGTGTTGGTGCGCCGCAAGTTGCTTATCGTGAAACAATCACTAAGCCGGTTGAAGCAGAAGGTAAGTTTGTACGTCAATCTGGTGGTCGTGGTCAGTTTGGTCATGTGTGGTTGCGTATTGAGCCGCAAGAGCTTGGTAAAGGTTACGAGTTCGTTGATGAGATTGTTGGTGGTGTTGTTCCAAGAGAATATATCCCAGCGGTTGATCGCGGTATTCAAGAGCAGATGGCAAACGGTGTTATCGCAGGCTATCCAATCGAAGATGTAAAAGTAACATTATATGATGGTTCATATCATGATGTTGACTCAAGTGAGATGGCGTTTAAAATTGCTGGATCTATGGGTTTCAAAAATGGTGTTCAAAAAGCAGGTCCTGTATTGCTTGAGCCAATCATGAAGGTGGAAGTAGAGACGCCTGAAGAGTACATGGGTGATGTTATGGGAGACCTTAACCGTCGTCGTGGTAATCTTCAAGGTATTGATGATGCATTTGGATCAAAACTTATCAGAGCGGAAGTTCCATTATCTGAGATGTTTGGTTACGCAACAGCGCTTCGCTCATCAACGCAAGGTCGTGCAACATACTCCATGGAATTCTTGAAGTATAACCAAGCACCAAATAGTGTTGCTGATGAAATCATCAATGCGAATAAGGTAGACTAATAGAGTCTAATTAAAATAAATAATTTGCAATCTAATAGACAAGCTCTATAATGTAGAGCTTGTTTTTAGCTCTTTAAAAAATTGGGGTATTAATAGTATGTCAAAGGAAACTTTTAGTCGTAATAAACCGCACGTAAACGTCGGTACAATTGGTCACGTTGACCATGGTAAAACAACTTTAACCGCGGCTTTAACAAAAGTGGGTAACGAATCTATAGGTGCAAACGTACGTGCATATGATCAGATCGATAACGCACCGGAAGAGAGAGAGCGTGGTATCACGATTTCAACTTCTCACGTTGAGTATGAGTCTGAAAATCGCCACTATGCACACGTAGACTGTCCTGGACACGCCGACTATGTGAAAAACATGATCACTGGTGCAGCGCAGATGGATGGAGCTATCTTAGTATGTTCAGCTGCAGATGGGCCTATGCCACAAACTCGTGAGCATATCCTTTTATCGCGTCAGGTAGGTGTTCCATATATTCTTGTTTTCTTAAATAAAGCAGATATGGTTGATGACGCTGAGTTAATCGAGCTTGTTGAAATGGAAGTTCGTGAACTTCTTGATGCATACGATTTCCCTGGTGATGATACCCCAGTTATCGTTGGTTCAGCGCTTAAAGCAATTGAAGGCGATGAATCAGAAATTGGTGTTCCAGCAATCAAAAAGCTTCTTGCAGCTTTAGATGAGTGGATCCCTGAGCCTGTTCGTGAGATCGATAAGCCATTCCTTATGCCTATCGAAGATGTTTTCTCAATTTCAGGTCGTGGTACTGTAGTAACAGGCCGTATCGAATCAGGAATCGTTAAGACTGGTGAAGAGTTAGAGATCGTCGGTATTCGCCCAACTCAAAAAACAACATGTACTGGTGTAGAAATGTTCCGTAAGCTTCTTGATCAAGGTCAAGCAGGTGACAACGTGGGTGTTCTTCTCCGTGGTACTAAGCGTGAAGATGTTGAGCGCGGTCAAGTATTAGCAAAACCAGGATCTATTAAGCCTCATACTAAATTTGAAGCAGAAGTTTACGTTCTCTCAAAAGAAGAGGGTGGACGTCATACTCCATTCTTTAAAGGTTATCGTCCACAATTTTATTTCCGTACTACAGACGTTACAGGTGCTTGTGAGCTACCTGAAGGTGTAGAGATGGTTATGCCTGGTGATAACGTAAAAATGGTTGTTGAGTTAATCAACCCAATTGCGATGGATGAAGGTTTACGCTTTGCGATCCGTGAAGGCGGTCGTACAGTAGGTGCTGGTGTTGTAGCGAAAGTTATTGCATAATTAATTTTTTTCCTAGGTTTCTTTTGGAACCTAGGATTTTTAAATGAGAGTAGTATGGATAATCAAAGAATTAGAATTCGCCTTAAAGCATTTGACTATCGTTTAATTGATCAGTCTGCAAAAGAAATTGTTGAAACAGCTAAGCGCACAGGTGCGCAGGTTAAAGGTCCAATTCCTTTACCTATTAAGCGTGAAGTATTTACAGTATTGACATCACCGCATGTTAACAAAGATGCGCGTGATCAGTATGAGTTAAGAACTCATAAGCGTCTCATGGACATTGTTAATCCAACAGATAAAACAGTTGATGCATTAATGAAACTGGATTTAGCTGCTGGTGTGGATGTACAAATTCGTTTAGACTAGTACGGGTTTGTTCGCGATGAAGGTCGCCAACCTTCCTCTCGTTTTTATCATTTATTAATTGAGGTTATAAAATGGCAGTAGGATTAATCGGAAAAAAACTCGGGATGAGTAGAGTTTTTGGTGAAGATGGTCGCTCTCTTGCAGTGACTGTTGTGCAAATCGAAAACAATGAAATTGCCCAAATCAAAACAGCAGATACTGATGGTTACACAGCGGTACAAGTAGCGCATGGTCCACAGTATTCAAGCAAAAAGAAAAAATCATTAGATGGACACTTTGCAAAAGCAGAGATCGCATCAGCACGTTCACTTTGGGAATTTCGTGTCGATACTACAGACGCATATGAAGTTGCACAAAAGTTAACTGTAGAGTTATTTGAAGCAGGACAAAAAGTCGATGTTTCAGGCGTTACGCAAGGTAAAGGTTTTGCCGGTACAATTAAACGTCATAACTTTGCTGGTCAACGTAATACGCACGGTAACTCATTGTCGCATCGTGTTCCAGGATCAATCGGTCAATGTCAAGATCCAGGTCGTGTTTTCAAAGGTAAGAAAATGGCGGGACACATGGGTGCAGTTCGTAGAACAGCTCAAAATCTTGAGATCGTTGGAGTAGATACTGAGCGCAACTTACTTCTCATTAAAGGTGCTGTCCCAGGACCTAAGGGGTCAGATGTTGTTGTGTCTCCTGCAATCAAAGTGAAAAGAGGTAAGGCGTAATGGAAATTCAAGTAATCGGCGGATCTCCAGTTGAATTAGATGCCACGCAGTTTGGTCGTGACTTTAACGAAGCGTTAGTGCATCAAGTTGTAACAGCATATCAAGCAGGTGGAAGAGCAGGTACTCGCGCTCAGAAAACACGTGCTGAAGTAGCAGGTTCTACAGCGAAGCCATGGAGACAAAAAGGAACTGGTCGTGCACGTGTTGGTAGTAAGCGTAACCCTATCTGGAGAGGTGGTGGTGTAACGTTTGCAGCTAAGCCACAAAACTGGAGCCAGAAAGTAAACAAGAAAATGTACAAAGCGGCGATGCTTAACATTCTTTCTGAATTAATCAGAAGCGAGCGTTTAGTAGTTGTTGAAGATTTTACAATGGAAGCGCCAAAGACGAAAGCATTTATCGCTAAGTTAGAAAGCTTGAATGTACATAATGAAAGCGTATTAGTGGTTACTGAAGCTGTTGACTTCCCGCTCTACCTAAGTGCTAGAAACGTGCCAAACGTTCTCGTACTTGATGTTGAAGCGATTGATCCAGTTAGCCTCGTACAGTTTAATAAAGTTGTAATGACTAAACAGGCGCTTGTTTCAGTTAAGGAGTTATTAGCATGATTTTAGATGTTAAAGAAAGATTAATGAAAGTGATCATTGCTCCTCATGCGTCTGAAAAAACAGCGCGCCAAGAAGAGCTTAATCGTGAAGTAACTTTCCGCGTATTGAAAGATGCCAATAAGAAAGAGATTGCTGACGCAGTAGAGCTCTTATTTGGACGTAAAGTAGAGAAGGTTACTGTGCTTAACCAAAAAGGTAAGCGTAAATCATTTGGCCGTCATATGGGTGTAAAGCAAGATTGGAAAAAAGCTTACGTAACACTTGCAGACGGGGAAGATGAAATTGATTTTTTAGGTGATATGTAATGAGTATAAAAAAAGCTAAACCAACTTCACCAGGTCGTCGCTCACTAATTCAGGTTGTAACGCCAGGCCTTCATAAAGGTAAACCATATGCTCCATTAGTAGAAGGTCAGCATAGAACCGGCGGCCGTAATAATGATGGACGTATTACTTCACGTCATCGTGGTGGTGGTCATAAACAACATTATCGTTTGATTGACTTTAAACGTAATAAAGAGAATATTCCGGCAAAAGTTGAGAGAATTGAGTACGATCCAAACCGTACCGCACACATTGCACTTCTTTGCTATGTAGATGGTGAACGTCGTTACATTATCGCTCCTGCAAAAGTAGAGGTGGGTGATGTATTGTTTGCTGGTCCAAATGCGCCCATCAAAGCAGGTAACTCTCTACCACTTCGCAATATTCCAATTGGTACGACAGTACATTGTGTTGAGATGAAGCCTGGTAAAGGTGCTCAATTAGCACGTTCAGCAGGTACTTCAGTACAACTTATCGCTAAAGAGGGTGAGTACTCTACATTACGTTTACGTTCAGGTGAAATTCGTAAGGTTCTCTCTGATTGTAAAGCGACCGTTGGTGTTGTAAGTAATGGAGAGCATAGCCTTCGTGTGTTAGGTAAAGCCGGTGCAAGTCGTTGGGCTGGTGTTAGACCACAAACTCGTGGAGCTGCGATGAACCCGGTAGACCATCCACACGGTGGTGGTGAAGGTCGTACTAAGGGTGGTAGACATCCTGTGACGCCTTGGGGTCAACCTACTAAAGGTTACAAGACACGTACTAACAAGCGTACAAGTAAGTACATTGTTCGTCGTCGTACTAAATAATTAAATCGAATAAAGGGTAAAATATGCCACGTTCTATAAAGAAAGGTCCATTTATCGATCATCATCTACAAAAGAAAGTAGATGAAGCTGTAGCGTCAAATAATCGTCGTCCAATTAAGACCTGGTCACGTCGCTCAATGATCCTACCAGAAATGATTGGACTTACAATTGCCGTACACAATGGAAAAATTCATGTGCCGATTTTAATTACTGAAAATATGATTGGTCATAAGTTAGGTGAGTTTGCTGTCACTCGTACTTATCGCGGTCATGCTGCAGATAAAAAAGCACGTTAATAAGGAGATAAAACATGGAAAGTAGAGCAGTACATCGCCATGCGCGAATTTCTCCTCAGAAAGCGCGCTTAGTTGCAGATCAGGTCCGTGGACTACCAGTTGATCGTGCACTTACTTTGTTACAATTTAGCGACAAAAAAGCTGCAGATCTTATTCTTAAAGTATTAGTTTCTTCAATGGAAAATGCTGAGAATAACTTTGGTGCGGATATCGACAACCTCTATGTGAAAACTATTATGGTTGACGAGGGTCCTCTTCTTAAGAGAATGCGCCCACGTGCAAAAGGTCGTGGAGACCGTATTCTTAAGAAGACAAGTCACATCACAGTAATCGTTGCTGAAGCTTAATTAGGAGTAAGTCAAAATGGGTCAAAAAGTAAATCCAACCGGTATACGCTTAGGGATCTCAAAAGACTGGAATTCGCGTTGGTACGCGGATTCTAAGACTTTCCCTGAGTTTATTGAATCTGACTTTAAGGTTAGAGAGTTTTTAAGAAAGAAATTAGCAGGTGCTGCTGTTTCTAAGATTCATATCAGCCGTCCTTCAAAATCAGCGCAAGTTGTTATTCATACAGCTCGTCCTGGTGTTGTTATTGGGAAAAAAGGCGAAGATATTGAAATCTTACGTAAAGAGCTTTCAGAGATCATGGGTTGTCCAGTACATGTATCAATCCAGGAGGTAAGAAAGCCTGAGTTAGATGCGTATTTAGTTGCAGAGGGAATTGCTCAGCAATTAGAGCGTCGTGTAATGTTCAGAAGAGCTATGCGTCGTGCGGTAACTAATACTATGCGTTTAGGTGCTGAAGGTATTCGTGTTAACGTATCTGGCCGTTTAAATGGTGCGGAAATTGCTCGTACTGAGTGGTATAGAGAAGGGCGTGTTCCTCTCCATACATTCCGTGCAGATATTGATTACGGAACAGCAGAAGCATTAACAACTTATGGTATCTTGGGCGTTAAAGTTTGGATCTACAAAGGTGAAGTATTTGATTACCTTGCTGTAGAACAAGAAGAAGCGGTACCTAAGAAAAGAAACAGAAGAAGGAAAGGTGAGTAATCATGTTGCAACCAAAACGTACTAAATTTAGAAAAATGCGTAAAGGTCGTAACCGTGGAGTTGCGGCAGCAGGTAATAAGGTAGACTTCGGTGAATTTGGCTTAAAGTCTACAGAAAATGGTCGCATCAATGCTCGTGAAATCGAAGCAGCGCGTCGTGCGATTACTCGTTATATCCGTCGTGGTGGTAAAGTTTATATCCGTGTTTTCCCCGATGTGCCAATTACTGGTAAGCCATTAGAAGTTCGAATGGGTAGTGGTAAAGGTAACGTTGAGTACTGGGTAGCAAAAGTTCAACCAGGTCGTGTGCTTTTTGAAATTGAAGGTGTCACGGAAACTGTTGCTCGTGAAGCATTTAGACTTGCTTCTGCAAAGCTATCTGTTAAAACAGCGTTTGCTGAACGTACAGTTCTTTAAAGAGGTAAAAAGTCATGAGTAAAGTATCTAAAGCAGCTCAATTGAGAGATAAATCGGTTGAAGAATTAAGAAATGAAAAACTTGATTTACAACGCGGTTTGTTCAATCTCCGTATGCAAAAGGCGACTGGTCAGCTATCAAAGTCACACCAGTTCAAAGAGTCTCGTAGACAAATCGCGAGAATTAACACAGTACTTGGTGAAATGAAAGAGGGTGGTAAATAATGACTACTGCTATTGAACAGCAACACGCTCGTACCGTTATTGGTACAGTTGTATCGAATAAGAGTGATAAAACCATTACTGTATATGTAGAAAGATTAGTAAAGCATCCTAAATACAAAAAGTATGTGAAGCGCTCTACTAAGTTCTATGCGCACGATGAAGCGAATACATGTAACATCGGTGATATCGTTGAAATAAAACAAGTACGTCCTATTTCTAAGAAAAAAACTTGGGATTTAGTTCGTGTAGTTGAAGAGTCGAGAGGTTAATAATGATTCAGACGCAGACAGTTTTAGACGTAGCTGACAACTCTGGTGCACGTAAAGTAATGTGTATCAAAGTTCTTGGCGGTTCACATCGTCGATATGCTACCGTTGGGGATGTAATCAAAGTTTCTGTTAAAGAGGCTATTCCACGCGGACGTGCTAAAAAAGGTGATGTGTATAATGCAGTAGTAGTAAGAACTCGTAAAGGTGTTCGTCGCCAAGATGGTTCATTAATTAAATTTGATGGTAACGCTGCTGTACTTCTTAATAATAACTTGGATCCGATCGGAACTCGTATCTTTGGCCCAGTGACTCGTGAGTTACGTGGTGAGAAGTTCATGAGAATTATTTCGCTTGCGCCTGAAGTTATCTAGTAAAGAGGATTATTAAATATGTCAAAAATCCGTAAAGGTGATGAAGTTGTAGTAATCGCGGGAAGCAGTAAAGGGCATCGTGGTAGCGTGCTTGAAGTGAAAGATGGGCGTGTGAAAGTTGCTGGTGCTAATAAAGTAACTAAGCATGTTAGACCAAACCCACAACTCGGAATCGAGGGTGGTAAGGTAGAGCAAGAATCTTTCATCGATCTCTCTAACGTGATGATTTATAATCCCGAGACGAAAAAACAAGATAAAATCAAGATCGAAGTTACTGAAACTAAAGATGAAAATGGTAAAGTAAAATTCGTTCGTGAAAGAGTTTTTAAATCTACAAATAAAAAAGTTGGCTAGTTTAAATACTTTTGCTATTATAGCCAGCTTATTTTATAAATAATTACTGTGCCAAACAGGATGTATCGCATTAAAAGACATATCCGTTTGGCATTGAGGAATATCATGAAAGCAAGATTAAAACAGTATTATGATGAAGTTGTAGTACCAAAACTTATCGAAGAGTTTGGCTACACTAATCCTATGGAAGTGCCAAAAATCACTAAGATCGCTTTAAATATGGGTGTTGGTGAAGCGGTACTTGATAAGAAAATTATGGATAATGCCGTAGCAGAGTTAACTGCTATTGCAGGACAAAAAGCACAAGTGACCCTTTCAAGAAAATCGGTTGCTGGATTTAAGATTCGTGATGGTTGGCCTGTCGGTTGCCGTGTAACATTACGTCGTACAACTATGTATGAATTTTTAGATCGCTTAATTAATATCTCTTTACCTCGAGTACGTGACTTCCGCGGTGTAAGTGCACGCTCATTTGATGGTGCAGGAAACTATAACTTTGGTATCAAAGAACAGATCGTTTTCCCTGAAATCGAATATGAGAAAGTAGATGCTACACGTGGGATGGACATTAGTATCGCAACAACTGCGAAGACTGACAAAGAAGCAAAAGCTTTATTAAGCGCTTTCAACTTCCCATTTCGTAATTAATTATAAAGCAGGAAATTATGGCTAAAGTATCAATGGTTAATCGTGAAAAGAAGCGTGCTGAGCTTGTTGCTAAGTATGCTGAAAAACGCGAGCAGTTAAAAAAGATTATTATTAGTGTCGACGCTACTGCAGAAGAGAAAGAAGCAGCAGTTGTCGCACTTCAAAAATTACCAAGAGATTCTTCTCCATCTAGACGTCGTAGACGTTGTAGTATTACAGGCAGACCTCATGGTGTATACCGTAAGTTCGGTCTTGGAAGAAACAAGTTAAGAGAAATCACTATGCGTGGTGATATTCCTGGCTTAAGAAAAGCTAGCTGGTAGGAGAATTTTATAATGAGTATGCATGATCCAATTTCAGATATGCTAACCCGCATTCGTAATGCGCAAGTTTCTGAAAAAGTAAACGTAGAGATTCCTTTCTCTAACGTAAAAAAATCTATCGCTGATGTGCTTCTTGAAGAAGGTTACATCGCATCAATCGATGTTGCTGGTGATAAAGCTTCTAATAAAAAATTAGTGCTTACACTTAAGTATCATCAAGGTAAGGCTGTTATTGAGCGTATTGAGCGTGTAAGTAAGCCAAGCCTCCGTGTATATCGTGATAAAAATAGCTTACCACAAGTTTTAGGTGGTTTAGGTATTGCGATTGTTTCAACTTCACAAGGCATGATGACTGACCACAAGGCGAGATCTTTATCGCTCGGTGGGGAAGTGATCTGCGTTGTAGCTTAATTAGGGGGTTAGGATGTCACGTGTAGCTAAACAGAATATTACTGTTCCAGCGGGTGTTGAAATCACAATCTCTGGAAATAATGTAAAAGCAAAAGGTCCTAAGGGTGAAAATAGTCTTCAACTTCATTCATCTGTAGGGATTAAACAAGAAGGTTCGGAATTAGTAATCGTACCTGATTTAGAGCAGAGCAAAGGTAGTTACGCAATTGCAGGAACAATGCGTTCTTTAGTAAGTAACTTAGTTATCGGTGTTTCTGAAGGTTTCGAAAGAAAGCTTATCTTAAATGGTGTTGGATACCGTGCTGCAGCACAAGGTTCAAACTTGAATCTTACACTCGGTTTCTCACATCCCATCGTTCACGCTATGCCAGAAGGTGTTACTTGTGAAACTCCTACACAAACAGAAGTTGTGATTAAGGGTGTTGATAAGCAAGTAGTTGGTCAAGTTGCGGCTAAAATCAGAGCCTACAGACCACCTGAGCCATATAAAGGTAAAGGCGTTCGTTATTCAGATGAAGTTGTTTCATTGAAAGAAGTTAAGAAGAAATAGGTGAGAACGATGAAAAAAAGAGACGCAAGATACAGAAGAAGCCTTAAAGCTCGTATCAAAATGAGAGAGTTGATGGTTGATCGTTTAACCGTACATAGAACTCCTCGTCATATCTATGCACAAGTAATTAGTGGTACAGATAATAAAGTGTTAGCTGCGAGTTCAACGCTTGTAGCAGATGTTAAATCTCAGATCAAAAATGGTGGTAACGTTGATGCTGCTGCTGTAGTTGGTAAAGATATCGCTGCAAAAGCAAAAGCAGCTGGTGTAACTAATGTTGCATTTGATCGCTCTGGATTTAAATATCATGGCCGCGTTAAAGCTCTAGCGGATGCAGCTAGAGAAGCTGGATTAGAGTTTTAATAAGGAAGGAAATTAAATGACTACAAAAGTTGAAAATCAAAATGCAGCGGTAGCTGCAGATGGTTACCAAGAGAAGCTTGTTACAGTAAACCGTGTATCTAAGACAGTAAAGGGTGGTAGACAATTTGCTTTTGCTGCACTTACTGTAGTAGGTGATGGTAATGGTAAAGTGGGTTACGGTTATGCGAAGGCAAAAGAAGTGCCTGTTGCAATCAAAAAGTCGATTGAGCAAGCTAAACGTAATATCAAGACAGTTTCTTTAAATGGTGGTACACTGCAATACTCTGTAACAGGTATTCATAATGCGGCTCGTGTCTATATGCAGCCTGCATCTGAAGGTACAGGGGTAATTGCAGGTGGTGCGATGCGTGCAGTGTTCGAAGTAGCTGGTGTAAAAGATGTACTTGCTAAATGTCAGAACTCACGTAACCCTGTAAACGTTGTGCAAGCAACAATTAAAGGTTTAGCTGCAATGCAAACTCCAGAAGAGATTGCTGCAAAACGTGGCAAATCTGTTGAGGAGATAAGAGGGTAAGTCATGACACAGAAAACTGTAAAAGTAACGCTTGTAAAGAGTACTAATAGCCGACTTCAATCACATCGTGATTGTGTAAAAGGTTTAGGTTTACGTCGTCTTCATCATACAGTAGAGGTTGCTGCCACTCCTGAAAATATGGGGATGATTAACAAAGTAGCTTACTTGCTTAAAGTTGAGTAGTTGGGGATAGGTAAACAAATGAAATTAAATACATTAAAACCTGCGTTTGGTAGTAAAACTAACCCAAAACGTGTAGGCCGTGGTTGTGGTTCTGGCTTAGGTAAGACAGCGGGTCGTGGTCATAAAGGTCAACACTCTAGATCAGGTGGTTACCATAAAGTTGGGTTCGAAGGTGGACAACAACCTTTACAAAGAAGATTGCCAAAAGTGGGTTTCAATTCACAAATTGGTTTAGTGACTGCAGAAGTACCATTATCAGCACTTAATAAAGTAGAGGGTAATGAGATCACTATGGCATCACTTATTGAGAGCAATATTCTTCCAGCGAAATATGAGCGCGCAAAAGTTATGCTTTCTGGTGAGATCAATAGAGCGGTCACCTTAAAAGGTATTCGTGTTACTAAAGGGGCTAAAGCGGCTATTGAGGCTGCGGGCGGCTCTGTTGAAGAGTAAATATGCAAAGAAATCAAGTAGGGGCTAATAACCTCGGACGTTTTTCAGGACTCTTGTCAAGACTATGGTTTTTAGTCTTGGCATTAGTAGTCTATAGAATTGGGGTCTATATTACACTGCCAGGTATTGATGCTGTTACGCTTTCGGAGGTAATGGATCAACAAGGGCAACAAGGTGGTATATCTGCAATGATTAATCTCTTCTCAGGTGGTGCATTTGAGAAGATGTCTGTGTTTATGCTAGGTGTAATGCCGTATATTACAGCTTCGATTGTTATTCAGATGTTATCAGTAGTGTATGCTCCTCTCGAACAACTCAAAAAAGAGGGTGAGGCAGGGCGTCGTAAGATGACTCAGTACACTCGCTACATGACTATTGCTTTCGGGGTTGTGCAGGGGATTGTTTATTCAATCGCGATCATGAATGGTGGGTTTGTAAATGCCGAATTGGTAGTTATACCGCCAGTCCTATTCGTTACACTTTCAACGCTAACACTCGTAACAGGAACAATGTTCCTCGTTTGGTTGGGTGAGCAGATTACAGAAAGAGGTATCGGTAATGGTATTTCAATGATCATCTTTGCAAGCATTCTAATGGGCGTACCTTCATCGGTTGCGTTCCTATTTGAGACTGCTACCACACAAGGTGGTGCAATGTGGTTGTTATTAGTTGTTCTATTCTTGCTTGTATTGGCTGTAATTTTTGTGATTGTCTTTATTGAGCGTGGTCAGCGCCGTATTACAATTCAATATGCAAGAAGACAGCAAGGTAGAATGATGACGGTTGGTAATCAAACTAACCATCTGCCATTAAAACTCAATATGTCGGGAGTTATACCGGCAATCTTCGGTTCTGCGTTCCTATCCTTTGTTTACACCATTAGTACCGGTTTAAGCAAAGTTAATGTGCCAGAATTGACTGACGCGGATACAGGGCTTTGGGGGAGCTTTAGCTATTATGTATCCTTGACACTTAATAAGCTCGGATTTTACGGAGTGAAGTATTTCTCTATAGGTCAGCCTGCATATATGATATTATTTGCGGCACTTATAATCTTCTTCTGTTTCTTCTACACTGCATTGCAGTTCAACTCTAAAGAGACAGCAGAAAACTTAAAGAGAAATGGCGGTTTTATACCTGGCATTCGCCCTGGAATTCATACATCGCAATATTTAGATAGAGTATTAACTCGAATTACTTTATGGGGTTCGCTCTATATTACAATTATCTGTCTATTGCCTGAATTCTTTAATGGTATAAGTCCTGTACAAATGTACTTCGGTGGAACCTCGATCCTGATTGCTGTTGTAGTCGTAATGGATTTAGTAACACAAATTCAAGCATTATTAATGTCTCAGCAGTATGAGTCTTTAATGAAAAAAGCAAATATTAGTTCAGCATTGAATGGTACCCCACCAAACTTTTAGTAAAATATATTGGAGTTAAGAATGAAAGTAAGAGCGTCAGTTAAGAAAATTTGTCGCAAATGTAAGATTGTTAAACGCGCTGGTGTTGTACGTGTTATCTGTGAAGATGGACGTCATAAACAACGCCAAGGTTAATAGTATTGAGTAATTTTAATTTATCAGGTAGAATGCTCTGCTTGATATAATATTAGGATAGGATTTATATGGCACGTATAGCAGGTATTAATATACCAGTAGCAAAGCATGTGATTATTTCACTGCAATCAATTTATGGTGTTGGTCCAACTCGTGCGGCAGCAATCTGTGCAGCGGCAAATGTTGACCCAACGACAAAAGTAAAAGACTTAACAGATGAGCAAGTTGATGCACTACGAGCTCAAGTTGGTGAATATACTGTAGAAGGTGATTTGCGTCGCGAAGTATCATTAAACATTAAACGTTTAATGGATCTCGGATGCTATCGTGGTATTCGTCATCGTCGTAGTTTACCTTTAAGAGGACAGCGCACCAAAACTAATGCACGTACTCGTAAAGGTCCAAGAAGACTTGTTAAATAATTTGTTAGGGAAAATGTAAAATGGCAAAACCTTCAGTAAAAACGCGTAAGCGCGTTAAAAGAAGTGTTGTTGACGGTATCGCACATGTTCAAGCATCATTCAACAACACAATCGTGACTATCTCTGATCGTCAAGGAAATGTACTTTCATGGGCAACTGCTGGTGGCTCAGGCTTCCGTGGTTCAAGAAAGTCTACTCCATTCGCAGCTCAAGTAGCAGCAGAAAGAGCTGGTACAGTAGCGCAAGAATATGGTCTTAAAAATTTAGACGTAAATATCAGCGGACCTGGTCCAGGACGTGATTCAGCAGTTCGTGCACTTAACGCGATTGGCTATAAAATCACAAGTATTTCTGACGTAACTCCCATTCCACACAATGGTTGCCGTCCGCCGAAAAAGCGCAGAGTATAATATAAATTTTTAAGGAGTATAGATAGTCATGGCACGTTATATTGGCCCAAAATGTAAATTAGCAAGACGTGAAGGCACAGATCTCCACTTGAAATCTGGCGCACGTTCTTTCGAATCAAAATGTAAGCATGACAGAGCACCTGGACAGCATGGTGCAAAACCAGGTCGTACATCTGACTACGGTTTACAGTTACGTGAAAAACAGAAGTTAAAAAGAATGTATGGATTGTTAGAGAAACAATTCCATCTTTACTATAAAGAAGCAGATCGTCGTAAAGGTTCTACAGGTGAGAATCTTTTAGAGATCCTTGAGTGCCGCTTAGATAACGTTGTTTATCGTATGGGCTTTGCTTCAACTCGTGCAGAAGCACGTCAGTTAGTAAGTCATAATTCAATTTTAGTAAATGGTGAGAAGGTTAATATCCCTTCATATCAGCTGAAAGCAAGTGATGTAGTTGCTATTCGTGAGCGTTCTAAAAAGCAAGCAAGAATTGCATATGCAATGGAATTAGCAGAAGCAAATGGCCTAGTTGATTGGGTTTCGGTTGATAAAACAAAAATGGAAGGCGAGTTTAAGCGTGTTCCTGAGCGTTCAGATTTACCAGCAGATATTAACGAGTCATTAGTAGTAGAGTTGTACTCAAAATAATAAGCATATTGGTATTTTTTCGTTCCTTCTTATTATTTTAGATCAATCGGGTAAGTACATATGGCTTTAAATGAGTTGTTAACTCCACGTATAGTGGAGATCAAAACCGACGAAAATCACTTCTCTGAAATATCGCTAGAGCCTCTTGAGAGGGGCTTTGCGCATACTTTAGGGAATGCATTACGTCGTATTCTGCTATCTTCGATGCCAGGTGCAGCGATTACAGAATGTGAAATTGATGGCGTTTCAAAAGAGTACTCTGCAATTCCAGGGATGCATGAAGATGTTATCGATCTTCTGCAAAACCTTAAAGGTATTGCTATTACTCTTCACGATGCCCCTGAAGCATATATCTCATTAGATATTCAGGGACCGTGTGTGGTAACAGCAGGAGATCTTGAAGTTCCACATAATATTGAAATTGTTAATCCTGAACATGTAATTGCGAACCTTACTTCGAGTGGTTCCTTAAAAATGCGCATGAAGGTAGAAAGTGGTCGCGGTTATAGTACTGCGGCAAACCGTGAAACCGAAGCGGGTGATAGTTCTACTATTTCACTTGGCCTCTTCAAGTTAGATACGACATTTAGTCCTGTAAATCGCGTAAGTTATCGTGTAGAAACGGCCCGTGTTGAACAGCGTACTGACTTAGATAGACTCGTTATTGCGTTAGAAACTAATGGAACTTTAGATCCAGAGCAAGCAATTCGTAATGCAGCAACGATCCTTCATGAGCAGTTAAATGTCTTTGTAGATCTTAAACCAATGCCGGAAGAAGAACCTGTAGAGGAAGAACCAGCATTTGAGATAGATCCTACATTATTAAGACCTGTTGATGATTTAGAGTTAACAGTTCGTTCTGCGAATTGTCTAAAAGCAGAGAGTGTATATTACATCGGTGATTTGATTCAGAAAACAGAAACAGAGTTACTCAAAACGCCTAATCTTGGTAAAAAATCATTAACAGAAATTAAAGATGTGTTGGCGCAATATGGTTTATCTTTAGGTATGACTTTAGATAATTGGCCACCGCCTAACTTAGATACCTCTAAGCCACCAGCATAATTTAATTATTTGAATAGGAAGTATAAAAATGCGTCATCGTAAAGCAGGTCGTGCATTTAGTCGCACATCAGCACATAGAAAAGCAATGTTCAAAAATATGTCTGTATCTATTCTTGAGCATGAAATTATTAAGACTACACTCCCGAAAGCAAAAGAGCTTCGTCGTGAAGTAGAACCATTAATTACACTTGCTAAAGTTGATACGGTAGCTAACCGTCGTAAAGCTTTCGCAATCTTAAGATCACGTGAAATGGTCACTAAACTTTTTGAAGTTTATGGTCCACTTTTCAAAGATCGTAATGGTGGTTATCTCCGTATTTTGAAGTGTGGTTTCCGCCCTGGAGATAATGCTCCAATGGCTTATGTTGAATTTGTTGAGCGTCCAGCTAAAGCAAATGAAGCTGATGCCAGCTAAATCATAAATTATTTATTAGCCGGTTATTCTTATAGCCGGCTTTTTTATTTAACGGTCGAAAAGATGAAATTTTTCTTTTATCGAGACTCTCGTGTTATTCCGGATGCACCACGAATTGTTACGATTGGGGCTTTTGATGGAATACATTTAGGTCATCAAAAATTATTGCATAAGGTGAATGCGCTACAGGCTAAAAATCCTGATGCAAAGCGAACATTAGTGACGTTTGAGCCACTTCCTCATGAGTTCTTTTTGAAAGAGAATTCGCCGGCACGAATTATGTCGCTAAAAGAGAAATTAGCTTACCTTAAAAAGAGTCAATTAGTTGATGAGGTGATTATCCTGCCCTTCACTGAACGCTTGCGGGAAGAGTCTCCAGATCACTTTATTGACCATTTTTTAGTAGATCAGCTCAATATTAAGGGAATCGTGATTGGTGCTGATTTTCGTTTTGGTGCGAAAGCGGCAGGATCTTTTGAAGATCTTTCAGCTGCTGGGCAAAAATATGGCTTTGAAGTTGTTCAAGAAGATTACTACTTTATTGGTGGCGTACGTGTCTCCTCGACCTTGGTTCGTGAGGCTCTGGCAGTTTCAAACTTTAATCAAGCGGAGCTCTATTTAGGTCGACCGTATCAGATTATGAGTCGTGTCGTTTATGGAAATCAGCTCGCTAGAAAGCTCGGGACAGCGACGATCAATCTGCCATTAAAACGCTTTAAGCCTCCCTTTACCGGGGTGTATAATGTAGAAGCCACTCTCTGTCGAACTCAGGAGAAGTTGAAAGGTGTTGCCAATATTGGTTATCGACCTACAGTTGATGGCATAAAACCTAATTTAGAAGTACACTTACATGATATCAACCGTAACTTATATGGTGAGACATTTAGTGTTAGATTTCTCTCTAAAATTAGGGATGAGAAACGATTTGAAAGTATTGAAGCATTAAAGGCGCAGATCTTATTAGATGCGGAGGCTTCAAGAGATTATTTTAATCTTCAAAAGTAGGATGTGAACGTGAGTAAAGCAAAAAGAATCGAAGAGAAGAATGACAATATATACCGGGATACCTTAAATCTTCCGGAAACAGATTTTGCGATGAGAGGGAATCTTCCAAAGCGGGAACCTGAGTTTATTGAGTATTGGGATAAGATCGATCTCTACCATAAACAACGGGAGATCTTCAAAGGAAAGCCGAAATTTATTCTTCATGATGGACCTCCTTATGCAAATGGTGCGATCCATTTAGGACACGCAGTTAACAAGATCTTAAAAGATATTATTGTTAAATCTAGAGGGCAATTAGGTTTCGATTCTCCTTATGTTCAAGGTTGGGATTGTCATGGTCTTCCTATTGAATTAGTTGTTGAGAAGAGTTATGGCAAAGTGGGCGATAAATTGACTCCTGCTGAGTTTAGGGCTAAGTGTCGCGAGTTTGCAAAGAGTCAAATTGCAATTCAAGCCGATGGCTTTAAGCGTTTAGGTGTGCTCTCTTATGAAGAGAAACCTTATTTGACGATGAATCAAGATGCGGAAGCTGATATTGTTTTGGCATTAAAAGAGATCGTTAAAAAAGGTCATCTAGAGAAGGGGGCAAGACCTGTTAACTGGTGTCTCGATTGCGGCTCATCTTTGGCTGAAGCGGAAGTAGAGTATGCAGATAAGGTCTCTTATAGTATCGATGTTAAATTCCCGGTGGTAGATGTTGCCTTATTGGGGGAGAAGATTGGTCAGCCATTAGAGGGTGAAGTCTCTGTTGTTATCTGGACAACGACTCCTTGGACATTACCTGGTAACGCGGCTGTTTCTGTGAATAAAGATTTTATCTATGCTTTAGTCGATAAGTCTGGTGATCAACTTCTTGTGGCAAAAGATCTTGTGGAAGAGCTTGAGAAGAGTTGGGGTTGCCAATTACCGATAATTGCAGAATTTGAAGGCGCGGTTTTAGAGAATTTGATGGTGAAGCATCCTATTGAAGCGGATCGCAATGTACCATTGATTTTAGGAGATCACGTTACATTAGATGCAGGGACAGGATTTGTTCATACTGCCCCAGCTCATGGTGAGGAGGACTATGCTGTTGCTCTTGAGTATGGGATCGAATTTGAAAATCCTGTATTAGGTGATGGTACTTATATTGCAACAGTTCCCTATTTTGGCGGTAAAAATATTCGTGGTATTGAGCCTGAAATGATTCAATACTTAACAGATAAAGGAATCTTAATCCATAGCGGTAAGATTACCCACAGCTATGCTCATTGTTGGCGCCATAAAACACCTACAATCTATCGTGCAACGCCTCAATGGTTTATCAGCATGGATAAGCAGGGATTGCGTCAAGAGGTTCTTGATGAAATTGATCAAGTGCAATTTATCCCGACATGGGGTAGAGAGCGTCTTTATGGCATGATCGAAGGCCGTGGCGATTGGTGTATTTCACGTCAACGCTATTGGGGTGTTCCTATTCCTTTCTTCCTACATAAAGAGACAGGGGAGTTACATCCTGAGACTGATCGCTTGATGGAAGAGGTTGCGACAAGAATTCGTAAAGATGGATTAGAGGCTTGGTTTAGTGCAGAAGTAGAAGATTATCTCCCTGCAGAAGAGGCGGCGCTCTACCAGAAAAATAGAGATACATTGGATGTCTGGTTTGACTCTGGAACAACACATTTTAGTGTTTTAGCACGTCGACCTGAATTGAGCTATCCGGCAGATCTCTATCTCGAAGGATCGGATCAGCATCGTGGTTGGTTTAACTCTTCAATTATCACCTCTGTTGCAATTAATGGTGTTGCCCCTTATCGAGCACTATTGACCCATGGATTTACGGTAGATGCGAAAGGCCGTAAGATGTCTAAGTCTTTAGGTAATGGTGTTGAGCCAGCTGATGTGATCGATAAAATGGGCGCAGATGTTCTTCGTCTTTGGGTCTCCTCAACAGATTATCGTGGAGAAATTCCGGTATCAGATGAGATCTTAAAGAGAACTTCAGAAACTTATCGCCGTATTCGTAATACCGTTCGTTTCCTTTTAGCGAATACTAATGAGTTTGATCTTGAGAAGAATGGTTTAAGCTTTGATGAGATGCTTCCTCTTGATCGTTGGATTGTTGCAAGAGCCTTAGAGATCCAAGAGGAGATTAAGGAAGCATATCTTGATTACTCCTTCCATAATGTCTATCAAAAATTACAATACTTCTGCTCAATCGATTTAGGAAGTTTCTATCTCGATATCATTAAAGATCGTCAATATACCGCAGCTAAAGAATCTATTGCGAGACGTTCAGCACAAACTGCGCTCTATCATGTGTTAGAAGCTCTAGTTCGCTGGATGGCACCGATCCTTACCTTTACTGCAGAAGAGGTTTGGTTAGCGATGCGTGATCGTGGTAATGAGCGTTTAGAGTCTGTCTTCTTAACGGAATTCTATGATGGATTGATGCCACTATCTGAATCAGACCCATTCAATACAGCATATTGGAACCGTCTATTAGCTATTCGTGGAGAAGCTTCGAAAGTGATCGAAGGATTACGATCTGAAGGCAGAGTAGGTTCTTCATTACAGACAAAGATTACAATCTATGCAAGTGATGCATTAGCGGCAGATATCGCACGTCTTGAAGATGAGTTGCGCTTTGTTCTTCTCTCTTCATATGCTGATGTTAAACCTCTTTCTGAAGCGCCTGAATCGCTCGAAGAGCATTCTTTAGAGGGTGAAAGCTTTGCAGTAGATGTTGAAGTATTAGGGGATGATTATCAGAAGTGTGTAAGATGTTGGCATCATCGTGAAGAGGTGGGTAAAAATAACGAACATCCGCTTCTTTGTGATCGCTGTATTGAGAATCTATCACCGGAAGGGGAAGATCGTCACTATGCATAAAGCTGCTCATCAAGAGAAGCCAGTTAATATCTACTTCTGGATGATCTTTGTGGTTATCGGAGTCCTACTCGACTTCGGTACAAAATATGCAGCGGAACATCTCTTATTGTACGGGGAGAGTATCCCCGTCTTTAAGGGGCTCAGTTGGACATTAGTCTATAACCCTGGATCAGCTTTTAGTTTTTTAGCAGATCAGGGCGGCTGGCAGAGATGGTTTTTTGTTGCTATTACCGTAGTGATCTCTCTGATTCTCTTTTTTTGGATCAAGCGTACCTCATCTTCGGAAAAGCTTTTAAGATTTGGCTTAGCTGCTGTATTAGTGGGCGCAATTGGTAATCTTATTGATCGGGTAGTTTTGGGGCATGTGGTCGATTTTATTCATGTTTACTTTAATGATTGGCACTTCCCCATCTTTAATGTCGCAGATATCTTTGTTACTACAGGAGTTGCCTTTATCCTTCTCTCCTCATTAACGGAGAAGCGACGGCAACGTGAGGATGAGTCAATTCGTTGATTCTTGAAAGTAGTGTCACCCATAACAGTCATTCATCATCTCTAATAAGTGGTGGTGAATGAGATTGGATGGGTGTGACACTTAATAGATGAAGTAAGAAGTGAAGTGTATTGCCGCAACTCCTTTGTGAGTGCGGTCTGTTAAGGTGCTAGTAGATAGGATAAAACTATGGCAGATGATAAATCAACACTAGAGAAGATCTTAGAACATAACCGTGAGTTTGTTGACTCGAAAGAGTACGATCATCTCTGTACTGATAAGTATCCCAACAAAGAGATTGCAATTTTAACCTGTATGGATGCGCGAATTGTGGAGCTTCTTCCTAAGGCAATGGGAATTCGTAATGGGGATGCTAAGATTATTAAGAATGCCGGTGCGCTAATTAGCCATCCCTGGGGTGCAGTTATGCGCAGTCTTTTAGTGGCGGCACTTGAGTTTAATGTTAAAGAGATTATGGTGGTTGGCCATACTGACTGTGGTATGCGGGGATTTGATCCAGAACATCTTCTTGGTAAAGCCCGTAAATTTGGTATCACAGATGGAACAATTACAACA
This sequence comes from Ignatzschineria indica, assembly GCF_003121925.1. Classification (NCBI taxonomy): domain Bacteria; kingdom Pseudomonadati; phylum Pseudomonadota; class Gammaproteobacteria; order Cardiobacteriales; family Ignatzschineriaceae; genus Ignatzschineria; species Ignatzschineria indica. Next base: position 1,147,685 of record NZ_QEWR01000002.1, on the reverse strand, counting down.
TTGAGAAATGCCGGTATTGATCTTGATGGTTGGTTGCGAGGGTTTGATAATGTTGGCGATAGCGTTCGCTATACGGTCGATCAGATTCGCAATCATCCTTTAATGCCGGGGCGAGTTGTGGTTCATGGTTTAGTGATTCACCCCACAACAGGAAAATTGCATACCGTTGTTAATGGTTATGTCGAGAATGTTAATCTACTTGAAACACCTAGTGGTGCAGCGAGTAATACTGCAAATAATAGTAATTTAGTAGAAGAGAATAATGACTAAGAAGATATTTTTAGCCAATCCCCGCGGGTTTTGCGCGGGTGTGGATCGTGCCATTAGCATTGTTGAGCGAGCGCTCGATCTTTTTGGCGCTCCCATCTATGTTCGTCATGAGGTTGTTCACAATAAATATGTGGTCGATAGCCTGAAAGATCGTGGTGCGATCTTTGTAGATGAGCTTGATGAAGTTCCAGATGGAAAGATTGTTATTTTTTCTGCCCATGGCGTTTCAAAAGCTGTACAAGATAATGCTAAAGAGCGCGGACTTGAGGTGTTTGATGCAACTTGTCCTCTCGTGACGAAGGTACATTTAGAGGTATCTCGTTTTGCGAAAGATGCAATGGATACTGTATTAATAGGTCATGCTGGACATCCTGAGGTGATTGGGACAATGGGGCAGTTTGATTCTCGATATGGTGGGGAGATCCATCTTATCGAAGATCTAGAAGATGCGGATCAGTTAACCGTTAAAGATCCTTCAAAGATTGCTTATGTAACGCAGACAACGCTCTCTTTAGATGACACGTCACAAATTATTGATCGTTTGCGGGAACGTTTTCCGGAGATTCAAGGTCCTAAAAAGAGTGATATCTGTTACGCAACTCAAAATCGTCAAGATGCGGTCAAAACTTTAGCAGAGAATTGTACTTTGATTCTTGTTGTTGGTTCTAAGAATAGTTCTAACTCTAATCGCCTGCGGGAGCTTGCGGAAAAAGAGGGTGCTACAAGCTATCTGATCGACAGAGCAACAGATATTGATCTCGATTGGTTAGATGGGCATCTCAATATAGGTGTTACTGCTGGAGCCTCAGCGCCCGATATCTTAGTGCAAGAGGTGATTACCTTTTTGCAAGAGAAGCGAGATTATCAATTAGTAGGAAATATGCCGGGAATTGAGGAGAATATCGTTTTCCCGCTACCTCGTCTTCTTCGTCCTTCTGAGGATGAGTCAAAGGCTTGATGCTAAAGTAGAGTGTAGTAATTGTAATAGTAGCAATAGTAGCAATAGTAGCAATAGTTGTAATAGTTGTAACCAAAGAACGGTTATAAGTATTCGGTTATATATATTAAATAGCATAAAACCGAAATCATTTTGGAGCTGTCATTCCTAATGATTTCGGTTTTTTATTGAGTGAAGCTCGATTCGTTATCACAGCGCACTTCATTATGGTCATTAACTATCGTAGTTAATTATCTTTACTGCCATTTATAGAAAAAGCTTGAAGGCAGGGTTTTCATTCTCATCTTCAAATTGATAGCCTAATTCATCGAGGAATGATTGGAAGGAGCCATCTTGAAGATCTTTTTCAGGCACCTGCATGCCGATAAGAACGCGACCATAATCTGAACCATGATTGCGATAGTGGAAAAGACTAATATTCCATCGTCCCGCAAGCATTGATAAAAATTGTAAAAGAGCTCCGGGTCTTTCAGGAAACTCAAAGCGGAAGAGTCGCTCATTCTCTGCATCTGCTTTTCCACCAACCATATGGCGAATATGGAGTTTTGCCATCTCATTATCACTCAGATCGACCACATCTAACTGATGGCTCTGAAGTCTTTCTAAAATCTGCTGTTTCTCTTCATCGCCACGGCTCAGTTGTAAGCCTACAAAGATCACCGCTTCTGAGGGATTTCCATAGCGGTAATTGAATTCAGTGATGCTTCGTTTGCCAATAAGGTTGATAAAGTTTTGAAAACTGCCGGGCGATTCAGGAATTTTGACAGCAATGAGCGCCTCATTTCTTTCCCCTAACTCTGCTCTCTCGGCAACATATCGTAATCGATCAAAATTGATATTCGCGCCACTTAAAATGCCGGCAACATTTTTAAATCCAGAGTGGGGATTGGCTTGAAGATACTTTTTAATGCCGGCAACACTGAGGGCTCCAGAAGGCTCGCTTAGGGCGCGTGTATTGTTAAAGATATCTTTCATAGCGGCACAGAGTTCATCAGTTGAGACTGTGATAATCTCATCGACATATTTCTGACACAGCTCGAAAGTCTTTTCTCCGACTAGTTTGACAGCAGTGCCATCGGCAAATGTCCCTACCTGCGGAAGATTGACTCGCTCTCCAGATTCTAAAGAGACTTTCATTGAAGCAGATTCTTCAGGCTCGACCCCAATAATTTTACAATTAGGTGCGATAAATTTGACATAAGCAGCAACGCCGGCGATTAGCCCGCCACCACCAACCGGGATAAAGATCGCATCGAGGTCCGGTTTTTGATCGAGCATCTCTTTACCGATTGTCCCTTGTCCTGAGATCACGGCAAGATCATCGAAAGGATGAATAAAGCTCTTCCCCTCGATTTCTGAAAGATGGAGGGCGTGTGCATAGGCCTCATCAAAGTTATTGCCATGGAGAATTACATTTGCGCCCATTTCACGACATGCATTCACCTTAAGAAGAGGTGCTGAGGTTGGCATTACAATGGTCGTATCAAGCTTGAGGTGGAGGCCACTGAGCGCAACTCCTTGAGCATGATTGCCGGCAGAGGCACAGACAACTCCTTTTGCTTTCTCTTCATCACTCAGTTGGAAAATTCGATTAAATGCACCTCTAATTTTGAAGGAGAAGATCGGTTGTAGATCTTCTCTTTTAAGCCAAATATTACATTTTAATTGTTGGCTGAGTAGGTAGAGATGGTCTAATTGCGTATTTTTTGCAACATCGTAGACACGGGCCGATAAAATATCCCGGATTAATGAGTTCATGAGTGTGTAACCTTTGTTCTTATTAGATTCGGTAGAAGAGATAGAGATTATCTATCATCATAAAGCTATCTAAAGCGTAATTGATCATTTAGGAAGATGTTTTTTGCATTGATCCAACTTCCTATTAGGATCCCCCTTTTAAGTTTAGTTTGATTTTTTAGTTTGACTTTAAAAAGAAACTAAGATTACAGAATGCCTTAGCAAGATTGAGGAATCAAGTATTAGTTGAAACTATTCTTGCACCATATCTAATTTAGGTTTTGGCACCTTATTGGGGATTTGTGGTGTATTGATAAAATGATTGATAAATTGACAAACTTCTCTAAATTGTTCTCGCGTTATTGAAGAGATATGAGTACTCATTGCCGATTCGCTTGAAGTTGTTGGGGAAGAGAAGATGTAAGAAGTGATGGGCGCATTGAAGTAGTGAGTAGAATGCTCTTTGACCTCTGTGATAAAAGCTTGCGAGCCAATGGTTAAAGAGATCGATTGCCGCTCCTTTTGTGCTTGTTTTAATATTGTTGGGATCTTCTGAATCTCTATCTCTATAAATTGGATCTTTGACCAACATTGAGCAGCATCAAGGGGTTCAACCATCTCAAAGAGTGTCACAATAGAGGGCGTTAAGGGAGCCTCTTTTTCAATTAGAATTCGTTGTTGAAAGAAAGGGCGAATAACGGTCGGGATAAAGTGCCAATTTTCGATAGGATTCTCTCGAATGGCTGTTGCCGAAATAGGGCAAAGATCTCGAGGAGGGTCGATTAATATTACCGGAAGCTGAAAGAGCGCCTCATAATGTATCTTATCTTGAGGCTCACTACTAAAGATTAAGGTGGGCTTGATATTGAGTTTTTTTAGATGAGATTTAAGTCGGTCGCTCCAAGCTTCCCAGCCATTGGGGTAGGAGGGAATACCATCCTCATTAAAATCATATAGAAAGATTCCGGGAATATCTTTAAGGCAATCTTTTGCCCAGTTGAGGCGATCTTCAATAGTCGGCGCTGTTGTAAAAGCACTTGCTTGATATAGGGCTTCATCCCGATCAGTTTCGCTACAGACAAAGATGTGAAGCTGATCCACCATCAACTTAGCAGAGAGAATCATACTGATATGACCTTGATGAAGTGGGTAGAATTTTCCGACAATAAGACCGATCTTTTTCATATTTTTTATAGGGGATAGAGGGATTATCTAATAATGATGGAAGGATTATGTGAGTGGAAGGATTATCAAAAATTATAGTAATTTTATAACAAGTTGAACATGTTATAATATCATGCCTTTAGACGTGACGATGGTAGAGAAATAATTCTCTATCATAACTCTCCCTAATAGGGTTGAGAATTGATCTATTTCCCGCTTTCTTTTAGAGAATATTTGCATGATAACATCGATTTTAACAGGTAGTTTTTTATGGGCAGGGAGTCTTATTACTCTGTTACTCTATATCGTCTTTATTTTAGCGGTATGTGTCAAAATTATTATGGACAATACTAGTGCCAGTAAAACATTGGGCTATCTTGTTTTGATCGTATTTTTACCGCTTTTTGGGGTGATTCTCTATCTCTCATTAGGGGTCAATTATCGTAATAAGGCGATGTACGATAAAAAGCTTGAATATAATGATGATCTAAAAGATAAGATTTATGAATATACCAAACATATTGAGAATAACCCTCAAGCAATCGATAACCCTGTTATTGAGCAATTTAAGCGATTAGCTCACTCAGTTTCAACGGAAGATATCCATTGGATGAGCCTCAATAATGATGTGAAGCTCTTAAAAAATGGGGAAAATAAGTATCCGGAAGTTTTAAAGGAGATCGCTGCGGCAAAAGAGACCATTCATATTGAGTATTATATTGTTCGAAATGATGGGATTGGTAATCAGATCAAAGATCTCTTGATTAAAAAAGCGAGAGAGGGTGTTAAGGTTCGCTTTATCTACGATGATTTTGGCAGTAAAAAGATTCGAGGGCAATTTGCACAAGAGATGCGAGATGCAGGTATCGAAGTTTATGCTTTTAGAAAACTGCTCTTTATCTTCTGGGCTAATCGGGTCAATTATCGTAATCACCGTAAAATTATTGTGATTGATGGACGCGTAGGGTTTGTCGGTGGAATCAATATCGGAGATGATTATATTAATGTGCCGGGAAGCGGTAAGCCGATATTGCGAGATATGCATGTACGCCTTGAAGGTTATAGTTGCTATGCATTGCAACATATTTTTTTATCAGATTGGAATTTCTGTGCAAAGCAGAAGATTGAACCTAATGCGCAACTTTTCCCAGTGGATTTACGGGAAGAGCAGGGTAAAACAGCGGTGCAAATTGTGGCAAGTGGGCCCGATTCCCCTGAGCCTTATATTATGAATTCGATCATTCAGGCAATTGCATTAGCGAAGAAAGAGGTACTTATTACGACTCCCTACTTTATTCCAACAGAGCAGATCTTAACGATGCTAAAGATTGCGGCAAGAAGCCAGGTAAAAGTAAAACTCTTAGTGCCGGAACGAACCAATTCACTCTTAGTTCGAATGGCGAGTCGAGCGCTCTATCTTGATCTATTACGTGCCGGCGTTGAGATCTATCATTATCAAAAGGGCTTGATCCATGCGAAGACGAGTGTTTATGATCGGAGTTTAGCGATGATCGGAACAGCAAATATGGATATTAGAAGCTTTGATCTCAACTTTGAAGTGAATGCCATAATGTATGATCGAGAATTTGCCGAGAAGATGACAGCACAATATTATGAGGATCTTGAAAGTTCTGTTCAGGTGACTCTCGAAGAGTGGGAGAAGCGCCCTAAATATAAGGTTTTTGCTGATAAAGTGGTCTATTTAGCGTCATCTCTACTCTAATTCTGCTGATTTTAAGTAGTTACTATTTAGCCTATCTGAAGGGCTATGAGCTATAAAGGCAACAGTTACAGTTACTCTAAATTAGGCTAATTAGGCTAATTAGCCTAATTCGAATAAGTAGAATAAGTAGAATAACTAGATTCCGCTATAACAGATCTTGTTATAGCAAAGAGGAAGGCGAAAGATTTAATCGTTTTGATAGATATTGCTGTTCTGTCGAGGAGAGCTGTGTTAATTGATGTCTAAGGAGAAAGTGGAGTGTTACTAACCCACTATTGGGTTTAAATTTTTCGCCATCGAGAAGTGCTGCCATCACCTCTTCTGAGGTGAGTGCATGAAATGCTTCCACTTCACCATCATTAATTTGGGGCTCAAAAGAGGGAGGAATGGGGAGATCAAAGATAAAGATCGACTCATCTCGAATGCTCTTGTTATGCTCAGTGAGATAGTTAAAAGGGGTAACAAAGGAGAGCGCTTCTGTTGCCGCTTCTGGAATATTAGCTTCCTCCATCGCTTCACGCTTTGCAGTTACAAGTGGAATTTCACCATAACTTAAACCACCTGCTGCAATATTATCGAGCTTATGGGGTTCAATCCGCTTGAGTTTAGAACGCTGAGCAACCCAGATATGGGAGATTTGATCGCTCTTTTCAGTCTCAACATAGCCATTGATATGAACTCCAAATACTCTAAAGCCTAAGAAAGGGGCAACACCACGTTCTATCGTAAAGAGGGCATTTTGCAATCGTTCTTTACGGCGATAGACTCCATAGGCCTCATCTCTCCAATTAGTAATAATGCCGGCAAGGCGCAAATCTTCTGAAAAGCTGGCAAGAAACGCATTACGCTCATCAAATGTAGCGCAAATAAATTGGGAGGTAAAGGTGACTGTTGATGTTGCTTGATTCAGCTGAAAGAGCTCCGGATAGTTCGCAATAATGTCGATATTATCTTGATGTATCCAACCGATAATCTCTTCTTGAAAATAGAGGGGCCAGTAGAGAGAAAAATTGGGTTTTGGGAGATATTTAAAGAGATTTGAGAGCATATTAAATGATGAGGTAAGAGAAGAGCTAATGGGCATTAAGGAGAGAAATCTCAAGAAGATTCCCTAGAATACTTCTTGAATAATGCCCAAGCCCTCTCACTATTATTTTCTTTTTGTTGTTGGATTGAATTGTTAGATCGAATTCTTAGGAGCAGATTAAATTTTTTGATCGATCGCAGTTAATAACGACGCAATGTTTGTGTGATATCTGCTGCAAGAGAGTTGGCAATCTTCTGTAATGCGCTGTTGTATGCAGCAACACCCCCTTCTGCATCATAACTTCTGCTCGGTTCTGTAATATTGTAGGTGAAGGTCTTAATAATCTTGTTATTACGATTATCAATGAGGCGTGCTTGAAGCTTTAAGACAACATGATTTTCAGTGGCATTAGGAAAGATCTGATTCATCTCCAATAATGTGATGTCGAGACGATTTTGAGCATTAACGCTATTGGGTGCCGTAACAACATATTGGAAGAGGGCACGATTCTCTAAATCTTGAGTAATCAGCGATTGAATCAATTGTGCTGGCGGTGCAATCCAATCACTTTTTGTGTAGCTCTCAATTTCATTAGGTGAACGGCTGTAGGTCATATCGGTTGAGAGACGACCTAAAGATTTTACTTGCGAGATCATAAGTGAAGGGAGCGATCGATTGCCGGTGTTAACACTATCTTCTGCCGGAGTTAAGGTAAAGCTCTTCTTGGGGGGAGCAGATGCACATCCTACAATGATAAGGGGAAGAGCAAAAAAGAGGATAAGTTTTTGCAAACGCTTCATAAATATTCTCCTGATAGAGGCTTTAAGCCCTTGGAACGGATCGAAAATTAAAGTTAAATTTAGATAGAGTATTTAGATAGGGTGTAGATCGGTAGAAAGTGTTTCTACCGATCCTATGATTTTACTCACCAGGCCCCGGTTGCTGTTTGGGTTTTCCTAAGATTAAGGAGTTAGGTGATGCTTCTAGTTCTTGCATAAAGAGAGAGAAGTTGTAAAGAGCGTTCTCCAATGTTGGTAAAATGGATTGGAGATTACTATTAGTCTCTTCTCCTAAGTTATTCCAGGTTCCTAAAGTCAATTGAGCACTATCTAGAGTCTTGTTGACATTAACAGTTGTCTGTTCAAGTTGTTTTGATGCGCCTTGGATCTGTTTAGCAAACTCACCTAAAGCCGCCGCTGCCTCTTTCACTTTCGGTTGAATTGTATCGATTGTATCTGTCGCTTTCTCTGTTAATGTATTGACTTTACCACCAATGCCGGCAAGATCTGCGGTAAAGGCATTGGTGTTGCTTAAGATATTGGAGAAGTTATCGATATTTTGTGTTGTTAAAATAGATCCCATCTTTTTAGAGAGCTCAGTGAGCGACTTGGTAATATTATCGAGCGCTTCATCTAGACGGCGCGCAAGGGAAGGACCATTTTGAATTGTGGGAATAGGATCCGCTTTTGTAGGGAGAAGAGCGCCTGCTTGAGGCGTTCCTCCGCTTAAACTAACATTAACGATGCCGGTAATTCCACGATTGATCAATTCTGCTTTGGTATCTTTTTTGATAGGAGTTCCCACATCAATATTGAGGAATATCGTCACATAGCGAGGATCTTCATGATTAAGTTCAATTTTACTCACTTTACCAACATTGACGCCGCGATAATCGATAGGAGAGTTGACAGAAAGACCGGCAACCGATTCATTCGTAACAACTTTATACTCAATGGTGTTGACCTTTTCAAAGCCATTTGTCAGCCAAATTATAAGTGCAATAAGACATGCGATAAAACCGAGAACAAATGCGCCGACAATAGTGTAATTAAATTTGTGTTCCATGTGCCTCTCCCACTGTGCGTCCACGTGGACCTTGGAAATAGTGTTGAATTAAAGGATTATCATTTTTAACCAGTTCAGCAATGGGCTGATAAGCGATCAGTTTTTTATCACCTAAAAATGCGACCTGATCTGAGATTGCCCAGATAGAATCTAAGTCATGGGTGACCATAACAACGGTTAGATTGAGCGATTCTTTGAGCTGACGCATAAGATCATCAAACTCTGCTGCAGAGACAGGATCGAGCCCAGCTGTTGGCTCATCTAAGAAGAGCAGCTCGGGGTCAAGTGCCAATGCTCTTGCCAAACTTGCGCGTTTGATCATACCGCCTGAGAGATCTTTGGGGAGCAGATTGGCTGCTTGAGGTTTTAAACCTGATAAGGTGAGCTTCAGCATCGCCACTTCTTCCATCTCTTTACGACTTAGCTTTGTATGTTCTTGTAGTGGCACCATAATATTTTCTAGCACGGTTAGCGAGCTAAAAAGAGCCCCACCCTGAAAGAGCATACCAAAGGTTTGACGTAATTTTTGAGCCTCTTTATGGGTTGATCCCCAAACGGGTTGATTAAAGAGATAAACTTGGCCCTTTGTGGGTTTTTGCAGCATGATGATGCAGCGGAGTAGGGTTGTTTTTCCAGAGCCCGATCCGCCTACAAGTGCAACAAGTTCTCCTCTTTTTACCGTCATATTGAGATCTTCATGAACAGAATGGGTTCCAAAGCTGTTATAGATATGTTCTACACGAATCACATCATCATTATTCACCGCTTGAGATTGCGGCATAGCAATTTTAACTTCACTCATCGATCGATCTCCCTATAAGCCGACATTGCGCATTAAGATTGAGAAGAGCGCAACGATGACAATGACGTAGAAGATAGATTGTACAACCGCCTTCGTTGTCTGTTGTCCAACACTATCAGCGCCTCCTTGTACTTGGAATCCTTGATAACATCCTACAAGTGTAATCACTATTGCAAAGACGGGAGCTTGGATAATGCCTACTAAGAGCGAGCGCCAAGTAACGGCATTGGGGATCGTTGTGATAAACTCACCAAAAGAGATATCGAGATAGATTGCCGCTAAACACATACTACCGAAGATTGCCATCATATCGGCAAAGAGTGTTAATAGGGGAAGTGAAACAGCAAGCGCATACATTTTGGGTAGAACGAGTTGGTCATAGCGATTGATACCGATTGTTTCTAGCGCATCCACCTCTTCATTGACCACCATGGTCCCGATCTGTGCGGCATAGGCCGCCCCCGTTCGTCCGGCAATAATAATCGCCGTTAAGAGAGGGCCTAAAACACGTAAAATTGCAACAGTAGAGAAATCGACAATGTAGATACTAGCGCCAAACATCTGCAGAAGACTCCCCGCTTGATAGGAGATAACAGCACCGATTAAGAAGTTAAGTAGACCAATAATCGGAAGCGCCATAACTCCTGCACTCTGGATATTCGCCCAGAAAGCACTCCATCTAATTTTCCAAGGCGTAAAAGCGCGTTGTGTCGCAATGACAGAAATTTCCCCAATAAATTCGATAAATTTCTGGATCTCATCGAGAAGATAGATGGTAAACATTCCGACTCGTTTGGTGAAACTATTACGATTATCGGGAGCAGCCAGTTGAATGCCGGCATCTTCAATACGAGATTTAATGTAGAGGTAGAGATCGAGCTGTTTCTTTTCAAATCCTTGATAATCGATCTTACTCTCTTTGGGGAGGCTCTTAAGAGCAATATAGAGCTCTTGGCATCCGGTGGTATCGATTTGGCTCAATTTTGATCCATCGATCGTTACATCTTTCAGGGCAGCAATTTGTGGTTGAATCTTATCTGATGCGAGCTGTATCTCTCGCAGATTAGATAGCGTCCACTGCCCATCAATTATGATTGTATTGTTATCAATCGTTATCATTCTGTTTGCTCATTAGTAACGGATATAAAAGTATCGGTAAATATTGATCACTATCGATGCATATTGATTCGTTATCAATTTGATTATTCGATTATTCAACTATTTGATTGATCAATTATTCAGTTGCTCAATTAGTCAGCTATTCAAATTATTCAAACTATTCAAATTATCAAAACTTTATTCATCAAGATTTCTATTTAAATATCTCTATTGAAAATTTTATCATTTAAAACATTATAGAAAATAGTATGAAGAATAACTATGAAAAATATAACTATGAAAAGTGCTTATTGCAGTTCTTGATCATGATTCTTATCAAAATTTATACTTAAATCTTGATGGCGGTTCAATATTGTACGTGGAATAACAGTGATTAGCGAGGATTAACTTTTCGCCATGCGGCAGGATTTTGCTGATGTCCTGCTTGTGACCAGATCCCTCGTTTTGCTGCTTTCGCCTCCTCTTCTGCTCTATAATATTGAGGGTCATTATTATATTGCCGATAAACAACCGCTTCCCCTAATCGGACCATCTCAAGTCCGATATCTTTTTGGTTGTAAAAGAGCTGTGCGACATAACGTTGGTAGTGATCTCGATCTCTAATTTTCAGAGTAATGATATCATTTTTCTCTTTAGGAAGAAGATTTATCAATGCCTTTTTAGCGCGATCTCCCCAAGGTTTTTGTCCCATTTCTGGTGCATCCATACCCCAGATTCTCACCCTTAACTTATGCCATTTTCCGCTCGCTTTTCCTGTAGGAGAGCAACTTGTAGGGCAGATCGCGGTGATTGAATCACCATCACTAATGTGATTAATTTTACAGGGGCATTGATAGCCCTTTTCGAGCTGAGTCTGCTCTTGAGTATCCCCTTGGCTACTTTTTAGTGGGTGTGGCCTTTCGAGAAAAAAAGAGCTAGCAAAGATCGCCATAAAGAGAAACGCGACAATTATTTTCCCTTTCTGTTCTCGCTTTATCTTACTCAATAAGTTTTTTAAATAATATTTAATGGCTTTTGAGTATCGGTATTCCATATTAATAGATTAATAGTTTGATTGTTTGATCGTTTAGTTTCGAGTGATGCTCTCTTATTAAATGTTGATGAGGTGTTTAGGAAAGCATTCTTCCAAATGAAGCTATTTTAGGAAGCTGTTTTATGAAGTCATTTTAAATCATTAGGCTAAAATTTAGCTAGCTTTATCGATTTTATATGACTCTATAGTAGAAGGGGGAAGATCCAGTGCAAAATCAGCTGGAGAGAGATAAAGGCAAAGAGGCCGGCAATCATATCATCGAGCATAATGCCAAGTCCTCCAGATACGCGCTGATCTGCAATCTTGATGGGCCAAGGTTTTAAGATATCAAAGAAACGGAAGAGGAGGAATCCCAAGATAATGGTACTCCATGAGAGTGGTGCAGCAATCATGGTGATCCAAAAACCCACAAACTCGTCCCAGACAATGCCACCATGATCGTGGACGCCTAATTCATCACTTGCTTTTTGGCAGATAATGATACCGGCAATACTAGTCAAAAGAAGCATCAGAAGATAAAACGGTAGTGAGAGGGTTAATGAGAAGATAATCCAGAAGGGGATAGCCATTAAAGTTCCCATTGTCCCAGGGGCTATTGGGGAGAGGCCGGCACCAAACCCAGAAGCTAAAAATTGCCAGGGAGTTTTGATAGTGATTTTGGGATTCATTTGAAACCTCCTTCTGAGGAATGGGAATGATAGTCTGTCTCTGCAACGCTTCTATCTGCTATTGATACCTAACGGATTATTTAACGAAGTAATGTTCACGAATAAATTTTAACTCATTGATCGATTCACGAATATCATCAAGTGCAAGATGGGTATTCTTCTTCTCGTAACTAAGCGGGTTAGAATACCAACGTTTAACAACTTCTTTAAATGAGCTGACATCGATATTACGATAGTGGCAAAATTGATCGAGTTCCGGCATATATTTTTTTAGAAAGCGTCGATCGGTACCAATACTGTTACCGCAAAGGGGAGATTTCCCCGCAGGAATCCATTGTGAGGCAAACTGAAGTGTCGCATTCATTGCATCAGTTACTGTGACATCGCTCTCTTTAATTCGCTTGATTAAGCCTGAATTGCCATGTGTGGTTTGACACCAATCATCCATGAGGTCGAGAATCTCTTGAGGCTGATAGATTGCAAGGTTAGGACCTTCTGCTAAGAAGTTGAGATCTTTATCTGTAATGATTGAGGCGATCTCAATAATGTGGTGAATCTCCTCATCAAGGCCGGTCATCTCTAGATCGATCCAAAGTAGATTGCTTTCAGATTGCATATTTTTCTTCCTATATTGCGTCTTAAGTAATTGAATAGTGGAGTGGGAAAGGGGCATTATACCGAAAAGAGTGGGTCGGGAGAATTAAAAAGGCAGAGTCTCATTTGAACTCTGCCTCGTTTATCTAAAGCTATTGGAATTCTTTAAGGAGTTTAGCCTCGGATAAAGACAATTTCGCCGGTGACATCATTAGGCTTATAGGCGTATCCTTCAAGATTAAATTTCTTGAGCTCTTGGAGATCTGTAATGTTGTTTTCACTGACAAAGCGGGTCATTAAACCTCGCGCTTTCTTTGCATAAACACCGATTACTTTATATTCGCCATTACTAAAATCTTTAAAAATTGGGGTGACAACTCGTGCTTTTAATTTTTCAGGGCGAACAGCTTTAAAGTACTCATTTGAAGCGAGGTTGATAACTACTTTTGCATCGATCTCATCAATACGGCGATTGAGATATTCTGTGACTAGATCTCCCCAGAACTCATAGAGATTTTTTCCTCGTGGATTAGGAAGTGCCGTTCCCATCTCTAAGCGGTAAGGGGCGATAAGATCTAAGGGGCGAATAGCACCATAAAGACCCGATAAAATCGCTAAGTGACGATTGAGAAAATTGACACAATTTTCAGGTAGGTCGTATGCAGAGAGCCCTTGATAGACATCACCATTGAAGAGATAGAGTGCAGGTTTTGCATTTTGTGAGGTAAATGGAACCTCAAATTCTCTAAAGCGCTCTACATTCTGCTCTGCTATTCGCTCAGATACTTTCATAAGACTCTGAATCTCTTCCGTTGAGTATTGACGAAGAATATCAATTAGCGCCTCTGACTCCTGAAGTAGCTCAGGCTGTTCAAGACTTGTAATTGGTGGTGGAGTATGTTCATCCAACATCTTTGCAGGAGAAAGTAAAAACAGCATAGTAATCCTCTTTATTGTTGTTTTAATTGTTATCTTAATCTTAGTTAATGATCAATTTTATCATCTGTTTGCGTTACACTCTTTTCCATCAGAGTATCTCTTTTTGCTAAAAAATAAAAGAAAATTAAGGCGACGATGTAAGCGATGATCGTGCTGACAAAAAGATCGATAGGGAAATGCATCCCAAGTCGTAATCGACTAATCATCATTAACCCAGCCCAGAGTGTCATAATAACAATCGCGACCGCTGTTTTAGGATCTTTTTCCCGGGTCATAAAACCGACAATAATAAAGGCCCACATCACCGCAAAAATCGTATGCCCTGAAGGGAATGAGTAACCTGTTTCCGCTTGCCAGTGAGATTTTAACCAGTTGGGGGTTATAGGATCATCCTTAATTGCATTAGCAACAATTGTGCCGCGCTCTTTGCGAGGAAGCTCATAAAATGACTCAATATCTACTCCTTGATTAACGACATAACTCATGTAGGGGCGAGGCTCTTCCCAGAGAACTTTAATCGTGCTTTTAATGATCTGTGTACTACCTTGTAGCAAAAAGACACTTAAAAAGATAATAACCCAGTGATGCTGTAATTTTTTACAACGCATGCTCAGCCAGATAGCCAAAACAAGCGATGTTAGTAGTGCAAAATAGGGGGCGGAGCCAGATTCAGTTACGATAAAGAGGATAGCATCTATCGCCGTATAGCTGTGAAGTGGAGACCAGTGCCAGCCTAGAATCCAAGCTAAAAGTGGGATAAGTAGTAATGCGATAAAAACAAAAGAGAGATTACGAAATAGGGTTTTATAGGTGTTCATCATAAATAGTTGATAATCAGGTGTTAGGGTGATTGATTATAAATCAATTCTTTATTGAGGGATAACCTTGTCGTGATGAGCTAAGGGCAGTATCAGCGAAAATAGTGGAGCCCAAAGAGCTGGTCAAGTTGCCGTGCTACGCCATCTTCAATGTTTTTAGCGATGATTCGATCGGGAAACTGTGCTTTTAACGGTTCTGTTGCATTACCCATAATAAAAGGGTGCGCCACCAGTGAGAGTAGCTCTCGGTCATTGAGTTGATCACCAAAAGCGATGCAATGTTGTGGGTCGATATTGAGTGCCTCTAAGACATATTGTGCCCCGACTGCTTTATTGATCCCTAGCGGCATCACTTCGAGATAGGTTGATGATGAGGTTGAAACTGAAGCGCCATCAAAGAAATCATAGGCGATTGAGAGATGATCGTGCAGCTCCTCTTCTGGTAAGACAAAGAGCGCCTTTGTTAATGTCTCATTGACCCAATCGTGATTAGGGCAAAGTACTTCAAAGCGCTCACCCGGACAGGTATAGTGATGGGGAACACCATCTTTGGTGTAGATAATATTGTTGTGGTAGAAGATGGGGGGATATCGATATTCATTAGAGAAGTTGAAAACTTGCTTTAAGACAGGCTTTGGTAATGTTGCCTCATGTAGAACAGCATCTCTTTTAAAGTCAAAGACGCGAGCGCCATTGTAGTTAATGATATATTCTGCTCCACCAATGGCTTTTGCAAAAGGGAGGCTACCGGCAAAACTTCTTCCTGTACTGAAGATGATCTGAATCCCTTTCGATTTTAGTATCGTAAGAATCTCCTGAAGTGCCGGAGAGAGTGCATTATTATCATTGAGACTGGTGCCATCAAGGTCTAGAAAAATCGCTTTAAAGCTCATGAAAGATCCTTTTGTCGAGTGAAATGCATAAAAGAGAACTTGTAGAGTATAGAGTGATAGCGTGAAGGCGACAAGCGGTGATCAGATGATCTCTTTTATCCCTTTTCATTTCATCCTAGATCTAAATCTTGATCTAAATCG
Source organism: Ignatzschineria indica (assembly GCF_003121925.1). NCBI lineage: Bacteria > Pseudomonadati > Pseudomonadota > Gammaproteobacteria > Cardiobacteriales > Ignatzschineriaceae > Ignatzschineria > Ignatzschineria indica. The sequence continues at coordinate 1,131,954 of NZ_QEWR01000002.1, read as the reverse complement.
ATTAATAGCGCTTTTAAGTTGGGCTTTTAATGATCGATATTATCGCTATATACTTGAAACTAATTTCTCATTTTAGTGCTAAATAGATTATAATAAGGCGGTAATAAAGCCGATCGATACTAGTCGGTAGCAGGCTTCATGTTACTATAGAGTCGGTTTCTTGTAGCGAGGAGCTCTGATAAAATAGAGAACTCATCATATAACGACGATAAGAACTAAAAAAGTGAGAACTAAAAATGGCAAAAATGCAATCCCTTCAAGACCCGTTCCTGAACTTGCTTCGTAAAGAGCGTGTTCCGGTATCTATCTTTTTAATCAATGGCATTAAGTTGCAAGGACAGATTGAGTCCTTCGACCAATTTGTCATTCTATTAAGATCAAATGTCAGTCAAATGATCTATAAGCATGCGGTGTCTACAATCGTTCCTGCGAGAAATGTTAATTTAAGCAGTGAAGTGGTAGGAGAAGTTGACGCTCCTATTGCTGAATAGCAGAGGTAAGGGTACATCCTTTATTAATGAATCATATAGTAGAGCAATTTAGTCACGAAGATGACAGAGCAATCATCGTCTCTTTAGAGATGCCTGAAAGTGAAGAGGGGGATCTTGCAGAGTTTAAGGAGTTAGTGACATCTGCAGGTGTTGAGATCCTCTCCTGTATTACAGGAACTCGGCAAACCCCTCATCATAAATATTTTTTAGGAACTGGCAAAGCAGATGAAGTACGTGTAGCCGTAGAGCAGAGCGATGCTAATGTTGTATTAATTAACCATGATTTAACGCCTAGTCAAAACCGCAACTTAGAAGAGTTATGCGGTGTTCGTGTGGTTGACCGGACTGGCTTAATTCTCGATATCTTTGCCCAAAGAGCTCAAAGCTTTGAAGGAAAGTTACAGGTTGAGTTGGCACAATTAACCCGATTATCGACACGTTTAGTACGAAAGCATACTAATCTCTCGCAACAAAGAGGTGGTGCTGTAGGACTTCGAGGGCCAGGGGAGACTCGGCTTGAGATGGATCGGCGCGTTATTAGTGATCGTATTCGGCAGCTTAAAAAACGTCTTGAGACCGTGACAAAGATGCGTGCGCAGGGGCGTATCTCCCGTGAACGTAACGAGGTTCCGACAATTGCGCTGGTCGGCTATACCAATGCCGGCAAATCTTCTCTTTTCAATCGATTGACTGCCGCTGGCGTCTATGTGCAAGATCAACTCTTTGCAACACTCGATCCGACTCATAGAGCGTTAGATATTGAGTTTGTTGGCAGAGCAGTTTTAGTTGATACCGTTGGATTTATCTCTAAACTTCCTCATGATCTTGTAGAAGCATTTAAATCAACTTTGCAAGAAGCCGTTGAAGCGGATCTTCTTCTCGAGGTGATCGATGTTGCAGACCCAGAGAGAGATCTAAAGATGCGAGAGGTAACTGCTGTTTTAGAGCAGATCGGAGCAGAAGCAGTACCGCGATTACAGGTCTTTAATAAGATCGATCTTAAACCTGAGATTGAGCCCCATAATGAGATGTCAGAAGAGGGCGTTGTTAAAGCCGTTTGGATTTCAGCAGCTAAAGATATTGGTATTGATCTACTTTTAGAGGGAGTCGCTTCCCACTTTCAGAAAGAGCACCTCTCAATGAGATTGACACTTCCCCCAAGTGAAGGGCGACTAAGAGCAGAGCTCTATGCGCTTGATGCAGTTAAAGAGGAAGCGTTTGGCAAAAATGGTGAGTTTCTTTTAGATCTCTATGTTGCTCGATATCGAATTATGCGACTATTGAAGGAGCAGCCAGAAGCGGCTCCCTATTTCGAACAATATCTATAGGTGCAAATAGCGTAAAAAATTGGTATCTTGTCGAGTTGGTATTCAACAGTTTCGGTAAGATCTGGAATCAAAGGGATTAAATGAAAAAAAATAACTTAGAGATGGCTTGGCAAGAGCCTAAAGATAGCCAGCAAGGTGGCTCATCAGGTAGTCCTCATGGAAATAATCAGCCGAATGATCAACGACCTAAAAATGGCGCTGGACCCGATCTTGACGAAATTTTTAAAAAGTTAGGCGGTGCATTTCGTGGCAAGAAAGGGATGGGCGGTCATCGACAGGGCGGTTATGGTAAATATATCGCTTTAGGTGGTGCTGTTCTTCTATGTGGTTGGTTAGCAACAGGTTTCTATACGATTGATGCGGGACAGAAAGGGGTCGAGTTACTCTTAGGTCAGTATCATGCCACTAAAGATCCTGGTTTAAGATGGCGTCTTCCTAATCCGATTGGTGATCATCGCATCATCGATATTCAACGTCGATTTTCACAAAAGATCGGTTCTACCGCTAAAGGAAATCGTCGTGCTGCGATGTTAACAAAGGATGAAAACTTAGTTGATGTGAGTGTTGAGGTTCAATATCAGATTAATAATGATGATCCTTCACAATATTGGTTTACATCTGTTGATCCCGATAAAACATTAAAAGAGGTTGTCGATAGTGCAACCCGTGAGCGTGTTGGTCAAACATCTCTAGATGATATTTTGACAGATGGTCGAGAGCAGTTGATGCAAGAGGTTAAAGAGCTTGCTCAAAGTATCTTAGATAACTATCAGATTGGTCTTGTGATTACAAACGTGAACTTAGAAGATGCGCAAGCGCCGGCAGCGGTGCAAGATGCCTTCTCCGATGCGATTCGTGCTCGTGAAGATGAGCAGAGTCGAATTAACCAAGCGAATGCTTATCAGAGTAAAGTCCATGAAGAGGCGCGCGGGGAAGCAGAGAGAATTTTGCGCCAGGCAGAAGCTTATCGTGAGAGTAAAATCGCACAAGCACGCGGGGAAGCAGAGCGTTTTAATCGCCTCTACTCAGCATATGCTATAGCGCCAGAGGTGACTAGAGAGCGTCTCTATCTTGAAAATATGGAAGAAGTATTACAAAACAGTAATAAACTCTATATGGGGTCAGATAGTAATAACTTAATGATGTTGCCACTCGATAAGATGACCGGCTCTACAACAAATTCAGGACCGAGTAAGATTGAGAAAAGAGAGGGAGCGGTGACAATCGAAGTGAAAGAGGCAACGCCGACACCAGAGAGCATTATTCAAAATCAACCTAATAACAATGTGAACGATCAGAGAAGTCGTGCGCGTTTCACTCGTTAAGAGAGGAGAGAAAAAATGAGAATTGTAACTCGCATCGTTTTACCAATCGTCATTATTGTACTGCTTCTCTTGAGCACATCTTTAGTGATTGTTAAAGAGTGGGAAAAAGGCCTCCAGCTCCGTTTTGGACGAATTGTTGCGGTCTATGATGAACCCGGTATCTATTTCAAATTACCCTTTATTGATAATGTAAGAGTCTTTGATGGCAGAATTCAGACATTAGATACGCCGCCAGAACCTTTCTTGACTTCTGAGAAGAAGAACTTGATTGTTGATACCTTCATTAAGTGGCGTGTCATCGATCCTGAGGTCTATTATCAGAAAGTATCGGGTAATCCCGGTATCTTTAACCGTCTTTTTGAACCTATTGTGAAGAATAACTTTAGAGCAGCTTTCGGTAAGCGTGATGTTCAGACAGTTGTAGGTGGTAATGTTACCTCTAAAGGAAGTAAATATGGCGACGATACTTCAAAGGTGATTGTCGTTGATAAGCCGAGTGATGCACTCTCTTTAGATCCTAAGACATTAGAAGAGATTCATTCTGAAGATGTCGATATCGTTATTCGCAGTAAAGAGAATGTTGTTCCGGTTATTGCAGGGCAAGAAGTTGATCTCAATAATACAGTTCGTCAAGAGATTGAGCGGACGATTTTAGTCGCGCTCTCTGTGGAAGCGAAAGAGTATGGTGTTGAGATTATCGATGTTCGTATTAATGGTGTAGAGCTCCCTGATGATGTTACCGATAACGTCTTTAAACGTATGAGAACTGAGCGTGAACGTGTAGCAACTGAATTGCGTTCCAAAGGGGAAGCTGCCTATATCGAAAAAGTTGCAGAAGCAGATAGTAATCGAACGATTCTTCTAGCGACTGCCTATGAAGAGGCAGAGAAGATTCGTGGGGAAGGGGATGCTGGAGCAGCAACGATTTATGGAGAAGCTTATGGTCAAGATCCTGAGTTTTACTCTTTCTATCGTAGTTTAGAAGCATATAAAAATGCCTTTCAGAATGATGGGGATCTCTTAATCCTCGATCCAGAGAGTGATTTCTTTAAACACTTTCAGCAGAAACAGTAATAAACAGCAAGTATGAGTGTTGTTCAAGCTGTCTATTTGTATCAATTTAAAAGCGCTCTGCGCTAGATTCATTTTCATGAGGAAAACTTATAATGGGTAATAATGTTGTTATTATCGGGACGCAATGGGGCGACGAAGGTAAAGGAAAGATCGTTGACCTCTTAACAGATAAAGCAGAAGCTGTTGTTCGATTTCAAGGGGGGCATAATGCCGGGCATACTCTTGTTATCGATGGCGAGAAGACAGTTTTACGTCTAATTCCATCTGGAATTTTGCGTGAACATGTTACCTGTTATATCGGTAATGGTGTGGTGCTCTCTCCAGAAGCACTTTTAAGTGAGATGGATGAGTTATTGAGTCGTGGCATTAATGTCGATGAGCGCTTAAAGATCTCAGAAGCTTGCCCTTTAGTGATGCCATACCATGTTGCGATCGATCAGGCGCGTGAAGAAAAATTGGGTAAAAATAAGATTGGTACAACAGGAAGAGGTATCGGTCCTACCTATGAAGATAAGGTTGCTCGACGTGCGGTACGTGTTGCTGATCTCTTCTACCCTGAAGTTTTCCGTCAAAAACTTGAGAGTGTTATGGAGTACCATAACTTTGTGTTAGTTAACTATCTTGGTAAAGAAGCACTCTCTGTAGATAAAGTATTTAATGACACAATGGAGCTTGCAAAACGTCTTCTTCCATTAGTGACCGATGTCTCTTATGAGCTTAAAAAGTTAAGAGATCGTGGAGCTAAAGTGATGTTTGAAGGAGCGCAAGGAACATTTTTAGATATCGATCATGGAACTTATCCTTTTGTGACTTCAAGTAATACATCAGCAGGTGGCGCGGCAACAGGGTCAGGTGTAGGTCCTTTAGCGTTAGACTATGTTTTAGGTATTGTAAAAGCATATGTCACGCGCGTTGGCTCTGGGCCATTTCCAACAGAATTAACATGTGAAATTGGGCAAGGTTTAGCAAAACGTGGTCATGAATTTGGTTCAGTGACCGGTCGTGCGCGTCGTTGCGGATGGTTTGATGTTCCTGTTTTAAAACGCTCGATTGATATCAATAGCTTATCAGGTATCTGTTTAACGAAACTTGATGTGTTAGATGGTATGGAAGAGGTGAAGATCTGTACCGGTTATAAGTTAGATGGTGAAGTAGTTGACTATCCTCCTTATGGTGCTGAAAACTTTGCTCGTTGTGAGCCTATCTATGAAACAATGCCGGGTTGGTCAGAGAGTACTGTTGGTGTCATGAGTTTTGATGCACTTCCGATCGCTGCGCAGAACTATATTAAGCGTCTTGAAGAGCTTGTGAAGGTACCTGTAGATATTATTTCAACAGGCCCTGATCGTAATGAGACATTAGTTTTAAGAGACCCTTTCGATTAGTAGAAGGTAATCCGTAATGGCGTTAAAAGCTTTTAAAGCTTACGATATTCGGGGGGAATACCCCTTAGAGATTAATGAAGACCTAGCTTATAAGCTAGGTCTTGCATTTGTAGCGGAATATCGAGCTCAAGAGATTGTTGTGGGGCATGATATTCGTGAAAGCAGCCCGCAACTTTTCACTCAATTAGTCGCAGGTATCTGTGATGCCGGTGCCGATGTTATCTCTCTCGATATTTGTGGAACGGAAGAGGTCTACTTCAATACAGTCTATCTCGAAGCAGATGGCGGTATTATGATTACAGCAAGCCATAACCCCAAGAGTCACAACGGTTTTAAATTGGTAGCGAGAGGCGCAGAGCCTATCAGCGGTTCCACTGGTCTTGAGGCGTTAAAAAGACGTATTTTGCAGGAAGATTTTGGTCAACGCGCTGTAAGAGAAAAAGGGATATTGAAGCACTTTGTCGATAAGAGACCTTATCTTCAAGCCTTGTTGCAAGCCTCTTCAATGGCATTGTCACAAAGGAGTGAAGATTTACCTTTAAACTCATTCACTGCAGCTTCATCAGCGTCGTCCATCTCACCCATTTCACCAAAGCCATTAAGGATCGTCTGTAATAGTGGCAATGGTTGTGCCGGAGCGATTGTCGATCTTCTTGAGCCCTATCTGCCTTATCAGCTAATAAAGATTCATCATGAGCCAGATGGTACTTTTCCAAATGGTGTGCCTAATCCACTTTTAGTGGAGAGACGACAGGCAACCCAAGAGGTAATACTAACTTCAGGTGCTGATTTTGGTGTTGCGTGGGATGGTGATTTTGATCGTTGCTTCTTCTTTGATGAAAGAGGAGATTTTGTTGATAGCTCCTATATTGTTGGGCTATTAGCAACCGTATTATTAACGGATCATCCCAATTCTACTATTGTGATTGATACCCGGCAGACACTCAATAGTGAAGAGGCGATCAAGAATGCTGGTGGAAAGGTTGTTATTTCTGCCGGTGGACACTCACCGATGAAGGAGAGTATGCGGAAGTTTAATGCACTTTATGGTGGAGAGATGAGTGCTCACCACTACTTTCAAGCATTTCATTACTGTGATTCGGGAATGATCCCCTTTCTTCTCATCTCTCAGCTTTTAGCAAAGAGTGATCAGACGTTAGGTGAGCTCGTCGCAGCCGCTAGACGACGTTACCCCTGTAGCGGTGAACTTAACTATCTAGTAACCGATTCGGATCTTGTTATTGCGAAAATTGCCGATTACTTTAAAGATAGAGCAGTTTCTGAAGATTATCTTGATGGCTTGAGCCTCCGTTTAGATGATTCTCGGATCAATGTGCGAGCTTCTAATACAGAACCTTACTTGCGAATCAATATCGAGGGAAAGGGATCTGAAGCGATTGTAAAAGAGCGGCAAAGAGAGATTGAGTTGCTGTTAACTCCCTATTTACAGTAGTTAAATGCCGGCGCTTTAAGTTGCCGGCATTTTTATAGATCTTAAGTTTAAGAGGTTGATGATAGAGCGCTTATCAATTGATAAGCTACAATTTATGGTAGTAGCTTGAAGAGGGCATAAGCGATGATAATCGCTAAAATTGTCGGGAAGAGGGCTCCTAATAAGGGTGAGAAGCCTGAGATAAGGATAAAGTGCCCTAGCATCTGTGTTGTTAAGTAGATAATAAGCCCTAAAATAACGCCGATTAAGATACGCTCACCAATTCCTTGTCGTCGTTGTTGCGCAAAGACTAAGGGGGCAGCGATCAGGATCATTGAAATGTTGGTCAGTGGATTAAAGACTTTAGACCAGAAAGCGAGGCGATATTCGCTACTATCGAGATTATTCTCATCGAGATAGTTAATAAAACGCCAAAGACTTTGGCTCGATTGATATTCAGGATCGCTAATTAGCGCAGTTAAGGCTGCTTGATCGATATGGGTCTCGATTTTGAAATCTTTTAGCTGCTCTTTTGTGATTTGGCGTTCACTAAAGGTGATTGCGGAGAGCGAAGGAATGACCCATTGGTCATTTTCAAGGATCATATGATCAGCTCTCATAATCTGTTTGAGAACATTTCCTTCCGGTTTATAGATGGTGATATTGCGTAGTGAGAGATCACGCATTGATCGCACTTCTATAATATAGCCGCCATCAATGGCCCAAAACCCCTTACCGATACTGCTCTTATGGCTCACTTCTAGAGCCTTTTCGTGAGTCTCAGGGACAATATATTCGCCTATTAAGACAACACCAAAACTTAATATAAGGGTGGTATAGATCGCTCCTTTCAATGTCCGTGCTTTACTAAAACCCGCTGTTCTAATGGCTGTTAGCTCATTGTGGCTCGCGAGTTGGCCTAGTCCAAGAAGCGTTCCTAATAGAAGTGCCATCGGAAAGATTCGATAGATCCGTGCCGGCATATCATAGAGTAGATAGAGTAGCATATCAGTGACGACATAGGTCTCATCGAGATCTTGTAGCTCATTTAAGAAGGTAAAAAAGGTCTCAATAATAACAAGAAGTAGAAGACAGAGCAGAGTAAAGAAGAGAGAGGTCTTTAAGGTATATCGATCTATTTTTATCATATTATCCTCGCGATAATGATTTATCGCCCATAGTGCTATTTATGCTATCAAGAGAGTGCTGCTAGAGCGATCTGTTATAACGCCGGTAGACAATATAGGCAAATATAAACATTATCAGTTGAATCCACCAGATACCTAAATCAGGGTTAATTTTGCCACTCTTAATCCAAGAGAGTCCGATACCTAAGAAGTTAAAGTAGAAGACGTAAAAGATGACTCCCACAATTAATTTATTAAAGCGACCCTCTCGCGGTCGAGAGTGTGAAAGTGCCGGGATCAACAAAATTAAGAGATAGATTGAGATCGGACCGGAAAGTCGCCTTTGTAATTCTCGCTTCTCATCCGGTGTTGTACCAGTGATGACATCATACGCACTCCAAGCGATCGCTTTGGGCCAAGCATCACTACTTTCAGTATCGAGGCGGATTCGTAGCGTATCGAAGAAGAGCACTTCTGAAAAGTCCGCATTTGTGGTTGTTCTTGAACCATCCTCTAAGATTACAAAACGGGTATTATCCTCATTGATCTGTTGGGTTCCCTTTTCGGCAATGGTGATAGTGTGATGTCCATTCGCTTCATTTGTTTTGATAAAGATCTTGTTCAGCGTTCCATCTTCCGCATTGATCGATTGTACGTAGATAGTCTGTTTACCGCGGGCAAACTCCTGGAAAACACCTGGTTTTAAGATTGTCAGCTGGGCCTCTTCTCGTGCCTTTTTTAAGACCACTTCTTGAATTTGTGCAATCTCCGGCACAATCCAGAAATTTAAGATTAAGATAAGAAAACTTAAGGGAATTCCGATCTGTAACAAAATACGATAGAGTCGTTTAACCGGCATTCCTAAAGCGTAAAAGGCGGTCATCTCACTATCTTTGTAGAGTCTACCGAAAGCTAAGATAGAGGCGAGTAGAAAGCTCAAAGGGAGCAGTTCAGTGATAAATCGAACAACTTGTAGGCCTAGCAATGAGATCACAGCTGATTGCGATAGAGTTCCATTGATCACTTGGTTGAGATAGAAGGCCAATCGCTGCACAAGCAGAATAGAGATCAGTACTAAGAGTACTGCTGCGAAGGTCGACAAGATCTCTCGTCGAATATAGCGATTAATGAGACTCATATCATTACTGTTCCATAATTTGAGGACCTAAATCGGTCGCTGAAAGTGTAGATCGCTGTGAGTAAAGGCGAAGAGAGGCTATCGCGCCTCTTCATCCACCTGTTTACGCTCTCTGTAGAATTGTTCATAATATTGATCAAATGTTCCGGCATCGATGTGATCTCGAATCTGTTGCATATGCCAGAGGAAGTAGTGCAGGTTATGAATACTTGCTAAATGTGCGCCAAGCAGCTCTTTGGTTCGAATAAGATGACGAAGGTATGAGCGACTAAAGTTTTGACAGGTGTAGCAGCTACAGGTCTCATCGAGTGGACGAGTATCGAGATCATAGCGAGCATTTTTGATGCGAATATCGCCAAAACGGGTAAAGAGATGTCCATTTCGAGCATTGCGCGTAGGAATCACGCAGTCAAACATATCGACCCCTCGTTTTACCCCTTCAATCAGATCTTCTGGTTTACCGACTCCCATCAGGTAGCGGGGTTTATCTTTCGGCATTTTGGGATCGAGAAATTCTAAGATACGATCTCGCTCCTCTTTTGGCTCACCGACTGCTAAACCACCGATCGCATAGCCATTGAATTCGATCTCTTGAAGAGCATCGAGTGATTGTTCCCGAAGATCTTCAAACATACTTCCTTGAACGATTCCGAAGAGTGCATTAGGATTTTCACCGGCAACAAAGGCATCTTTAGAGCGCTTAGCCCAACGCATAGAGAGCTCCATCGATTTTTTAGCTTCATCATAAGTTGCAGGATAGGGTGTGCATTCATCAAATGCCATCACAATATCGGAACCTAAAACCCGTTGAATCTCCATTGATTTCTCTGGATCGAGAAAGAGTTTCTCACCATTAAAGGGGGAGCGGAAGGTAACCCCTTTCTCCTCAATCTTACGAAGTTCTGCAAGAGAGAAGACCTGAAAACCACCTGAGTCAGTAAGGATCGGTTTATCCCACTGCATAAAATCATGAAGATCGCCATGAGCCCGAATCACATCAAGTCCCGGTCTTAGCCAGAGATGAAAAGTGTTGCCAAGAATAATCTGAGCATTCATCTCTTTTAGGTTTTGGGGGGTTACCCCTTTTACTGTGGCAATTGTCCCTACCGGCATGAAGATAGGTGTTTCGATCGTGCCTCGCTTAAAAGTAATCCGGCCTCGGCGAGCAGCGCCATCGGTCTTTAAAAGTTCAAATTTCATTGCTACCTTATTTTTCCATAATTTTAATGCTATTATTTTACCGTTAAACAGTAAGAAATGCAGATATTCATTGGGGAATGAATTATCGCATATAACCCCTTTCATCGTCGGCAAAATTAATAGGCTGATTTAAGAGGCTAAGTCTCTTAAAAGGTTATCTCATAATCTTACGGGATGAGGCTAGCTGATAGGTGGGCTCACAAGATTCACTGAAAAAGGATGTTATGGTACAAGTCAGCTTTTATGTTCTACCAACAAGTAACGAAGCTTCTCGACAAAAATTGCTATTGAAGATCTTAGAGAAGGCATATCTTGCTGAGGAGCCGGCACTTCTCTATAGCGATAATCAGGAGTTGATCCGCTTTTTAGATCGAAAGTTGTGGGAATTGCCCCACATTGAATTTCTTCCACATGCTGTCATTACGACGGAGGAGGATATTAATGAGGCTGATTTTATCTATCTCTCCGATAAGATGTGGCCATTACCGCATCGATCTTTAATTATCAATATCCATCCCTTTGTGCCGGATGATGTTAAAAATGGGCTCTATCCGCGTGTCTTTGAGGTGATTACGCAAGATCCGCAAGTATTAGAAGAGAGCCGAAATCGTTATCGGCTCTATCGTCAATTGGGGTTTGAGATTGAAACCCATAAGTTATAATCAGTTATAATAATTACAATGTCGTTTATAGGCAGTCGATAAGCAGTTTATAAGCAGTTAGTAAGAGATAATTTTCTGCATCATTGAGGACGATTACTCTCGATCATCTCTTTTGCATGTTCAAAGGTGGCTTCTGTCAGCTTGACACCCCCTAGCATTCTAGCGATCTCATCAATACGGCCTTTAGGAGTGAGCGCACGAATAGCAGTCGTTGTACTACTCTCTCCTTTTGTTTTAGCCACAACAAAATGGTGATGCCCAAAACTGGCAACTTGAGGAAGATGGGTCACACAGAAGACTTGACGACCGATGCTAAGTTCTTGCAGATAGCGACCAATCATCTCCGCAACAGCACCACCAACGCCGGTATCAACTTCATCGAAGATTAAAGTAGGAAGAGATGAGCGCATGCTTAGAATCACAGAGATTGCTAAGCTAATACGCGCTAATTCACCGCCTGAGGCAACTTTTCCTAAAGGTTGTAGAGGTTGCCCTGGGTTAGCAGAGACATTAAATTCAACTGCCTCATTACCATAAGGGTGGTAAGGATTATTAGGCTGAAGGTGGATTGCAAATTTTCCCCCTTCCATCGCTAAGCCTTGCATCGATTCGGTGATTTTAAGATTGAGTTCTTCTATCGCCTCTAATCGTTTCTGCGTGATCTCGTCCGCCATCTTCTGCCAACGGATTTTCATCTGGGCAATCTTCTCCTCAAGCTCTTCAATCTCCTCTTCAGAGACATCTTGGGCGCTAAGTTCCTGTTCGAGCTCTTGTTGTTTTATTAAAAGGTTGAGAGGGTCGATCCGATGTTTACGCGCTAAACTATTGAGCTCTTGCATGCGGCTTTCGACCTGTCGTAACTCCTCTTGATCAAATCCCTCATGATCCATTTTGGCATTGAGCTCATTTTCCGATTCACTACAGAGAATAAGCGCATTGTTGATCATCTCTTTAATATCTTTTACAGAAGGATCGAAGTTTTCGATGGTTTGTAGTGACTGTTCTAGTTGTGCTAACTTCCTGGTGATACCATTTTCATCATCACTTAAGTAGTTGATTGCTTCTTCTAGAGCGGCAATTCTCAGCTCAAAGTTATTAAGATGATCGAAGCGTTCATTGATCGTTTCCCACTCACCTTCTTGTGGCTTTATGCTATTGAACTCTGCTAATTGAAACTTTAAAAAGTTGATGCGATCTTGTGTGCTCTCATCCCGGTTTTTAAGCTCATTGAGTTTACTCTCTAACTCCTGCATCTCTCGAGTGAAGATGGCAAGTTCATTCACCTCTTCTAGACAACCGGCATATTGATCGACAAGATGACGCTGAGCATTAGCGCGGGTTAAAGATTGATGCGCATGTTGACCATGGATATCGACTAAACGCTCACCGATACTCTTTAGCGCATGAAGTGGCATAGCGCGACCATTGATAAATCCGCGGGTTCGACCATTATTAGAGATAACACGACGAAGAATACAGAGATCATCATCAAAGCCGATAGAGTTTTCAGTTAACCACGCTTTTGCTCTTGGAATCTTAGAGATATCGAACGTTGCAATGACCTCACCTTGCGCTTCGCCCTGATAGATCATTGAGCTATCTGCTTTTCCGCCTAATACAATTGAGAGAGCATCGACCGTTAAAGATTTTCCCGCGCCGGTCTCACCACTAATAACAGTTAAATTAGGTGAGAAATCGAGTTGCAACTCTTCAATAATGGCGAAGTTTTTTACATAGAGATCAATTAGCATCGCAGATTCCTTAACTTATACGGTGTCTATTATGAGGGTCGATGAATTTCTTAGTTTGAAAACAGGCTTTAGAGGTTTACTTCGGAAATCTATTTTGAGCTCTTTTTTATTCTCTCGATGATCGTATCGAGATCGAGAGGACTTTTGTAGATCTCCTCTTGCCATTTAATGACAGGAATAAACCAACCATAACGCTCTACTAATGCATCATCGTGAACAATATCGATATAGTGATATTGAATACCTTCAGCTTGTAAACGCTCTTCAACAGCTTCGCAGAGTTGACAATCTAATGTGCTGTAGAGCACGACTGTGTCAATATTTTGAGTCTGATTTGTCATACTTAATTACGCTCTTTTACTATGAATACCAATAAATGATCCAATAAATGATCCAATAAATGGTCCAATAATCACCTATTGGCATGATCGATTGGCATTATCTATTGCGGATCATTAATTGATGATGATCTGATAATTGTGTCGCTTAGTTTACTCAATCATCTCTTAAACGACAATAAAAATATTGCTTTTATGTAATATTTGTAAAAGTTTGCAATATTTATAATGAATTATCTATTTCCCCTACCTGTTTTCTTATCTATTTTTTATCTGTTTTATAAGCACCTCATGAAGCACTTCAGGAAACCCTTTTATGTGAGTTTTATATGAGAGGATGTCGTAATGGATCTTATTGAAGTTAAAAATGACTGATAGTTAATGAGTAGGTGTAAAAATAGTAGATAGTGGTATTTCTAATAACGGAGTGTAGTCAATTCTCTGTAGAATAAAAAGGATCTTTCAGTTATGCTTTTTTTGTTGCGCTATAATTGCATCAATTTAAATGACATACTCATTGGCGAAGTAGTGAGGCGTTCAATAAAAATTCACTCATAGGATGAATATTAACGCCCCCTTAATTTGTTAATTGGTAATTCGTTAATTGGGTTAATTCGGTTAATTTGACTAATTGGAACTGGTTCGGTTAGTTCGATTGGTTCGGTTATTTTCACTAATCCCATTAATAAAATCTTATTCAGGAGAGAGCCATATATGGATGCGCAACGAGAGATATATCTTACCCATGCAAAGAATGTATTAACAATTGAAGCAGATGCTGTATTGGCATTGCAATCAGAGATTGATGAGAATTTTTTACAAATTTGTGATCTTCTGAAAGATTGTCGCGGTCGCGTTGTCGTGACGGGGATGGGCAAGTCAGGACACATTGGCAATAAAATTGCGGCGACGATGGCGAGTACCGGCACTCCTGCCTTTTTTCTCCATCCCGCGGAAGCAAGTCATGGTGATCTTGGCATGATTACTGAAGAAGATGTAGTTCTTGCGCTCTCTAACTCTGGTGAAACCGATGAGATTATTTCGATTTTACCCATTATCTCCCGAAGAGATATTCCACTTGTAGCAATAACGGGGAATCAAGACTCTACCTTAGCAAAATCAGCCGATTATCACCTTTTAGTGAAGGTTGAGAAAGAGGCATGTCCTCTCAATTTAGCACCGACAGCGAGTACAACTGCGGCGCTTGCGATGGGAGATGCATTGGCAGTAACGCTATTAGAGATGAGAGGATTTACCTCAGAAGATTTTGCCTTCTCTCATCCTGGTGGCAAATTAGGTCGCAGATTGCTTCTGCGTGTTGCCGATATTATGGCGCCTTTTGAAGAGCTTGCGGCGCTTCCAGAATCCACTACATTAACCGATACTCTTTTAGCAATGACCCAAAAACCGTTAGGCGTTTCAGTCGCTATTGATCATCAACAGATGCTTTTAGGTGTCTTTACAGAAGGGGATCTTCGTCGCTCTTTGATGACAGGTCGAGATATTCATGAGCTCACATTAGGTGATTGTATTACGCGTACTCCCTATATTATTGCGCCCGATGCTTTAGCCGTGGATGCCGTGCATTTAATGGAGACTAAGAGAATTACGGCACTCCCAGTTGTTGAAGCGGGGAAAGTAGTAGGTGTGATCAATATGCATCACCTTCTCCAAGCGCGAGTAATTTAGGGCTCTGATGAGTGTTTATTAAGGATTTTTTAAAGAGTTTATAGAGAGTTTATAGAGTAATAAAGGGTAACAATGAAACTCAATCCGGAACAGGCAAGTGCGGTTAAGCATATTAAAACACCATTATTGGTATTAGCCGGTGCAGGCTCAGGAAAGACGCGTGTTATTACCGAAAAAATCAGATATCTGGTTGATGAGCACTATTACGATCCGCGATCAATCTATGCTGTGACTTTTACCAATAAAGCAGCAAGGGAGATGTCGGATCGATTGATCGGAACAATGGGGAAGGAACGGGGTCGTAAAGTGCGCGTCTCTACCTTCCACACCTTAGGGCTCTCTATCTTAAAAAAGCATGGGAAGTTGATCGGTCTGCGCCCAGGATTTTCTATCTATGATCAGAAAGATAGTACACAATTGATGGAATCCTTGATGGAGAGTGATGCGGAAACGATTCGTTTAGCATTAGATCGTATCTCTTCATGGAAGAATGATCTACAGAGTTTAGAGGCGCTTCGTAATGCCGCTTTAGATCCATTTGAGAGCTCTCTTGTGGAGCTTTATGATCGTTATCAGACTCAGCTTCTCTCCTATAATGCCATCGATTTTGATGATCTCATTCTTCTGCCACTACAGTTACTGCAGAAATTTCCTGATGTTCGTTATCACTGGCAAAAGGAGATTCGCTATCTGCTCGTCGATGAATATCAAGATACCAATATGTGTCAATATGAGCTGGTGAAGTTACTGATCGGGGATCATCACCACTTAACTGTTGTGGGGGATGATGATCAGTCGATCTATGCATGGCGAGGCGCACGACCTGAAAATTTACATCAATTGCGGGTCGATTTTCCCAATCTAACCCTTATTAAGCTTGAGCAGAACTATCGCTCAACAGGCCATATTCTTAAAGCTGCAAACCATGTGATTTCACTCAATCCCCATATCTATGAGAAGGCACTTTGGTCCACATTAGGGGATGGGGAGAAGATTGAAATTCGCGACTTTAAGAGTGCCGAGGCAGAGAGCGAATATATTGCAACGACAATCGTGCATCATGTGATGTTAAATCGTGCTAATTACAGTGATTTTGCTGTTCTCTACCGAGGCAATCATCAAGCACGAATCTTTGAGATGGCACTGCGTATGCGCGGTGTACCGGTTAAAGTGGTTGGAGGAACTAGTTTTTTTCAACAGCCTGAGGTTAAAGATCTTCTCTCCTATCTCAAGCTCATTAGTAATCCAGCGGATGATCCCTCTTTGTTACGGGTAATCAATATCCCCAAAAGAGAGATTGGGGCGATAACGCTCAAAAAAATTACAGAGTTTGCCGCAGAAAACCATCTCTCTCTCTTTGAGACATTAGAGCACCCCCATTTAGCAAGTTATATTGGACGAGCAGGGCACAAATGTGCTCAGTTTGCAGCCCAAATTCGTTCACTGAGTCGTTATGAAAATCATGTTGAGAAACTCTTTGATAAGTTGATTAC
Organism: Ignatzschineria indica; assembly: GCF_003121925.1. Classification (NCBI taxonomy): domain Bacteria; kingdom Pseudomonadati; phylum Pseudomonadota; class Gammaproteobacteria; order Cardiobacteriales; family Ignatzschineriaceae; genus Ignatzschineria; species Ignatzschineria indica. Next base: position 1,115,521 of record NZ_QEWR01000002.1, on the reverse strand, counting down.
CGATATCGGTTATGAGGAACATCTACGAGATCAAGCAACTTCTCCTAAATCATTTGAGCGAAAATTGAATAGTGTTAATGCATTAAGAGAGTGGTTTGCCGGCGAAGAGGGGAGTTTGGGTGAAATACTCTCCCACTTAACTTTGATCTCTATTTTAGAAAATCAACGAGAAGAGGAAGAGGCAGATGCTGTGACGTTAATGACGCTCCATAGCGCTAAAGGATTGGAGTTCCCCTATGTTTTTATGGTGGGATTGGAGGAGGATCTGCTTCCGCATCGAAATAGTATCGATAGTGATATGGTTGAAGAGGAGCGTCGACTCTTCTATGTGGGTGTAACCCGAGCCCGGAGAAAATTGGAGATCACTTTCTGTCGGCAGCGCCGGCGTTATGGTGAGTGGGAGTCTTGTAAGATGAGCCGCTTTTTAGAGGAGTTGCCGGAAGAGAATATTGTCTGGTATACCGATGGCAAGATGCCATCAAAAGAGGCTCAGCGCCAAAATACGGCAGATACGCTTGCCGGATTACAGGCCATGCTCGATGGGCTAGAGCGATGAGAGATTCTATGCATAATGAAATCAATAAAGATGGCATAAGCGGTGGTATAAACACGTTGGAATATGGATCTAAAAAAGCCATTAGCAGGGGAGCAAACTTGGCAGATAGCGGGATTGCTATTTGTCGAGTTATGAGGCAGATTATGGCTCGAATGGTTGTACCTATCGGACGAAGAGGATTTATTGAAGGATACTTTATCCTCTCTCTGATGGCTTTATCGTTCTTTGCACTCTTTCTCTACCACTATGCTGATGTAGCAGAGTCGCCACAAAAACTCTTAAGGGGCATTGCTAACCTGATACTAGAACGAAATTTCTACTTAGTTATTGTGATGCTCTTTTTTTTAAGCTTCGGAATTCTCTATCTACTACGAATACGAGATAGTAGACTTTCACCGATGCTAAAGGGACTCTTTTTTCTACCTCTTTTTCTCTTTTATCTCTCCGCTGCTGAATTAATTTTAGTGCTCACCAATACCATTGTAGAGACCAACTTTCTGCAGATGATAGCCGCGATTAAGCGCTTTTCACAAACCGCGAATGGGGAGAATTTCTCTCAAATAATTCCTCAGAGTTGGATCCTTTTATTAAAAGAGGGTGCATGGCGTTTTCAGTTGCTCTCTCTTTTGCATCTCTTGGTTCTGATCTTGCCGTTACTTTTTCCCGCCTCTTCCTCTCTAGATGAGAAGCGCTATACCTCTACTTTTCAACTGATCTTTATTATTTTCTTAAAAATTCTTCACTATCTCTTTTTTACCCTTGCGCTATTATGGCTTCTATCGAGCCTTCTCGGTTGGGGATATTTAACTTATCTGACATTTCAGATGGAGAGTGGCGTGCAATATCTAGAAGATTATCAGCGTTTTCAAACGCTATTAGGTGGGTAAGAAGGGGGATGATAAAGCGTATAGTGGTTGTGATCGCAATTTTGGCATCATTACTCTTAAATGGAGGATTACTCTTACTATTGCTATTCTCTTTTAAAGTAGATTCGCTCGCTCTAGCACACAATGCCGGAACGATCGAAGGGGAACAATATCTATCGGTTCAACTATTGAGTCATAACTCCCTCTTAGAGAAGATTGTAGAGGAATCGGAATCGGAATCGGAATCGAGATCGAGATTGGAAAGAGAGAGCGATGATAAGGTGATAAATCGGATTGTTGATCAAGCGCCCTTATTGCTACCGGAAAATAATAGAGCGTCGGACCTCTCCCTTATTGCCGTCACAGAATCTAAAGATGCACAGGTGGAAGTGATAGAGAAGAGAAAGTCTGTAGAAGAGAGAGAGAAGCAGATAGATTCTTCTTCAAATATTGCAAAACAGCGTCGTGAAAGTGATGACCGCAGAAAGAGTGATCTTCAGCCACGGCAGGAGAAGGGAAAGCTTGAGTTGAAGAAGAACCCTTCGTCTCAAAAGCGACATATCGAATCAGAATCACTCTCCCAAGAAGCGCCGGTGATTGAGCGGAGTGAGAGTGAAGGAAGAAGTGGCGATCTATTTGCTCAATCTTTGATGAATACTATTCTCTACAATATTGAAGGTTGCTATCCAGAGGCTTCAAAACGAAGGGGTGAAGAGGGTACGGTTGAGTTAGCATTGCAGCTGAAAGGGGGGCATATTGAAGTGATAGTGCTGAAGAGCTCGGGGTATGGACGTCTTGATCGCTGTGCTATTGCATCTGTTGAGAAAGCATTAAAAAAGAGCCAGATGAAGGAGCTCCCATCCCAAAGGATCAAACTAAAACCGATTCGATTTCAATTACGGTAGACAATGATTGGTAAGCAAGTGATGTTAAAAGTTGAAGCATTGACGGCAATGTTATCTACAGGAGAAACAATTCTCTCCGATATCTCCTTTTCTCTTCCAAAAGGAGCAAAGATGGCGATCATCGGCCCTAATGGTTCAGGGAAAAGCACTCTGCTGAAGGCATTAATCTCGGCAATTCCGGCAGATTATCGCACTTTAGAGATTAATGGTTACCGTTTTGAGCAACTCTCTTTAAGGGAGCGGGCATTGCAGATGAGCTATATCGCTCAACAACAGCAAATCGATGAGGAGATTACCGCTTGGGAATGGTGTGAGTTAGGCCGTTATCCACACTCTTTAAGTCGCACTTCAACTAGCAATAGCAGATTAGCCGGCGGATCAGATTATCAGATTATTAAATCGTCACTGCAGCGTTGTGATGCTCTTCAATTTGCCGGAAGAAAGTTATCGACATTAAGTGGTGGAGAGCGGCAACGGGTCTATATGGCGGGTGCATTAGCGCAAGAGACTCCCCTAATTTTACTTGATGAGGTGAGTGCCGCATTAGATCCCAAACATCGAGAGACGATCAACCAGTTGATTGCGCTCGATTCTGAGAAGACCATTTTATCGATCACCCATGATCTTAATATGCTCGATGCTTATAGCCACCTTCTCGCGCTCAAAGCGGGGAGCGTTGTAGCCTTTGGGTTAAGGGAAGAGGTTTTATCGAAATCATTACTTCATGCTCTCTTTGATTATGCTTTTGAAGAGGTGATTTATGAAGAGAAGCGATGTTATTTTTAAGACTTTTAAGGAGTAGGTGTGGCGCGACTATCAGAGATTGCTAAAATCGATAAAAGCATCAGAGATAGACTCATTTTTTTAGGGGCTCTGAGCCTTATTTTATTGATCATAATGCCCTCATTTGGGCTCATATTTCTTCTTCCTTGGGGAGAGGGAGCTGAGCTCTATTGGCAACTGCGTTTCCCTCGAGCGGTTGCGACCTGGCTGATTGGTGCTGGGTTGGCACTTGCCGGCTTAGTATTGCAAGCGATTTTACGAAATCCATTAGCAGAACCTTTCACATTAGGGGTAGCGGCAGGGGCAAGTTTAGGAGCGGCTATCTATATCTATTGGGGGATCTCCTTCTCATTGGGAATTGTGACCGGTTTGACGATCTTTGCTTTTATCGGAGCCCTTATCGTGACGATTATTATCTATCAGGTGAATTTTCGAACTGGGCACTCTCCTATCAAACTATTACTGATGGGGGTGATCTTAACCTTCTTTATCTCAAGTATTTTGATGCTACTTCAAGCTTTGGGTCGTTCATCCTCTGCATTAGCGATGATGAGTTGGATGATGGGGCGGCTCTCTTTAATTTCTCTAAATGATCTATGGCAATTACTGCTAATAATGAGTTTTTCATCAATCATTATCTTTCGCTCGCTTATTCCCCTTAATCTATTGCAGCAAGGAGATGAGGTGGCGCTCTCAAGAGGAGTTGATTCTGTTCGTGTGATGCAGATTCTCTTTTTAGTTGTAAGTTTGATGACGGCTCTCTTTGTTGCTATTGCCGGGCCGATAGGTTTTGTCGGGATGGTAGTTCCCCATCTAGTGAAACGAATGTTAGGAAGCAGTGATCATCGTTATCTCTTTTGGGGCGTGATCTTTGTGGGGGGAGGGTTATTAGTGATTGCCGATACAATAGGCTCTCTTATTTTACGCCCTTCAGAGATTCCGGTGGGGGTTATTACCGCTCTTTTAGGTGCTCCCTTCTTCCTCTATCTTCTCCTTAAAGGGGGGCATCGAGATCGTTTTGTAAAGCCATCTCGAAATAAGAGGGGATCATAACCTCTTGTTACAAGTCATCTATCAGTGTTTTAAAAAGGTTTTTTAATAAATTCTTTGCATCTCTAGAGTACTTTGTTAATACTATCTCCGGCAGAAGTTTGCGAAATCGATTCTGCTCAATCATTTCTGCTCAAATCAATAAATGTTTTTATTGCTATAGATTGAGAATGACTGATCTAGGTTTATTAAAACTGATCAATTTATCCACTTATTAAATAGGCTAGGCTTTGGGAAGCAGGGTGAAAATCCCTCACGGACCCGCCACTGTGATGTCGTTAGACTTCAGTCAGATACCACCTAGCTTCTACTACTCTCGAGGTTTAAGAGGCATATATGAATACTCCTTTTTTGAATAAAGGTGCTCCGGCACTTCTTCTTATTTCATCCTTTCTATTGACGCCGGCACTTGCCGATAAGGTGATGGCGGAAAATCATGATGAAGAGATTATCTTTACCGCCAAACGCACGCCGGCGCTCCTTAATGAAGTTGGTACACAGAGTATCGTTATTACAGAAAAGGAGATTCAAACACGGCAATACAATAGTGCGGTTGATGCTTTAGCGCATCAGCCTGGCGTTATTTTAAGTCAAAATGGACCTACTGGACCGAGCTCGCTCTATCTACGAGGCAGTAGTAATACGTTACTTTTAATCAATGGAGTGCCGGTATCTGACCCGATGGGGACTAATCATAACTTTAACTATGCTCTTTTAGGACAGTTGTTAGATGTTAATCGTATTGAGGTATTAAAAGGACCTCAAAGTGCGCTCTATGGTAGTTCTGCTATGGGGGGTGTTGTTCAGATCTTCACTAATGATTTAAATAATCCCGGCACACGTTTTCGTATTATGGCAGGTTCTCATGAAACGATTCAGGTAGGTGCAACAACGACAGGGTCAGTAGGTGATCTGCGTTATTCTTTAAGCGGGCTTTTCTATAATACTCGTGGTATTGACGTGACTACGGATACACCTAATAAGCCTCAGAATGATTACGATAAAGATCGAAATAAAAACCGCCAACTATCAGGGCGTTTTAATTATATTTTGAATGATAACTTAGATGTCGATTTAGATTTCACCTATAACAATCGTTATGATGAATTTGATAACTTATACAATGTAACTCCTTATAATGATTATAATAAGTCGAAAATTTTTACAGGAAGAGTAGGGCTTAACGGTTCGTTTTTTGAGGACCAATGGAGCTCAACCTTCTCTTATGGTGTAGTGAATTTAGATCGAGATAGTTATTCGGGGGAAGATGTTAATAGATATGACCCTAATCCTAACTGGAAACCGACAGATCCTGACTGGATGAAAACAATACCCGTTAAAATTGGGGAGAAGATCAGTCATTCCCGTTTTAGAGGAAAAACTCAAACTCTTAATTTTGATAACGAGTTAACCTTCTATCAAGACTTTTCCACCCGTTTTGGAGTAGCGTATCATCACGATAAAGGATCAGATAATAGTCGCTTAGATCACTCACAAAATACGAAGAGTATCTATGTAGAACAATCGCTCGATTTTGCAGATAAGTTCTTTAATACTGTGGGAATTCGTTACGATAAAAACTCTATTTTTGGAAGTAAAACCACTTATCGTTTAACTTCTCGTTATAATGTCAATGAGATGCTCGCTGTTAAAGGAAGTTTCGGGACAGGATTTACAACGCCGACGATCTATCAATTATATGTTCCAATATATGGAGATAGAGATTTAAAACCGGAAACTAGCCGTGGTTATGATTTGGGCGTTGAATTAAGACCTTCATCCAATAGTCTGGTATCACTCAATTATTTTTATACTGATTATAAAAATATGATTGTAGGAAATTCGAAAAATAACTACAAATATGAAAATTTAAATAGAGCGAAGATTAAAGGGGTTGAAATAGCAGGTTCTATAGCCTTAACTAATCAATTAGCCATATCTGCAAGTTATACCTATCTTAATGCGAAACAGAGATCAGAGGGAGGGGAGTATGAACAGATGATTCGTCGCCCCAAACATCAAATTACAGCGAACGTAACTTATCAGCCGATTCAAAATTTAACGCTTAATGCATCGGCTATCTACTATAGTCAACGAGAGGATGCTGTTTTCGGGAAGCCTAATGTAAAGCTTGATGCATTTACACTCTTCGACATCGCCGGCAGTTACAAAATCAATAATACCTTTGAGGTGGATGCAAAGATCCAAAACCTCTTTAATAAGGATTATGAATTTGCGCGTGGCTATCGTGAAAAGGGGCGAACAGCTTATCTTGGCGTCAATATCTCTCTTTAGGATATTGTTTTGTAAGTACTTAAAGTAGTATTGAGAGAGTGCTATTTCAGCGTTGGAATAGCACTTTTTTGATGGGCTAATTTGAGAACTTATGTAATTATAAGTTGACTGATTGATTAGTTGACTAGCTCATAAATTTATAAACTCATTACAAAAGTGTGTGGATCGATAACATTATGAATAATAAGGCTGCGTTAGTGGTACAAGCCCTCATACAAGCATCTCTGCAAAGGCTCAAACTCCGTTTTTGCTATATCGCCAATATTGTCCAATTAGTTGTTGCCGGCATTCTGCTGATCATGCTATTTGCTCCTGCCTTTGCCGCAACGATGACTATCCCTAAAGGGGAGAGCCTTCAGTGTCAAAGAATTGTCTCTATCTCGCCGGCATTGAGTGATATGTTGGTGGAGTTGGCGTTAGAAGAGCACATTGTTGGTGCAACCCGTTATGATCGTCTGCCGTCAACAGAAAAGCGCGAGATTATTGGTGGTTATTTTGATCTCAATATTGAGAAAGTGGTCTCATTGAAGCCCGATATTGTTTTTCTTGAGGGGAATGTGAATAATCCCATCTCAGAACGATTAACAACTTTGGGAATTAAAAATCGTGTCTATGCGCTCGATACCATTGAAGAGATTGAAGCTGCAAAGCAGGAGATGGGGCACTATTGTGAGGGGGAGATGGAGATTCACTCTCAGACATTGAAAGATCAACTCGCGGCTTTAATACCCATTGAAGCACTCAATCAGGAGGCACCTCGCGTATTGATTCTCTATAACTATGGCGATCATGCTGAAACTATTTTGCCCAAATTAGCCGCTGGCCGCAGTTTTCATGGAGAGCTGTTGGAGACACTTGGTATGCGCAATGTCTATTTAGGATCGCTCAATGCGCCGGAGTTAACGCGAGAAGCGATCTCTATCCTCAATCCTGAATGGATCTTTATCCTTAATGGTGCGGTAGAGGATCATGCTTTAATGCGAGATCAATTAATTGTAAAACAGCTCTCTCCCCGCTGGGAGTTTCTCTCCCGCGTTGATGCCGTTAAGAATCATCATGTTTATGAGATATTTGGCTTTTATACACAGATTCCTTCTGTTTCTGCAATGAAGCAGTTAGCGACTCTTTTTACTCAATTGGTCTATGGTCGAGAGATCGAAGATGGGGCGGTATCGGCACATTAAATTTTGGGTGTAAAGTTGCTAAATATGGTAGACTAAGCCGCTTTATCGACCGATTTATTGATTTTAGGAGTAAATTATGAGCAAACAACAGACATTATCGATTATCAAGCCAGATGCAGTTGCTAAAAACTTAGTAGGTGCAATCTATTCACGTTTTGAAGCAGCAGGTTTTAAGATTGTTGCAGCAAAAATGACTCACTTAACACGTGAAGAAGCTGAAGGTTTCTACGCAGTTCACAAAGAGCGTCCATTCTTCAACGATTTAGTTGAATTCATGATCTCAGGTCCTGTTGTGATCTCTGTATTAGAAGGTGATGATGTGATTGCTAAACATCGTGATCTTATGGGTGCAACAAATCCTAAAGATGCATTAGCAGGTACTCTTCGTCATGACTATGCAGAATCAATCGATGCGAATGCTGTTCACGGTTCAGATGCACCTGAAACAGCGAAAGTAGAAATTGAATACTTCTTTGGTCCTAACGCAGTTGCAGCACCTAAAGTGTGTGCATAATCGTTAAGTACTAAAGAGCAGTACCGACCCGCAATATTGAGTATTGTTATATATGATCGATATTGCGGGCGTATTGATAGTAATAGAAGGACTTTAAATATCTATGTTAGATATTGACATTGAAGTAAAAGTTGAAGATATGAAGCATCAGAGCGATCTGATTAATCTTTATAGCCTCACTTTTGCCGACTTAAAAGAATTTTGCCTCTCAATCGGAGAGAAGCCCTATAGAGCGACCCAAATCATGAAGTGGCTCTATCATAAAGGGGTGCGTTCGATTGATGAGATGACCGATATCTCAAAAAAGACACGAGAGAAGCTCAAAGGGATCACAACACTCTCACTTCCCGAGGTGATCATGGATCATCTATCAGAAGATGGGACGCGAAAATGGTTGATCCGTTTAGATTCCGGTAACTCAATTGAGATGGTCTATATTCCAGAAGATGATCGAGGAACGCTCTGTGTTTCATCACAGGTAGGTTGTGCGCTCGATTGCTCTTTCTGTGCAACTGGAAAACAGGGTTTTAATCGAAATTTAGCCGTTGAAGAGATCATTGGGCAATTGATGATTGCAAAGTTACTGCTCAATGACTTTGAAGAGATCGATAACTTTACCCCTAGAAAAGTGACTAATATTGTCTTTATGGGGATGGGGGAGCCGCTCTTAAATTACCGTAATGTTGTCGCAGCAATGAATATTATGCTCGATGATTACGGTTTTGGGCTCTCAAAACGACGCGTGACCTTGAGTACTTCAGGCGTTGTGCCGGCACTCTACCGTTTAAAAGAGGATATTGATGTCGCTTTAGCGATCTCTCTGCATGCACCCTATAATTCATTAAGAGATGAGTTGGTGCCGATCAATCAGAAGTACCCTATTAAGGAACTTTTAGCGGCATGCCGTAACTATATTGATGGCACAAATAAGAAGATTACTTGGGAATATGTTCTTCTACGAGATATTAATGATCGTGATGAAGATGCCCATGCCTTAGCTCGCTTGATCCGTAATATCCCGGGAAAAGTAAACTTAATTCCTTTCAATCCTTTTGATGGTGTTGATTATAAGACAACAGAGCGTCAACAGATCGATCGCTTCCGTTCGATTCTTATGAGTTATGGGCTTGTTGTGATGACTCGTAAGACGCGTGGTGATGATGTTGCTGCGGCATGTGGTCAATTAGCAGGGAAGGTCAAGGATCGTACGAAACGAACCGGTCAGAGTGAAGTGACTGAAGGATAGATGATTGAGAGTTGAGATCTTTTATTCGCTTCTTATCAATGAAGCTTCTTAGCAATAGATATTAAGAAGCATCGGAAGGCATTGGGAGCGTTACCGTAAGGTCAGTTTTTAAAGAGAGCGTTATCATTGTGATGCGCTCTTTTTTGTTCTCTCTCTATCGATTTTTTCCCTCTATTTTTCCCTATATTTTCCCCATCTTCTCTTTTTAATCATTATTTACTCACCACTTGTCGATCATCTGATCTTCATTGAGATCGTGACATCTATTTTACGCTTCATGATATTGCTGACATTTCATGATATTTCATGATATTTCATGATATTGAGAATCATGACCTAACTTTATCTAGTTACCGTGTTATTTCGTGATCTCTTTTCTGCGCTAAGAGAGAGTGATATAGGAAATTGATGAAAGGAGTCGACTGTTGAGAAGAGCGTTGTTAAAAAACGTATTATTAATAATGATCGCCTTTGGAGTAATAGGATGTGCTCATATAGGAGGATCGGGGGCGTTAACAACTTATCTCGATCAAGAGGCGCTCTCTTTAACGGATCAGAAGCAGTATGAGTTGAGTCTCTACTATATTGAGTCAGGGCATTATAAAAGTGCACGGGAGAAGCTCGAGCGATTAGTGATAGACAATCCTAACTTTCCCGATGCTTATAATGGGTTAGGAGTGATCCATGAAAGGCGAGGGAGAGTGACGTTGGCGGCTGATTATTTTTTACGAGCGATTCAATTAAATCCCAATTATGATACGGCGATCAAAAATTATGGGGTATTAATGTGTTATGTCACGGGGGGAGATGGTATTATCTCTATGGCAAAGGATCAGTATCCGACGATTGTAAAATCTCGTCTATATAGTGAGGCGGCAAGGTGCTATCTCGATAATGGGAAGTATCAGCAAGCCACAGATGCCCTTAATAAAGCGTTACAACTCGATACCGATTATGCTGATAGCTATCTAATTAAAGCAAAGCTCGACTATAAATTAGCACAATATGAATCGGCCGAGAGCGCAATCTTTCATTTTAATGATCTCAATGGTTATACAGAAGAGAGTCTGCGTTTAGCACTTATCTTAGCGGAAAAGAGGGGCAATCAAGCAGATATTGATCGCTATAGAAATGCATTAGTCGAGCAGTTTCAGATGACAAAATAGTGTCTTATAGTGTCATATAGAGACATCAAAATAGAAATAGTGGCGCGCTATACTGATAGCTTTTATCTGCAGATAGGGCGTTTTAATGAAAGATGAGGAAGAGGAAAGCATGAATGCACAGGAACTAGGCGCAAAGCTAAGAGAGATCCGATTAGAAAAGGGCTTATCAATAGAGCAAGTTTCACGTGTATTATCATTAAGACCCGCGCTTGTTGAAGCGATGGAGAGTGGTGATTATCGTGAAATTGGGGCGCTTCTCTATGCAAAAAACTACCTCAAAAAATATATCCAATTTTTAGGGGTTGATGATCCCCATTTTAGTGCCAGTGTTGAGGCGCTCTCAGATGGTTTAGACCCTAAGAGTCAAGGATTTTATGAGACCTCAAAAGTGAAGCTTGAGGTAGAAGAGAAGAAGCGCTCAAATAATTTTAAGTATTATCTTCTCTTTGTTTTAGTGCTCTTAGCGATCTTTGCCTATCTCTATCAGAGTGGTATGATTCCTTCCCCTTTTAGAGAGAAGTTATCTACTGAAGGGCAAGGAGCAGTCTCTCTTCCTAATGAGCGACTCCCCTCTTTAGAGCTTGAGTATAATCTTAAAGAGAAGGAGTTAACCTCTTATGAAGAGAAGAGCTTTGAGGAGATTCTGCTCGATGCAACACAGCAGCAACAAGATTTAATGGTTAATGAGGTTCATGGAACAGAATCTCTTTTACATCTAGAGAGTGATGCCTTTTCAGAAGATCCAGAAAATGCCCATCTTGTAAGGTTAGATCTACAAAGTGAACTGAATATTGAAGCGATGCTTCCCGCGCTTACTTCACCGCGAGAGGAGTATCAACGTTCGGGAAATTATGCTGTTTTAGGAAAAGCGCTTCGAAATTATGCCCCGCTCTTGACTGATGATAAATTACCACTTATCGATTTAGGTTCAAAAACGGTCTCATCACAATTTATAATCCCAGAAAAGCATATCGACTATCTCTATCAATCTCCCAATAGCGTTCGATTAGGGCTTATTATTCCTAAAAGCTTTGAAGAGCAATTGGCGGCATTGCAATCTAAGAAGCTCTCACTCTATGATCGGGAGAGTGGTTACTACCCCCTTTTAAGTCGTATTGTTGCTGGAAAACAGCTTTTAAAGTTGAAGCGTGAGTATCAAGCGCTGAAAGAAGAGGAGGGGGCTCTCAATGCTCTTGTTGTGGCAGATGATGCCGGGGATAATCTATTAGGCGCTCTTAAGCAGAACCTTCTACTGCAAGCAGAAAAAGAGGCCTCAATTAGCACTCTACAGACCCTTTTAGAAGAGAAAGCGATCGTCACAATTGTGGCACAAGATATTACAACTTTAGGGGTTGAGGATGAGAAGGGGCGCCAGATTGCCAACAAGGTACTGAAACGAGGTGATCAGTATCAGTTAGAAGGGCAAGGGATTTTTGAGATATATTTAGGGAATCCGGCAGTTATTGATAGAATAATGGTAAATGGAGCGCCGATTCCAGAGTATCATTATAAGCCCTTAACTGAAGAGGCTGTATCGATCCGTTTTTCGCTCAATTCAGGACAATATCTTTAAATATCATTAGGAAATAGTAATGAGTAATAAAATTAATGCATTGCGTGGAATGCACGACTGCTTACCTGCTGAAATTGGTTATTGGCAGACAATTGAAGGACATCTCCGTTCACTCTTTGCCGAGTATGGTTATTGTGAAATTCGGACACCGATGTTAGAAGAGACTCGTCTCTTTACACGTTCAATTGGTGAAGTGACCGATATTGTTGAGAAAGAGATGTACACATTTCCTGATCAGAGTGAAAGCTTGAGTCTCTCTTTACGCCCTGAGATGACCGCGGGAATCGTTCGTGCCGGTATTCAGCATGGACTCTTCTATAATCAGGTGCAAAAATTATGGCAGATTGGACCAGCATTCCGTTATGAGCGACCTCAAAAAGGGCGTTATCGTCAATTCCATCAAGCAGATGTTGAGGTTTTTGGGGTTGAAACACCGGATGTTGATGCTGAAATGTTAGCGATGTTAGCTCGCTTTTGGCAACGACTCGGCATTGCAGATGAGGTAAAGCTTGAGATCAACTCGATGGGAACAGCGGAATCTCGTGCTCAATATCGTGAAAAATTGATCCAATACTTTGAGGGTTTCATGGATCAACTCGATGAGGATTGTAAGCGCCGTCTCTATACCAATCCTCTTCGTATTTTAGACTCAAAAAATCCTGGTTTAAATGAGATTATTGCCGGAGCACCTAAACTACTAGATCATTTAGATCCTGAATCAAAAGAACATTTTGATCTGCTCTGTCAGCAGCTCGATATTTTAGGTATTCCTTATATTGTTAATCCTAGAATCGTTCGCGGTATGGATTACTACACACGTACGGTCTTTGAGTGGACGACAACAAAACTCGGTTCTCAAGGAACGGTTTGTGGCGGTGGGCGCTATGACAAGATGGTAGAGGAGTTAGGTGGACGCTCAACGCCGGCAATCGGTTTTGGTATGGGAATGGAACGTCTCATTCTTCTTTGCCAAGCTTGCGGTGTTGAAGCGAATGAGTCGACCCCACTTTTAACGACGATCTTTCTTGGAGAGCAGGCAACCCTTCAAGGGCTCGCAATAGTCGAATCTTTACGAAATGAGATTGAGAATGCAGAAATTATCACGAACCTAGGTGGTGGTAGTATGAAGTCTCAGATGAAAAAAGCAGACCGCTCAGGGGCAAAATATGCTTTAATCATGGGTGAAAATGAGTTAGAGCAAGATATTGTGATCTTAAAAGATCTCAGAGAGAATGGGGCGCAAGAAGAGATTGCTCGAACAGAGTTAGCGACATTTCTCCGTGCTAAGTTAGCAGAGCGCTAAGTCGGTAATATAGAGTAGATAGGATTAGATGTTAACCTATTAAAATAATTGAAGTAAACTAGAGTGATTTCTAATTTTAGATCAAAAGGTTTAGATTGAATGGCTTTAAATCAATATGAAACAGATGAGCAACGTGCAGAAGTACTGATCGATTGGCTCAAGAGAAATGCGGGCTACCTTCTTCTTTTAGTGGTAGTTGTGGTCGCTTCCATTGGTGGCGTGGAATATTATAAGCATCATAAGGTGCAGAAGCTCAATGAGGCTTTTGATCGTTATGATACCTTTTTAACAACTTATGATAATGAGCCCGTAGATCTAGGGAAGAGTGCAGCACTCATTAGTGAAAATGAGGGGGTTTACCAGATCTTCTCAGCACTTCTTTTAGCCAAAGAGGCGCATGGTGCCGGTGATTACCAAGGTGCGGAAAAATTATTAAAGTCAGCTTTGACAGCAGATCTTAATGATCCTGGTTTAAAAGATCTGATCAACTATCGTCTTGCGATTGTTCAATTTGATCAAGGAGAGGATCAGCAGGCGCTAGTGACGCTAAAAGAGATTCAATCATCAGAGTTTTTAGGTTTACGAAAAGTATTAGAGGGTGATATCTATAGCGCTTTAGGTGAGATAGAAGATGCGAAGATCGCTTATGAGGAAGCACTCAGTAGCGAAGTTGTTCCTGATGATGCGCGTGATAAATTGCATCTTTTAAGTGCTCAATAATCAATCCTCGATAGGACTCTAAGCAATATGAAAAAAATCATTACAACCTTGATCATATCATTAGTGATTGCTGGCTGTGCCGGTGGTCTTCGTGGTAAAAGTAATTTGACGCCACCCACCGAGTTGGATTTAACAGTGCCGGCAACTTTAGTGAGCCAGAATTGGCAGATTAAAACAGGTAGCCAAACCCCAAAAGAGAGTAATCTTCGCTTCTATATTGCCGATGATGGTTTAGGTACACTCTATATCGCCGGACAAAAAGGGGTTGTGACTGCTATCGATCGCCATAATGGACAAAAGCGATGGGAAGTTAAGACGCAATCTCCTCTCTATACCGGGATTAGTTATAGTCAAGGCATTCTCTTAGTAGGAACGCAAGATGGGCATATAGAGGCGCTTTCAGCCTCCAATGGTGCGCAAGTTTGGCGTCAAAAACTGTTAGGTGTTCCTGCTGTACCTCCTGTCGGAAGTGGTCAATTAGCGATTGTACGAACCCTCTTTGGTGCGGTAGAGTCATTTAATCTGCAAGATGGTAGTGAGGAGTGGGCTTACCTCTTCCCACGCTCAGAGTTCTCGGTTCGAGGTGCAGCGCCTCCGACATTCCTTAATGGTAATATCTTAATTGCCGGCGATACGGGTACACTCTCTTTAATTAATGCCGAAACAGGAGCTGAGATCTGGAGTAGAGTTCTTAGTCAGCCTCAAAATGGTAGCTATATGGGGGGATTGCGAGATGTTGACGCCGCGATTATTGTATCGCCACAGCGGATCTTTGTGGGACAATATTTAGCAGGTGTTACAGCTTTAACGCATGATGGACGTAAGTTATGGCAAGCTGGTAAAGGTGTCTATGCGGGACTAGCTTATACTGGTGAGAGTGTGATCTCTGTAGAGAGAGATAGTACAATTCAAGCATTGAACGCTCAAAATGGAGCGTCAGTGTGGCAAAACCTCGATTTAAGAGGGCGCAATTTAACGAAGCCTGTGATCGTGCGAAATCGTATTGTTGTAGGTGATTTTGAAGGATATGTCCATGTTATTGATGCAACAACAGGAATACTTCAAGGCACTACAAAAGTAGGGTCAACAGGATTTTTATGGGATATTAGAGAGATCGATGGCAGTGTCTATCTGCTCGATTACTCAGGTACACTTTATAAAGTTTCGATATAAATACGATATTTTGATTCGATATTAATTAGTATAAGGGAAAGGATGTCACAACCACTTATTGCGCTAGTAGGGCGTCCCAATGTAGGAAAATCGACAATTTTTAATGCATTAACGCGAACAAGAGATGCGTTAGTTGCCGATCAACCTGGTTTAACTCGTGATCGCCAATATGGTGAAGGGCGAGTAGGTGATCGTCCCTATAATGTATTGGATACCGGTGGATTATCAGGTGATGATAATCAGATGGATAATCTCATTGCAGAACAGGTCTGGATTGCCACTGAAGAAGCAGATCTTATCTTCTTTATTGTTGATGGTCGGGCAGGTGTTACGGCTTTTGATGAGCAGATCGCAGATCGTCTTCGGAGAATGGGAAAGCCGGTTATTGTTGTTGTTAATAAGGCTGAGGGTATTTTACCTGAAGTTATTGTTGGTGAGTTTTACTCATTGGGTTTAGGGGAGCCTATTGCTATTTCTGCCTCCCATAATCAAGGTTTATATGAGTTACTTCATCGCGCTTATGAGGAGATTGAATTTCCTGAGGCTGTTGTCTCTGAAGAGATTCAAGATGATATTATCCGTTTGGCGGTCTTCGGTCGTCCTAATGCCGGGAAATCGACTCTCATTAATCAGATGGTGGGAGAAGAGCGTGTTTTAGCCTCTGATGTGCCGGGAACAACGCGAGATAGTATTGAAATTCCATTTACAGCTTATGATCGAGAATTTATTCTCATCGATACTGCGGGGATTCGTCGCCGTAGCCGTGTCACTGATATGATCGAGAAGTTTAGCGTTATCAAGAGTTTAGATGCTCTTGAGAAAGCGAATGTTATCGTCTTTGTCTTTGATGCTAAAGAGGGATTATCGGATCAAGATGCGACCCTTTTAGGAGCTGTTTTAGAAGCTGGTAAAGCGCTTGTTCTCGCGGTTAACAAATGGGATTCACTCGATGAAGATGAGAAGAGTTGGGTTCAACAAGATTTTGCGAGACGTTTTGCCTTTATCGATTTTACGGAGCCGCTCTTTATCTCTGCGCTGAAAGGGCAGGGAGTACGTCAAGTGATCCGTCAAGCGATCGAGGTATTTGATCAATCGATGCGTGAATTCTCTACAAATGAGCTCTCTAATATTTTAGAGTATGCTGTTCATGCGCATCAGCCACCGATGGATAAAGGGTATGCACCGAAGTTGCGTTATGCGCATCAAGGGGGCAAAAATCCATTGAAGATCATTATTCACGGTAATCGGACTCAATATGTTAAAGATAGCTACACTCGTTATCTTAGCAATATGTTCCGTGAGCAGCTTGAGATAGTGGGAACCCCGGTTCGTATCCTCTATCGTACTAATGAGAATCCTTATGCAAATCGTCCAGGAAAAACCACAGAGATTCGTGGAAGTGCGAAGCGTAAACGCAAGTTAGAGCGAGCAAAAGAGAAATAATATAAATAGAAGCAGGATAAGAGAAGCTAGAAGAGAAGTCAGAAGAGAAAATAGCTCGATCGTGAGTCTCTATCTCTTATTAAGATTCTTGCTGAACCTCCTTATTATAGAAGTTATCATTAAAAAGGTCATAACGTTAAATGTTATGACCTTTTTCATTTGTGCGCTTTACTACGTAGTGAGCTAAGGAGTGAACTAAATGGTGATCACTTATCCAATTGTTAATTGCCAAAATCCCGTATGATCTTTTGTGAGTACAAGTGTATCGAATTGGTAATCGCCATCATTGTAATAGAGGGTATAGCGAACAATAGCCCGATCCTTTTCACTGTTATATTCGATGGTATGATACTCAATTTTATTAATTCCCCCCTTTTCTTGAATATTGAGTGCAAGATCGGTGAAAATAATTGTTAGAATCTCATACGCTTCTGCCTCTGCTTCAGGATCTTTTAGTTTCTCTTCGAGATTGAAAAGGGAGAGAAGCTCGGGATAGTTCTGCTGGTTGAGGGATTCATAGAAGAGTTGAATACTCTCTTCAGGAGAGTGGGAGGGAGTACATGCTGCTATTAGAAGAGTCAATCCCACTATGGATCTACGTAATAAAATTTTTAATCTATGAAACATCATAAGCCTTAAAGGAGATTGGAGCTAAGAGCAGATTATAGCAGAACTGAATGATAGATTTGTGGAATAGGAGATATCTGCCGGGTATGAAAATGAATTGAGTCATCGTTTATTGCGATCAGCGGAATACTCACTATTAAGAAAGAGGAGCACTAAGAAAAAAGATCACCTCAATAAGGTGATCTTCTCTCTTGAGTGATCTCTTTATAGATATATCCATTACTCGATGCTTTTAATATATCTTTTGTTATCAACTGTTAATTAACAGCCGTTGATTAACAGTCATTGATTAACGTTTTTTCAGAGATTTTAAAGCATCGGCAAAAGGGTTATTGCTGATTGATCCGCCTCTATTTTGTGAATCACGATCTCTGTTGCGATTTTTGCCTCCTTGGTGATTTCTTGCGCTATTTTCTCGTGAGTTACTTGTTCGGTGGGTATCGGTATCGGAGGTGTGATTCTCCCCTTGTGGAAGTGGATCATTCATTCGCATCGAGAGCCCAATTCGTTTTCTTGGAATATCAACTTCTAATACTTTTACCTCAACAACATCCCCCACTTTGACGACTTCATGGGGATCTTTAACAAAACGATCTGCTAAAGCACTGATATGAACCAATCCATCTTGGTGGACTCCAATATCAACAAAAGCCCCAAAGTTTGCGACGTTAGTCACAACGCCTTCCAATTTCATTCCTGGCTTGAGATCTTTCAGTTCAGAGACATCTTCTCTAAATTGCGCGGTAATAAATTCAGGGCGAGGATCGCGTCCCGGCTTTTCAAGCTCTGCTAAGATATCCTCAACTGTGGGAAGACCAAATTTTTCACAGACATAATCTTGAGGATTAAGCCCCTTAAGAAAAGTACTATTACCAATAATCTCTTCCAATTTTTTACCACTTTTTTGGAGAATTCTCTCTACGACAGGATAAGCTTCAGGGTGAACTGCGGAGATATCGAGGGGATGATCTCCTCTAATCCGTAGAAATCCGGCGGCAAGCTCAAATGTTTTGGGACCTAAGCGGGGAACTTTTTTGAGTTGAGCACGATTTTTGAAAGGGCCATTCTCATCACGATAAGCGACAATATTGTACGCAGTGGTGCTATTGAGACCGGATACTTTTGCAAGAAGCTCTGTGGATGCCGTATTCGCATCAACACCGACGGCGTTAACACAATCTTCCACAACACTTTCGAGCATGCGATTGAGTTGTACTTGATTAACATCATGCTGATATTGCCCAACACCGATCGCTTTGGGTTCGATCTTAACTAATTCGGCAAGGGGATCTTGGAGACGTCTAGCGATCGAAACTGCTCCACGTAGAGAGACATCAAGATCGGGGAACTCTTTTGCTGCTGTTTCAGATGCTGAGTAGACCGATGCTCCCGCTTCACTTGTGACCACTTTATTGAGCTTAGGAAATTGCTTGCAGAGCTCAGCTGCTAATTTATCTGTTTCACGGGATGCCGTACCGTTGCCGATAGAGATCAGTTGAGGATTATATTTTGTGACAAGCTGTGCGAGTATCTCTAAGGATTGAGTCCAGCGATTGTGGGGTGCATGAGGATAGATCGTCGCAGTCTCTAATAATTTCCCAGTGCGATCAACAACAGCGACTTTACATCCTGTCCGAAGGCCGGGATCGATTCCTAAAATCGCTTTCTCTCCAGCCGGTGAGGCGAGGAGAAGATCTTTTAAGTTACGCGCAAAAACGGCAATCGCTTCTGTCTCTGCCGCTTCACGCATCTGATTGATCAACTCTAAAGAGAGGGAGAGATGTAATTTGGCTCTCCAGCTAAGACGGATTGTCTCTTTCAGCCAAGGATGTGGCGCAGTGAGCGCTAATTGATCGGTGATTATTTGAAGTGGCACCTCTTCTAGTAATTCTGGCAGTTTAAGGTTGAGCTGTAAAATATCTTCATTTCTTCCTCGAAGAAGTGCTAAAGCCCGATGAGAGGGAATTTTGTGAATCGGTTCTTGAAACTGAAAGTAATCTTTATAATTGTTCCCAAGCTCCTCTTTTCCAGCTTGAACTTGCGCATGAAGCTCTCCCTCTTTCCAGAGATAGTGACGAAGTTCTCCTAGAAGTTCAGCATTTTCAGAGATTCTTTCAATGAGAATAAAACGAGCGCCATCGAGGACCGCTTTATGATCGGCAAAACCATGATCAGGATTGAGATAGGGCGCAGCGAGCGCTTCAATATCGAGATCGGAATCATTATTTAATGTGAGAAGTTGATCTGCTAAGGGCTCAATGCCGGCTTCAATGGCAATCTGTGCGCGGGTTCTTCGCTTAGGGCGATAGGGAAGATAGAGATCTTCGAGTGCCATTTTAGTCTCGGCATTGTTGATCTTTTTGCGAAGATCATCACTCAATTTATCCTGCTCTAAAATGGAGTTGAGGATGGTCTCTCTTCTCGCATTGAGCTCGCGAAGGTAGATTAAACGCTCTTCAAGATTACGAAGCTGTGTATCATCTAAGCCTCCTGTAACCTCTTTACGATAACGGGCAATAAAGGGAACCGTTGCACCCTCATCAAGTAGCTTAATCGCGGCTGATACCTGTGTCTCTTTAGCATTGATATCGGCGGCGATAATAGTGGGTAGTGCTGCGAAATGGGCTTGCATATCTGCCTGAATCGTCATTAACAAGAACTCCTTCTGCTCAAAAGTAATGAAAAAGAGCTCTATTATATCGTGATTTACCACTAGGAGCGTATCGCTTTACGTTTAAAGTAAAGATTCGAGTAATTGTTAGACATCATTATCTTATATCAATGTTGGAACAATCTAGGATCAAGATGGGATCAATAGTGGATTAAGATTGGATAGATTGTTGCACTTATTATGCGCTCTAATAGGATTGTAGATGTAATAAGGAGAGACTCTGACATTACTTCTGATATTACTCAATGTATGGATCAATCGATGCCGCTTCTTAGGGGTGAGAATTTTTCTCCATGAAAAGATCTATGCTAAACTGACAAAAATTAAAAAACGTAAAATCGATCTTTCAATAGCGAAAGCATCAGGATCGATATGCGAAGAATAGGAAGAAATAATGAGTAGAAAAAAGATAGAGATGATCACCATTCTCCTATGCCTTATGGGGAGCTTTCTCTTCGGTGTGACATTCGCAGCGGAAAAGGCAAAAAAAGGGGCAATGGAGAAGGATCATAGTGTTCAGCGAGTATCTCAGCCAATTTTAGGACGTTATGAACGTGTCAAAATTGATGAGTTAGGTGGCAAAACTATTAAAGCAAAAATTGATACCGGTGCTTATACCGCCTCTTTGAATGCAATTGATATTGAGTATTATCAGAAAGATGGGGAAGATTGGGTTCGCTTTACGCCTGTTGTTGATGATAAGCCTCTACAGACACAAACACTTCCCTTAGTTAAAATTTCTCGAATTAAACAGCGAGCAGAGGAGGGGGATGATAGCGATGATATTGCATCTGCGAAGCGTCCTGTTGTGGCAATGACAATCTGTATTGGTGATCAAAAGGCAGTGATTGATGTCAATTTAACTAATCGCGGTCATTTCAATTACCCTCTTTTGATTGGTGCAAAAGCTTTAAGAGAGCTCAATGCTCTAGTTGATGCTGGAAAACGCTATATTGCGCCGGCAGATTGTGATTAATTGACCTATTGTCAATTGATCAACTTTATCTATTTAAGCCATCTATTTAAACTAGCTATTTAAAAAGTAATTTAAAAAGTAATTTACTTAATAGTATTTAATAGCACTTAATAGTGATCGATTTAATTATTACTGATTGAGTTGTTACTGATTTAGTCGTTACCGATTCGCCAAATAAGGAAAGTCTCCAATGCGTTCCGTCAATCTTCATTTAAGAGTTTTAGTATTTCTTCTTGTAGCATTCGGCTTAGGCTCTATCGCTTATGAGCGCTATGTGTTACAGATCCCTTTTACCGATCGAGCCGTTGAGGATCTCTGGACGATCGATGCCAAGATCACCTATGACGTCCCCGCTAATTCGGGCGTCAGTGTGAAGTTCTATCTACCGACAATCTATAATCAATACTCGCTCTATAGCGAATCTCTAATTGCTGATAAGCAGTATGGTCAGGTATTAGAGCAGGATGAATATGGTAATAAGATAGGTCACTATTCGATACGAAGAACGAAGGGGCCGGAGACGCTCTATTATCGTCTAGCCTTATCTCCTAATTTTGGTATGAGTGAAAAGGTCGAAGAGAAGGGACCTATCTATCGAGAGCCAATTCCGCTAGAGGGGGCTGATAAACTAGCGGCAGATGCATTAGTGACCGATATTCGTGCAACTTCCTCTAATACAATGAGCTTTATTAGTGAAACTATTCGCCGAGTAAATGATCCTGATAATATCAATGTGAAGACCCTTCTTAAGGGGGATAACTCTGTTAAGAATCGTTATGCCGTAGCGGAGCTGCTTCTCTCTCAAGCCCATATTCCTGTTCAGCGAGTCAATACTTTGGAGCTAAAACCGAGTGTTGATCAATCGCCAGAGATCTGGTTAAGAAGTTATATTGAGACAACCAAAAAAGAGGGATCGAAGAATACAACAGTTGGAAAATGGTACTACTTCAACCTTACCACCGGAATGGTAGGATTACCGAAGAATGCGATTATCTGGTCAATTGGTGATAATCCTATCCTCTCTGTTGATAATGGTGTTCGAGCAAAAGTCTCCTTTAGTGTGACGGACAAACAGTTAACGGCAATTAGCCTCGCTCAATCGACAAATACCGCTAGTTCTGAATTTTTAGCTTACTCGCTCTATAGTTTGCCCATCTCCATTCAATATGGTTATGAATTGATGCTGATGATTCCTTTTGGCGTTTTGGTCATTCTTTTAGTGCGTAACGTTGTCGGGATTCAGACATTAGGAACATTTACCCCAGTATTGATAGCGCTCGCATTTAGAGAGACGGGATTAGCGTTTGGGGCGATATTCTTCTCCATTATTATTGCGATGGGGCTACTGGTTCGCTCCTACCTTGAGCATCTAAAATTACAGATGTTATCGCGACTCTCTGTTGTTTTAACCTTTGTGATCATTATGATCGCTGTTTTAAGTATCTTCAGTTATAAGATGGGCTTTGCTAAAGGCTTGGCTATTGGCCTCTTCCCGATGGTGATCCTAACGATGACAATTGAACGCCTTTCGATTACGTGGGAAGAGCGTGGTGCCGGTAATGTCTTAAAAATCAGTATCGGTACTTTGATTGCTTCCTCTTTAGCTTATCTTTTGATGGAGGTTGAAGAGTTAGTCTATTTTGTCTTTACCTTCCCCGGCATCCTCCTTGTTCTAGCTGGTTTTATGTTGATGATGGGGCGTTATCGTGGTTATCGCTTGACGGAGTTGAAGCGCTTTAAGGCGATGTTAAAAGAGGATAAGTAGAGATGTTAACATGGATTAAACGCTGGCGCGCTCTGCGAAAACGAGGTGTCATGGGGATCAATGAACGAAACGGGGATTTTGTCCTTAAATATAATAATCGCCGTTTCTACCCTTACGTTGATGATAAGATCTTGACTAAAGAGCGAGCAATTGCTGCGGGAATCAATGTGCCGGAGATGTATGGCGTTATTGAGACTGAGAGCGATATTAAACGGCTGAAAAAGATTATTGGTGATAAACGAGAGTTTGTGATCAAGCCCGCTCAAGGTGCCGGAGGCGATGGTATTATTGTGATTGCCGATAAATTTGATGAGTATCGTTATAAAACGGTTTCAGGACGTTTAATTACTCTCGATGAGATTGAGTATCAGATCTCTAGTACATTGACCGGTCTCTACTCATTAGGAGGTGCGCGAGATCGAGCTCTGATTGAGTATAAGGTGACCTCCGATCCGATCTTTAGTAGCATCAGTTACGAAGGTGTTCCCGATATTCGGATTATTGTCTTGATGGGATATCCGATTATGGCAATGTTACGACTACCGACAAGGCAGTCAGGTGGGAAAGCAAACCTCCATCAGGGTGCTATCGGTGTTGGCGTTGATCTAAAGAGTGGCACTACCTTAAAAGGGACTTGGCTCAATGAGATTATCCATCGACATCCCGATACTAATAATGAGGTCAGTAGCGTGACGCTCCCTAATTGGGAGGGCTTTTTAGAGCTGGCAACGAGTTGCTATGAGTTGAGTCAATTGGGTTATATCGGCGTTGATATGGTACTCGATGAGACAAAAGGACCATTAGTTTTAGAGATCAATGCGCGTCCGGGATTAAACATTCAGATTGCTAATAATGCCGGCCTCTCGGCAAGAGCTAGAAAAGTTGAGGAACATCTAGCGATGCTTAAAAAAGAGGGATTACCTGCAGAATCGATCGCTGAAAGAATGGCATTCTCTCAGCAATATTTTGGTGCCGATATGGTTGAATCCTTAGAAAAATAGAGAGAGCAAGATGGCACAATCTCACGAAGCCCGATACTTCTACTATCACCGATTTCCCACTGGGGAGATCGGTTTTTTATGGCAAAAAGAGGGGCTCTTAGCACTCGATATCTCTCAGTTAAAGATGCCGGTTAATCAGACCTCTCTCTTATCGCTTCAAGGGATGCCTCATGGAGATGGCGGTTTTCAATGGGGCAATCAAGATATTGATAGAGATCTCAATCATCGCTTAGCCACAATATGGGAGAGAGATGCGAAAGAGATTATAGATCTTTCTGATCTTTCAGATTTTTCTTCTCACTCTAATTACTCCAAACACTTTAAGTTTACTCAAAGCGCTTCAAGCGATAGTAGTGAGCGTTTGATTTATAAGGCAATTTCAGAGCTATCGGCCTATTTTTCCGGGACCTTACAACAATTCACCATTCCCCTCCTTTTGAAGGGAACGCCTTTTCAACAGAAGGTTTGGCAAACATTAATAACAATTCCCTATGGCAAGGTGGCAAGCTATCGAGAAGTAGCGGAGATGATCAACCGGCCAGGGGCAACTCGAGCGGTGGGGAGTGCAAATGGCAAAAATCCATTGCCGATTATTATTCCTTGTCATCGCGTGATTGCCAGTGATGGCAGCTTGGGAGGTTATAGTGGAGGGCTGATGACTAAAATAGCACTCCTTGAGCAGGAAGGATTCACCATTACTGCAGAAAAAAAGCGATTAAGAGTAGTGCCAAGAGAATCTGTCCTGTTCCAAGAATAAGAGCATAGAGTGCTAATTTACCTCCTTGCTGTTTGAGGAGTGAGAAATTAAGGCGTAGCCCAATCGCTGCAAGTGCAGTTACCTCAAAGAGTCCACTTAAGGTGAGAAACCCTTTTGTAAGATCTTGATGAATGATCTCAATAGAGTTGAGGGTGCAGGCGATCATAAAACCAAAGAGATACCAAGGAACGATTTTAATGATCGATTGTAAAAATGATGATGCCGAAGATGGCGCTTTATCGTTGACCGATGAGTGCCTCTTAGAAGCATTTAGCTCTTCTTCCTCGGACATTGAAATGGTTACTTTTTTTGAATTTTTTATTGCAGCACGACTATTTCGTGCTGCAATTTGGTGAAAAAGTAGAACAATAAAGATCAATGAAGCGATCCGCATAATCTTAAAGATTGTAGCATCTCGCATCACCTCATCACCTAACATACTTGCGCTAGCAATCACTTGCCCAACAGATTGTAAAATTCCACCAATAAAAGCACCTTGCAACAGCGCATGATCATAAAGCGTTAGGGCGATAAGGGGGAGAAGAAACATCATCACGGTCCCCATGAGGTTAACAATGGTAATGATCAGGCCTCTTTCCTCTTCTTTTGCTCCAATAACCGGTGCTGTAGCGGCGATAGCGGAAGAGCCACAAACACCATTTCCAGCGGCCATGAGGAGGTAGTAATTTTGTGTGAAATGAAGGAGTTGACCAATCCCAATCGCTAAGAGAAGGGTGCCGATAATCTGTAGTGTGATAAAGAGTGTGCCGGCAAAGCCAAGTTCGCCCAAAGTAGAGAAGGTCACCGAAAAACCTAATAAGACAATGGCATATTCTAGTAGGCGCCCTTCTGCAAAGCGTGTTCCTTTTTGAAAAATATTTTGTTTAAAGAAGAGATTTCCTAAGATAATTCCTAAGAAGATGGCAATGGGAGAGGGACCAATTGCCGGGATCCAGAGCGCTAAAATAGCAGCTACAGCAGCGGTTCCTATTGCAAGAAGCAGCCCGGGGATAATTGCTGGAATTTCAGAAGGTTTGGGAATAAAGCTAGGATATTTCATTATGATAGGAGATTCGTAGATTTGAAATAGGGGAGGGAAGATCGCTGTTTTATCCTACTCCTTTTCATACAATGTGCCAATTAATTGCTAGAAATCATGCGATTAACGATTAATGATTAACGATCAAATACTAATGATCTAATGTTAATAATTGAGTATTAACTACTCGAAAAAACGCCACAACTCTCTATCGATGAAAGATTGTGGCGTTCTATTTGAATAACATGCTATTGATCGATCGTTCTTAGTTAACTTCTAGAACGATTTTACCGATATGTGCGCTCGATTCCATTAATTCGTGTGCTTTATCTGCTTCTGCGAGGGGGAAGGTTGCACAGATCACAGGTTTAAAGTGTCCTTCCACAAGAAGGGGTAAAACATCGCGACGAATATCTTCTGTTAATTGGCGTTTGAAAGCATATTCACGGGAGCGAAGTGTGCTACCGGTAACGGTGAGGCGTTTTTGCATAATCTTCATCAAATTGGCAGTCACTTTTGCGCCCCCCATGGAGTTGATATAGACCAGTCGACCATCGGGATTGAGAAGATCGATATTCTTCTCATAATAATCACCTCCAATCATATCGAGAATGACATCGATACCGATCTCTTTTAAGACTTCAGCAAAATCTTCCTCTTTATAGTTAACAGCAATCTCTGCTCCTAGTGCTTTTACTGCCTCCTGTTTTTCGCTATTTCCAACAGTTGTGTAGACATTGGCGCCAATAATTTTTGCAAGTTGAATAGCGGTAATGCCGATACCACTACTGCCACCATGAACTAGGAAGTTTTCCCCTTTTTTTAATGCACCTCTTTGGAAGACATTGCTCCAGACCGTATAGAGGGTCTCAGGAAGGCTAGCTGCTTCAACGAAGCTTAGCTCTTTCGGTTTAGGGAGAGCCAAATCTTGATCGACACGAACGTACTCAGCATAACCGCCCCCGCCAATAAGTGAGAAGACCTCATCGCCTACCTTCCAACGGGTCACTTTGCTCCCGACCGCTTCCACAATACCGGCGACCTCTAATCCAAGAATGTCTTGAGGTTCTCCTTCGGGAGCTGGATAGTAACCTTTTCGTTGAATGACATCAGGGCGATTAACTCCTGCCGCTTTCACTTTGATCAGAATGTCATTCTCACCTACTGTTGGGCGTTCTTTCTCTCCAAGTTGAAGAACTGAAGGTGCGCCAAACTCTGTAAGAATAACTGCTTTCATAGTATCCATAATATCTCCTTATCTGTTTTGTAAGAGAGGGAGCGGGCTCGATAAAACTGCTATCTATAATACCGCTATCTATAATACTGTTATCTATCGATACTTATTTAAAATGATAGATAGACACTATAACCTATCTTCAATCTTGATTGCTATCTCTGCAAAAGTGGGCTCAACAATTGATTGAGTTTCACAATCGGATGAACAATCTCAACATTATCGAAGCGTTTTACCTGACTTCGGCAGGAAGATCCAGTGGCTAAGAGTGTTTCAGGTGCATTCTCTTTGATGATCTCGCCCCATGATTGAGAGTAGATCTTTTCAGAGAGATCTCTATTTTTCTTAATATGGCCAAAGCCACCACTCATTCCACAACAACCACTCTTCTCCTCACTTAAGTGGAGGCCAAAACGGGCAAATATCTCTTGCCATGCTTTAGGCGCATGTGTTGCATTGGTCTTTTCAGTACAGTGGCTCATCAGCTTGAGATCGATCTTCTCTTCAATCTGTGGAAGATCTTGTCTATTGGCAAGATAGGTGGCTAACCACTCTTGAATGAGTGCAACATTGGGGGAAGCAAGCCCGATAGCAGGATACTCTTCTCGATAGGTGAGTGTGATCGGTGGTTCGATACCTACGAGTGGAATGCCGTAAGCGGCAAGCTTCGTTAAGAGCTCATTTTGAGCTTCAGCCTCTTTTTTAAATTGTGTTAAAGCACCATAGACATGAGCGACCTTTCCAGAGGATTGGTAAGGCGCGATAAAGATCATGACGCCTAATTGATGAAGGAGCTCTACGGTGGCATTAAAGGTTGTCGCATCATAGAACATAAAGAAGGAGTCAGGCACTAAAATAACTGCGTTTTCCGGAGATTTAACCGACTCTAAGCAGGAGAGATTATCGAGTGTTAATTGTTGATAGTAGTGTTGATCTGCATGATATTGGGCTCGCTCAAGTTGTGGAAGATCGACGAGTCCAATCTGTGAGAAGAGCTGCTTCGTTAGGCTGTTTTGGGTAATCCAATTAGTAATTCCTGCAACCTTGGCACTCTGTTTTACCATCTTTTCAGCATTGATCAAGATTTTTTCATAGAGTGGGCGTTTTCTCTTTTGATAATATTCATTGAGAAATTGGGATTTTGCCGCCGGGATATTGACTTTAATAGGGCATTCTCCGGCACATGATTTACAGCTTAAGCAGAGTGAGAGTGAATCATAGAGCTCTTGCTCAAATTGGGGTTGAACAATATTGTGTGATTTTTGACGAAGCCACTCTTTGATCAATTCTGCTCGACCTTTAGGGGAGTGAATTCGCTCTCTTGTCGCTTTATAGCTTGGGCACATTGCGGCATTGAGATCATAATTGAAGCAGGCGCCATTTCCATTACAGTAGAGAGTTGTCGCATAAGCATTTTCAGCCCAGTAATGACTATTGATCTGACGATTAAAATCAGCACGAAGTGGCACTTCATCAATCTTTAAGAGCGCATGATCCGCAACGGCTGCAATTTTGCCGGGATTGAGTTGATTGTAAGGATCGAACGTTCTTTTTACACTCTGGACAAGGGGATAGAGCTCACCAAAGAAATCTTGAGCATATTCAGAGCGAACCCCCTTTCCATGCTCTCCCCAAAGTGCGCCACCATACTTTTGGCAGAGCTGATAGACTTTGTCGGAGATTTGTCGAATAAGCGGGCGATCCTCTTCTAGTTTGAGATCAAGTGCAGGGCGGACATGGATAACGCCGGCATCAGCATGACCAAACATGCCATATTTGACTGCCGCTTGGTCTAGAATAGCTCGAAATTCAGCAATAAAGGGGGCTAGATTTTCTGGTGGAACAGCTGTATCTTCCACAAATGGAATCGGGCGACGATTTCCTTGAACAGCGCCTAGCAATCCTACCGCACGTTTACGCAGACCATAGATATCAAGTACCGCTTTTTTTCCTAAGAGTGGGCGAATGGAGAGTCGGCTTTTATGGGGATGGGTCTCAATATAGTGTGTAAAGTCGGTGACCTTCTCTTGCAATGTCGGAAGATCATCTGCATTAAATTCAACAAGTTGAATCGCTTTAAGCGCCTCATAATCGATGCCGCTAAAATACTCCTCTGTTGTCGCCCAGATAAAGTCATTCTTGGCGATCTCCATGACAATATTATCGATCACCTCAACTGATGTCGGTTTAGGTGTTGCCCCCATTAAGAGCGGGGCATCCTCAAGTGCGCCGATAAAATCATTGTAGGTTATTAGGACGAGTGCCGTCTCTTTGGGAATTGGCAAGACATTGAGTTTCGCTTCTGTAAAAACGCCCAATGTTCCTTCTGACCCACAAAGAAGGTGGTTGAGATTGATAGCATCATCTTGTGTGAAGTGATCAAGGTCATATCCTGTGATAAATCGATTGAGTTGAGGGAAGTGGGAATGGATCTTCTCTTTATGGGGAAGAAGTGCTTGATAGAGAGATTCCGCTATTGGTAAACATTTTTCATCTTTCTGATTTTGAGAAAAAGGACGACTCACAAGCGCTTCACCGCCGATGCGATAAGCTAAGATCTCAAGGACATGTTGGCTGGTCTTGCCATACTCACAGCTTCCTTGGCCAGAAGCATCAGTATTGATCATTCCACCGATTGTTGCACGGTTAGAGGTTGAAAGCTCAGGTGCAAAGAAGAAACCATGGGGGCGAAGATAGGCATTAAGTTGATCTTTGACAACTCCCGTTTGCACTGTCACGACTCGCTTATCAGGATCAAAGTGTAGAATCTTATTCATATGGCGTGATAGATCTAAGATAATCCCTTGATTGAGGGATTGCCCATTTGTTCCTGTGCCACCTCCGCGAGTGGAGAGCGTAATATGGCGAAATCGCTCCTCTCCTAGCAGCACCATCACTTTCTCCACATCGTGATTATCTTTGGGAAAAAGGATCGCTTCCGGCATCAATTGGTAGATAGAGTTATCTGTTGCCGCGATCAATCTTTGGGCATAAGAGACCTCAATCTCGCCATTAAAGTTTTTTGCGCTTAAGGCTTCTAAAAACTGCTCTGTACTCGGGGTGGGGTGGATGCTCATAATCTCTCTCCATTCTTTATTGTTGTTTTTTATAGTTTTTTACCGTTTATTATTTATAGTTATTTCTCTTTATTGCTCGTTCTTTTCGGTTGATCGAGATACTCCTGTGATTGCATCTCAATAAGGCGACTAATTGTGCGATCAAACTCAAAGTCGAGCGCCTTTTCACCTTTCGGTGCATAGAGTTGATTCATCGGAACTTCCGAACCAATAATCACTTTGACCCCTTGGTCATAGAACTCATCAATCATAATCACAAAGCGTCTTGCCTCATTCTCTAAATCTCGCGTTAATTGCGGTAAGCCACTGAAGAAAACGGTATCTAAGATTGATGCAAGATAGATAAAGTCTTGAGATGAACGTGCTTTGCAACAAGCCTCATCGAAGGTGAACCAAGCACTCTTCTCATAATGTTCTAACATATGAAATGGATGTCCATTGACATCGAGTGTTTCGGGATGATCTGAACCACCGGTGAGCTTCTCAAATTTTAGCTTGAACTGCTTCTCTTGCTCCTCTTCTGTACCGGTAAACCAAACATCGGCACTATCGATATGGCGCATACGATAATCTTGATCTGTATCGAGAACAATGACTTCAAGACGATTCTTGATAATATCGATTGCCGGCAGAAATTGTTGACGCTGTAATCCATTTTTATAGAGATCTTCAGGCGGACGGTTAGAAGTTGTGATAAAGAAGATACCTTCCGCTAAGAGGGCATCGAGCAGACGATAGAGAATCATCGCATCGGTAATATCGATAACGTGAAACTCATCTACACAGAGAACTTTACACTCTTTGGCAAATTCTTTTGCTACCAATTTAAGCGGATCTTCACTTCCTTGATATTGACGCATCTTTTGGTGAACATCTTGCATAAAGTGGTAGTAATGCTCCCGAATTTTGGGAACATCGATATTGTTAAAGAAGAGATCCATTAGAAAGGTTTTTCCTCTTCCTACGCGCCCATAGATATAGAGTCCGCGTGGATCGCTATAGGTCATCGGTTGCTCGGCAAAAGGTTTTAACATCTTCTGCATAAAGGAGCGAGAATCCTCTGCCGGGATCGGTTTATCGTTGAGAATTTTAGCTTTTAATTTGTCATAGCTCTCAGCGACAGAAACTTGGACGGGATCGACCTTAAAACCTTTCTCTTCGATGAGTTTGAAATAGGCCTCTTTAATGGTTGTCATAATGATTTGCTCCTCTATTTTTTAACCCGACGCTCTTTAAAAAATGCTTTGATAAGTGAACGACACTCCTCAGAGAGGATGTGTGGAATAATGGTGATTTTATGATTAAATGCTTTATAGTCATTGATATTGAGGTTAGTTCCTAATGCGCCATTCCGGGAATCTCCTGCACCATAAACAACGGTATCGATACGTGCGTGGAGAAAACTGCCTGCGCACATTGTACAAGGTTCTAAAGTGACATAGAGTGTCATCCCCGGCAGACGATAGTTTTTGATTTTGGCACAAGCTTTGCGAATTGCAACAATCTCGGCATGTGCTGTGGGATCATTATCGATAATGGAGCGATTATGTCCACGTGCGATAATTTCTCCATTGTGGACAATCACAGCACCGATAGGGACTTCTCCGATCTCCCCTGCTTTTTGTGCCTCAAGAAGAGCCTCTTGCATAAAGTATCGATGTTGCTGATATGCTTCATCAGGGGTCTTATCTATCGTGCTGTTTTCTCGTACTTCACTCATATTGTATGATCTATTCTTATATGATCTGTTATCAGATGATGGATTTTTTATTTTTCTATAGCATTCTATAGCGTTCTATAGCTCTTCTACTGTTACTTCCTAACTGTTATTTCCTGATAATCAGGTTTTCTATGAGGTTTTGTGAAACGCTCTTTTTATTCGCTAGGCAAAGAAGATCAATTTTGCATAGAAATGATTGATCACATTTAAGCCTAAGAAGAGACCGAGTACAATCACCATTGGGCGAAAATCGATCATACCGACCTGTAGCTTAAAAGGGAAGCGTTTCATAATGGGTGCAAGCAGTTGATTGAGAAGACTTAAAAAGACGCTCTGTCTTGGAGATGAGCCGATCCAGCTACTAATTGCTTGGATAATATAGGCAAAGAGATAGATATAGATAATGTTGCGCAAGATCTCTAAAATCACCACTCCCACTAATGCTAGCGGTGTAATCGGCAACATCACTTTGAGTAACATCAAGAGGAGGTACTTGATGATTGTAATGATAATCGCCGCTAAGATCGCAGACCAATCGGCACTGCCGATGATGGGCGTGATTTTACGAATCGGTAAGATAATTGGGTTGGTGAGTTTAACGATCGATTGCACAATCGGATGGTAAAAGTTTGCCTTAACTAATTGCAATAGAAAGCGAAGAAGAATAAAGATCATCGCAAAGCTATAAGCAACTTCAATGAGAAATTCGAGAATATTGTTGATCATTAGAGATTTTGCTCCTCATCTATCTAATGGGGGAAATAGGAAATAGGAAATAGGAAAATAGTGGAAACAGAGGAATTTATAACTGAGATTTAGTGGGTGATTCAATGGCGTTAATAGCGTAACGAATAGATGACTCATCGCTACTCTAGATCACCTATATTTTCTCAGAGATGAGTTCGGAAAGTTCTTGATCGCGATTAAATGCAGCTCTCATCGCCTCCTCAACAATCTTGTCAAAATGATTTCTCTCTAAGCTAAAGATCGCCTGCTCTGTTGTTCCTTGGGGGGACATCACATTGCGCTTTAACGTCTCAAAAGAGAGATCAGAAAGTTGACTATAACGTGCTGAACCTAGCACCGCTTGCTGTGTTAATACTCTACTATTTTCAGGAGTAAGCCCCATCTCTACTCCGACACGGCTCATAATATCCATCAGATAGTAGAGGTAAGCTGGGCTTGAGCCCGAGACAGCTACCGCCGCAGAGATGAGCTCTTCAGATGCAAGCCAAGTAGTAATTCCACAGCTTGCGAAGATCTGGTCGGCATCATCGCATGCAGATTTTGAGACCGCTTCATTAGCATAGAGCGCAGAAGCCCCTAATCCAATAGTGGATGGAGTATTAGGCATGACACGAATGATGGGATATTCCGTTGCATCGATGCCACGTAAAATTGCTTCTATTGAAATGCCGGCAGCGATAGAGATAATGAGTGGTTTCTCTTTAAGTGCATGAAGAATGGGTTTAAGTTCAGCAAGGAGAGTTGGGAATCCTTGGGGTTTGATGGCTAAAATAAGGATATCGACCTGATCGATAAAATCGCGATAATCTGCTGAAGTGGTAACGCCGAGCGTCTGTTGAAAATAGGTGCGTTTCTCTTCATTTCGATCACAAAGATAGAGGTCAAAACAACGCTCTTTTTGTGATAATCCGCTCAATATCGCCTTTGCCATATTGCCGCCACCGATAAATCCTACCGCTTTTTTCATAAATACTCCTCGCTATTATTGTTCGTATTGATCTCTTTTGTATCATTGGGGTGAGATCTTTTTGATGTTACGAAAGTTGCAATCCCCGGCGTTAATTAAATGGTATTAAAATGGTATTAACTTAGTGTTAACTTAAATAGGGGATTTTGAGCTCATTGGGTTATTTTATCATGCTCTTTCAGGAAAAACTTTAGGCAAGAAGAAACTCTCGCTTGAGACGCTCAATTTCATCTCGCATCTCCGCAGCCGCTTCAAATTCTAAGTTTTGTGCATGATCGAGCATCTCTTTTTCCAATTGTGCCAGATGTTTTGCCAATTTTTTAGGGTCTGATTTAAATTGATGCTCATCATTAATACTCTGTTCATCGATGATCAACTTGCCGCGATACTCTTTGATATATTCATTATCAGGAGCGGCATCGCGGGCATCATACATAATGTCTTGAATCTGTTTTTGAATGGTTTTAGGGGTAATATTGTGTTCAATATTGTGAGCCTCTTGTAGTGCCCGACGACGTTCCGTCTCATCGATTGCGGCACGCATCGCTTTAGTGATCTTATTGGCGTAGAGAATGGCTTTCCCTTCCGAGTTTCGTGCAGCACGCCCTATAGTCTGAATCAGGGAGCGCTCTGAACGGAGGAATCCCTCTTTATCAGCATCTAAAATCGCTACGAGAGAGACTTCAGGAATATCGAGTCCCTCTCGTAAGAGGTTAATCCCCACTAAAACATCAAAGACGCCAAGGCGCAGATCACGGATAATCTCCACCCGTTCGACGGTATCGATATCTGAGTGGAGATATCGAACCTTGATTCCATGATCGGCTAGGAACTCTGTTAAATCCTCTGACATCTTTTTCGTTAAAGTGGTAATAAGAACTCGTTCATTTTTAGGAATTCGTTGATGGATTTCAGAAAGAACATCATCGACCTGTGTCTCTGCCGGACGAACCTCTACAATCGGATCGAGAAGTCCTGTTGGCCTTACCACCTGTTCTACAACTTGATCGGCATGTTCTGCCTCATAGATACTTGGCGTTGCCGAGACAAAGATCGTTTGAGGCATTAAATTTTCAAACTCTTCAAATTTTAGTGGGCGGTTATCGAGAGCAGAGGGGAGACGAAAACCGTAATTGACTAAGGTCTCTTTTCGAGATCGATCCCCTTTATACATTGCGCCTACTTGAGGGACGGCAACGTGGGATTCATCAATAAAGAGAATGGCATTTTTAGGAAGATAATCGAAGAGTGTGGGGGGCGCTTCTCCTGGCGCTCTTCCGGAGAGGTAGCGCGAGTAGTTTTCGATTCCCTGGCAATAGCCTAGCTCAATCATCATCTCAATATCAAACTTGGTTCGTTGCTCAATCCGTTGTGCTTCCAATAATTTATTTTGTGAACGAAGCTCTTCTAAGCGTGCGGCGAGTTCCACTTTAATCTCTTCTACGGCGGCAAGTAGTCGATCTTTGGGGGTTACATAATGGCTTGAGGGATAGACTGTCAAGCGGGAGACATTGCGAGAGACATGACCGGTTAGAGGATCAAAGAAGGAGAGTTTTTCAATCTCATCATCAAAGAGCTCAATTCGAACCGCATCTCGTTCACTCTCTGCGGGAAAGATATCGATCACTTCGCCTCGAACTCTAAAGTTTCCGCGCTCTAAGATCGTATCGTTGCGTGTATATTGTAGTTCTACTAAACGCTTAATAATATCGCGTTGATCGATCCGCTCCCCTTTAGTGACATGGAGAATCATACTCATATAGTGATCTTTATCGCCAAGACCGTAAATTGCGGAGACCGTGGCAATAATAATGGTATCGGGACGCTCTAAGATCGCTTTGGTCGCTGAAAGTCGCATCTGTTCGATATGATCATTGATAGAAGCATCTTTTTCAATAAAGGTATCTGATGCCGGCACATAGGCTTCTGGCTGATAGTAATCGTAATAGGAGACAAAATATTCCACAGCATTTTCAGGAAAAAATTCCTTCATCTCACCATAGAGTTGTGCAGCAAGTGTCTTGTTGGGAGCTAAGATCATTGCTGGGCGCTGTGTATTTTGGATCACATTGGCCATGGTAAAGGTTTTCCCTGATCCTGTAACGCCAAGAAGGGTCTGAAAGGCTAGTCCATCGTTGAGTCCTTCTGTTAATGCAGTAATTGCTGCAGGCTGATCTCCTGCCGGAGAATAATGGGTAGAGAGCTTGAAATGCATAGGATCTGTCGCCATATTGAATGTTATGTATGTCTGTATCGGTTTTAGAAGTCACTTTCATAAAGCATCGAATATAGAGATAGTATGCCATTTGCGATTGATGATTTGATGAAAGTACGAAAGTAATAAATGAAATAAATGAGTGATCAAAAGAGTGATCAAAAATTTGATATTAGTTTTTATGTTAATTTTCTACCAAAATTATATCAATTCTCTCTCTTTTATATTTTTTATCTCTTTTGTACGACTTGATATCACTTAGTATTACTTATATCACTGATAACCTCTCGTCGGTTGATCTGCTATTTAAGCTGTTATTTATCTGCTATCTGATAGTAAGCTGATAGCAATTGATAGCAATCAAGATCAGCAGAGCTTATGAGGTTCAAGGATCTCATAGTGATTCTAAGAGAGGCTAACGATAGCATAACTTCTAACAATCACTGTTAGGTGGTAAGATCATTGATGTAGAGATTTATCGATAAAACGTGGATGAATACCAAATCACATTATAATAAATTGGAGATAAAAACGAATGTCTCAAAAACGAGTAAAAGATGCGGAATTACCTATTTTAGCGCTTCGCGATTTAGTAGTGTTTCCGGGGACAAAAACTCCACTTTTAGTGGGTAGACCTCTTTCAATAGGTGCGCTTGAGATGTCAACGGAGGTTGATAATCGTGTTCTATTGATGAGCCTAAAAGATCCTGATGAAGAGCGAATTAATATGGAGACAATCTACCATACCGGTGTTGTTGTCCGTATTATCTCAAGTAAACTCTCAAAAGGGGGATCCTACCAAGTTACATTAGAAGCCCTTGAACGAGTTAAATTGCAGAAGACAAAAGAGTTAGTCTATGAAAATGGTGAGGGCTACGTTTTTGATTTTGTAATGGGAAGTTATGAGCTTGCCCCTTTTGAAAATAATTTAACAGAGGCAGAAGAAGAGGTCTACTACGCTACTTTTGAGAAGTTGGTGAAGAAGCTTTTAGAAAATGCTCAAATTAAACAATTAACGCCGGAATTGCTCTTAGAGGATAAAGCGCTCTATCCATTGGTGATGAAGCTTGCTTGTGAGATTCCGATGTCGGTGGAGAAGAAACAATCGATCTTAGCGGCAGAAGATTTAGGTGAAGCTGCGGATCTCTTGATCAATCATTTGAGTGTTGAGCTCAACATTATCGATCTTCAACGTCGAATTCATGGATTAGTCCAGACACAAATCTCAAAAAATCAGCGCGAATATTATCTCAATGAACAGATCAAGGCGATTCATAAAGAGCTTGATGATCTAAACGATTCAGGCCTTTCCGAGTTAGAGACGCTCGAAGAGAAGATTAAAGCTGCCGGTATGCCTAAAGAGGCTGAAGAGAAGGGGCTTAATGAAGTTAAGCGACTCAAATCAATGCCGGCAATGTCCGCAGAAGGAACGGTTGCTCGAACCTATATCGATTGGCTCTTAAAGATGCCCTGGAATGATCGCTCTCGTCTTCGCTATGGTTTGATTACTGCGAAAAAGACATTAGATCGAGATCATTCTGGCCTTGAGAAGGTCAAAGATCATATTCTTGAGCATTTAGCGGTTATTAGTCATACAAAATCGAAGAAGGGTGATATTCTCTGCTTTATTGGACCACCGGGAGTAGGGAAAACCTCTCTTGCTCGCTCAATTGCCGAAGCGACAGGACGAGAGTTTGTGCGGATGAGTTTAGGGGGCGTAAGTGATGAGTCTGAAATTAGAGGTCATCGTCGTACCTATATCGGCGCGATGCCGGGTAAACTTGTACAACTTTTAGCAAAAGCGAAGACCAAAAATCCACTTATTCTACTCGATGAGTTAGATAAGACCGGCCATAGCCATAAAGGTGATCCGGCAGCCGCACTTCTAGAGGTCTTAGATCCAGAACAAAATAGTACCTTTAATGATCATTATCTCGATGTTGATATCGATCTTTCGGAAGTGATGTTTATTGCAACCGCCAATAGTTATGATATTCCAGGGCCTCTACGCGATCGAATGGATATCATTGAACTTTCAAGTTATACCGAGCTTGAGAAGCTCACAATTGCGAAAGAGCACCTTATTCCAGATGCCTATAAGGAGAATGGATTAACGCGTGAAGAGATTAAATTTACCGATGATGGGCTTCTTTTTCTTATCAATCATTACACAAAAGAGGCAGGGGTTCGAAATTTAACCCGTGAAATCAATACAATCTTCCGGAAATTCATTAAAGAGAGAATGCTCGATAAAGAGCGTGATCGTAAAGGGGAGATCGTTGATGAGGCGCGTATCAAATATTATCTTGGCGCTATCAAGTATCGTCATGGTATTAAAGAGGATGAGCATGAGGTTGGCTATGTCAATGGGTTAGCTTGGACACAAGTTGGTGGTGATCTTCTGGGGATTGAGGTACAGCTAGTGCCCGGTAAAGGGGAACTTATCGCAACGGGTAGCCTTGGTGATGTGATGAAGGAGTCCGTTAGAACAGCATTAACGGTTATTCGCGCACGTAGTAGTTATTATGGTTTGCCCGATGATTTCTACAAAAAATGGGATATTCATGTTCATGCTCCGGAGGGGGCGATTCCTAAAGATGGACCAAGTGCCGGTGCCGCGATTACCCTTGCAATTCTTTCTGCACTTTTAGGTGTGCCGATTCGTTCCGATATTGCGATGACAGGGGAAATTACCCTCAGAGGTCATGTGTTAATTATTGGGGGATTAAAAGAAAAATTGATAGCAGCCGAGCGTGCGGGTATACGTACCGTCTTGATTCCAGAGGAGAATGTGAAGGATTTAGAGGAGGTTCCTCAATATATTCTCGATGCATTAGAGATTATTCCTGTAAAAACCTTCGATGAAGTGGTAGATTGTGCATTAACACAATCACTTACAAGACGAGATGAGTGGAAACGCTTTGATAGTTTTACAACGCTTCCTGAAGAGGTCGATGAGATCAAAAAAAGAGCGAAAACACATTGAATCACTTGACTTGCATCGATTGCGGACGTATAAATCTATACAGAATTAGCAAAGTTTGTTAATTTGAATAGACATAAGCACACTATGATCGTGCAAATTACATGTTTTTTTAATAGTAGGATATAATTTTATGAACAAAACTGAATTGATTGCTGCAGTAGCAGAAAAAACGGAAATGACGAAAGTAGCTTCTGCGAAAGCGGTTGAAGCAGTGATGGAAACCATTACTGAAGCGCTTGCAAATGGTGATAGTGTAACTTTAATTGGTTTCGGTACATTTACAGTACGTGATCGTGCTGCACGTGTTGGTCGTGACCCACGTAACCCTGAAAAAACAATTCAGATCAAAGCGTCACGCGTACCTGCGTTCAGAGCTGGTAAAGGTCTTCGCGAGTCAGTTAATAAGTAAGTATTCCTTATTTAACAGAGCATATTAAAAGGCTTTAGTACATTATGTGCTAAAGCCTTTTTGTATCTACTTTTTGCATCTACTTTCTGTATCTATCTTAATCAGGCTATTCAATCGCGTTATAATAAGCGCTTTAATAGGTGTTTCAGTAGGCATTTTAATAACTATTTTAGTGAATGTTGATGAAAATAGAAATTCTATATAGGAAAGAGGGTAGCTATCTCGTAGATAAGAAGGCTATCGAAGCAGATAGTAGAAGTAGAAATAGAAATAGATAGTAGAGATGTAGGATATTTCCCTCATCGTAACGGTAAAATAGTAGAGAAGTAGCAGAAACAGCAGAAACAGCAGAAACAGCAGAAACAGCAGAAACAGCAGAAACAGCAGAAAAAAGAAAGGAAGCAATCGATGTCAGAAACACAAATCCCTCAAAGTGTGACCTACCAATTATTGCAAGAGCAATTTCCAGGTCTTAATCTTTCTGAAGCGCAGGGGCTCTTAATAGCCCTTCTATGTGGAGAGTCTCATGATTATTTTCATAATTGGCTAGTGGAGATTGAGCATATTCGTTTTGATGAAGCGGAGTTGAATCAAGAGATCTTAAAAATTCTCTATGAAAAGACGCTTGCAGAGTTAAATTCCGAGGATTTTAATCTCTCTCTTCTCTTGCCGGAAGAACCTTTAGAGCAACGTATTGAAGGATTTATCAAATGGTGTCATGGTTTTAGCTATGGCTTTGGCCTCTCTAATGAGCTCTATGAGGCGCTTGATGAAGATGGTCGAGATTATATCCGTTACATTATTGAGTTCTCAGGATTAGAGCAGGAACAGGTGGTCGATGAGTTGGCTGATGAGGAAGATTATCTTGCGTTAGAGGAGTTGATTGAATTTGTCAGAGTAGGTGCTTTGATGCTCTACTATCACCTTAAAGGCAGAGATAGAGAGGAAGTTGTTGTAGAAGAAGGAACACCTCAGATTCACTAGGCTAACTTTGATAGGTAGAAGAAAATGATCGATACCCATATTCATCTCAATGATATAACGCCGAAAGAGGCGCTCGCTGAACATCTGCAACGAGCCCAGGATTTGGGCATTCGGGGATGGATTATGCCGGCAACGACCATTGATTCATTTATCCCTCTCGTGGAGATCACTCAGCGTTATTCTCACTGTTATCCTGCTTTGGGGCTCCATCCGTGGTTTTTACCGGAGCAGTTCGATTTTGCTATTTTATCGTTAAGGGAGGCGATCGAGCATTATTCACCTATCGCTATAGGGGAGTGCGGACTCGATTTTTCTCGTGAGGATCATCTAAAGCAGATAGCTCTTTTTGAGGCGCAGGTTGCACTTTCTGTAGAGTATCAACTCCCCTTAATTATCCACTCCTATAAAGCAGTGGATTCAGTATTGCAAATTTTGCGTCGCTATCCGCAGGCTCGGGGGGTGTTTCATGGTATCAACTGTAGTCTGCAGCAGTTAGAGCAGATCTTAGCACTCGGCTTCTATTTAGGATTTGGAGGGGCGGTCACCTATTCTCGCGCTAAAAGGTTGCAACGTTTATTACAAGCGACACCTATCGATCATCTTCTACTTGAGACAGACGCACCCTTTCAACCAGGAGCTTATCGGGAAAAGGGTGAGGCTCATCTGCCGGAAGATTTAGTGAAAATTGCCCACTCTATTGCACAACAAAGATCGCTTGAGAGGGGAGAACTTGCTAAGATAACAACACAGAATGCGATTCATTTATTTAATTTGGAGATAAAATGACGATCAATAAACCTGCACGCTTATCTCAACAACTATCGATTGAGTATCCTATTATCCAGGTGCCACTCTACCATGGTGGATCAACAGAGCTTGTTGCTGAAGTCTCAAATAGTGGTGGTCTAGGCATGATTGCAGGTGGTTTTTTAACCGCCGAAGCCCTGCAACATGAGATCTCCTCTATTAAAGAGTTAACCGATCGCCCATTTGGCGTTAACTTAATGATCTCAAAGAGTCGTGATATTCCAGAATCGCTCTATG
Source organism: Ignatzschineria indica (assembly GCF_003121925.1). NCBI lineage: Bacteria > Pseudomonadati > Pseudomonadota > Gammaproteobacteria > Cardiobacteriales > Ignatzschineriaceae > Ignatzschineria > Ignatzschineria indica. Next base: position 1,074,525 of record NZ_QEWR01000002.1, on the reverse strand, counting down.
CGGATGCGATTTCACGGATGAAAGGGTTTGCAAGCGCAGAGTTATTGGAGATAGAGAATCTCAATACTGATGCATGGGAACTCTCACCTTTAGATGATCTGTTAGAGGTTATTTTAGATGAAGAGGTGCCGGTCGTAAGTTTCACTTTTGGTATTCCCTCTAAAGAGACGATTGCACTCTTAAAAGAGGCTGGTGTTAAAATTATTGGTCATTCAACTCATATGGTTGAAGCGCTTTTATGGGAAGAGAGTGGTGTTGATGTCCATCTCTTGCAAGGATCTGAATCGGGGGGAATGCGTCACACTTTTATTGGTGATGTCCGCACTCATGCTTTTAGCGCACAGGCATTAACAACTCAAGGGGCGCGTCTATTGGAAAAGCCTTTTGCGGTATCAGGTGGGATCTATAATAAATCACTCTTTGCTGCAGCAATTATTCAAGGGGCGGATGGTGTTGGGATTGGCACCGCGTTTATGTTGACGCCAGAATCGGGATTAAGTGAGCAAGAAGCGGAGCTTCTTCTCAAGAGTAATGAGTATGATTCTGTCTTAACAGAGCATTGGACCGGGGTATTAGGGCGCTGTTATAGCAATTTAGGAACGCAGCAGTTACGAAAAGTCCGTGGCAGAACACTCCCTTTCCCGGAGCAGCTCTTTTTGGTTCATGCAGCAACGATCGATGAGTTAGAGATGGGGGATCATCCTGTGGACTTTCAGCCTATCTGGGCGAGCGTTAATGCGCCTTTTTGTGAAAGAGTCTCTGTGAAGAGATTGATGGAGTCATTGGTGAGTTGATTGCTCTATCACATTTAATCGAGATTTAATCGAGATTTAATCGAAATTTAAGAGAGATTTTAGAAGGGCGAGAAGAATGATCTTGCCCTTATCTTTTTCTATTTCTTTTTCTATTTTTGTTTCTACTCATCGGTCTTCTCTAAATATTGGCATTGGTGATAGACCAGACAAGATGCACAACGAGGTTTGCGTGCAATACAGGTATAACGTCCATGAAGAATAAGCCAGTGGTGGGCATCGAGAAGAAACTCTTTAGGAATCCTTTTGAGCAGTTTATCCTCCACCTCTCGAACATTTTTACCCGGTGCTAATCCTGTGCGATTTGAGAGGCGAAAGATATGGGTATCAACAGCCATTGTAGGCTGACGAAAGGCAGTATTGAGAATAACATTCGCTGTTTTTCGACCAACGCCGGGAAGCGCTTCTAAAGCTGCTCGCTCATTAGGAACTTCTCCTTGATATTTCGTTGCTAAAATACCACAAGTCTTATGTAAATTAGCCGCTTTAGAGTTGTAGAGACCTAATGTTCGGATATACTCCTTAATCCTCTCTTCACCTAAGTCATACATCGCTTGAGGTGTATTAGCTGCAGCAAAGAGCCCTTTTGTTGCTTTGTTGACGCCCACATCGGTAGATTGTGCAGAAAGAAGAACAGCAACTAAGAGCTCAAAGATAGAGTTGTAGACCAATTCTGTCTTTGGTTCAGGATTCTCATTTCGTAATATTGTGAAAAATTGGGTAATCTCTTCTCGGTTCATGAGGCGTTGATACTCTTTCTTTTTACTCATCTTTACTCTTCATCCATTTCTATTTCTGTTTTATATTCGGTTTTTTATTAGGCTATGCTCACATTTAGCGTTCATCATAACTCTTCTTCGCAAGCGCAATAAGATCGAGCATTTTTGCCTTAGGTGCCGGGTCAGCAAGCTCTTTTTCTTGAGGAGGCTGTGTATCTGTAATATTGGTTCGTGCTGCTTCTCGTGCTTTTTTTGCGCGATATCTTTGACGCGACTTTTCAGCACGCTGTTTCTCCCAAGAGGAGAGTCCTATCGGAGAAGCAGCTAACTGCGGGTCTAGAGGTTCAATCACGATACAGTTGAGGGGGCAGGGGGGAATACAGAGCTCACATCCAGTACACTCTTCGGTGATAATAGTATGCATTAAGCGACGTGCGCCGACAATTGCATCAACGGGGCAAGCTAAAATGCACTTCATGCAGCCGATACAGTAGGGCTCTTCTATACGAACAACTTGAGGGGGCTTATAGTGACCTAACGACTCATTTAAGGGGAGTATTGGGCGTGTTAAGAGCTCACCCAATGCAGCAATAACCCGATCGCCTCCGGGGGGGCAGCGATTAATAGGTGCATCATCACGGACAATAGCCTCCGCATAGGCAAAGCAACCTTGGTATTGGCACTGTTCACATTGGGTTTGTGGTAAAAGGGCATCTACCGCATCGATTAAAAGATCTTGATTCTGTTGCGTTCTCTGTTGCATTCTATCTAGTCTATCTGTTGATCTATTGTTAAGGGTGGGTGAGTAGTGTGATTGATCAATCGCTTGATGAGGCGATTGGCGTTTCGGTTCACTATTTTTATCGTGAAATGCTCATGACATACTCATGGCATACTCATGACATACCTATGAAATATTCCATAAAAGCTCGAAGTTCATAATCATAGGAGATTGGTGTAACTTTCGCAATTCTCTTCCATTTTTTTAATCGGTGATTTGTAAGGCGTTTTGCCATTTACTCAAGTGTTATTAAGGCATACTTAAGCAGTTGATGCTCTTAATGATTTGTATTCTATTTTTTCTCTCTATCACTTAAATAGGTCGGCTTTTAGGGTAAAGTTGCGTAGAATAGAGAGTATCATTGGGGCGTTGATGGTTATTATTAATATCCCGATAATATATCTCACCTAGTATATTTTAGAAATATTGATAGAAATCGATAGGAGTCTGCATGCAATTTGACCGGGTTAATCGTCTTATATTTTTTTGGATCGGAGTAATAATAACACTCTACCTTATTCATCGTTTAGCCGCTGTTTTAATCCCTTTCTTAATTGCGTTTGGTTTAGCCTATTTAGGTAATCCTTTAGTGGAAAAGATTCAATCGAAAAGGATTCCAAGAGTCTTGGCGGTCACAATTGTCTTTGCCGGGTTATTACTTCTATTGGCGCTACTTTTAACCGTCGTCATTCCGCAGCTTCTTAATCAGATCTTGGCTTTTGTCGATAAAGTGCCAACCTACTACCTCTGGATGCAAGATAATATTTTTCCTCGGCTAGAGAAATATCTCTCTTTAGAGAGTTTAAAAGAGAATCAATATGAGGCGCGTCAAGCATTGACAAAATCTCTCAATTATCTAGGTGAAATTACCTCAAAAATTGCACCTTCAATTAGCGCTATTATTATGGGGATAGTGGGTTTCCTGGTCAGTCTCTTCTTAATTCCAATGATCACCTTCTATGTAATGCGTGATTGGGTCAGTATTACTGAACGATTTGAGACTTTAATTCCTCGGACAATATTTCCACAGGCGATGCGCTTTTTTCATGAAGCGAACTTTATGTTGAGTGGTTTTCTACGCGGACAATTAACAGTGATGTTCTGTCTAGCCTGTATCTACGGCATTGGTTTGACTATTGTCGGAGTAGAATATAGTTTAGTCATCGGTATGATTGCTGGTTTAATCAGTTTTGTTCCCTATTTTGGCGCAACTTCAGGGGTGATTATGGGACTCACTGTCGCTTGGTTTCAATATGGGACCTTAACTCATCTCTTCTTTGTAGGTATCGTTTTTGCGATTGGGCAATTGATGGAGAGTTTTGTTCTAACGCCCATTTTGATTGGTGATAAATTAGGAATGCACCCAATTGCTGTCGTCTTTGCTTTGATGGCTGGGGGAACGCTTTTTGGATTTACTGGGGTACTTTTAGCATTACCCGCATGTGCGGTATTGATGGTCGCACTTCGTTTCCTCTATCACCGATATCTTAAGAGCGAATTTTATAATGGTCAAAAGAGTGACTCAGAGGTATCGGAGTAGGTTCTTGCTATTATTGCTATTCTCTCGGAATACTCTTTTTTAAAGATATTTCTTGATACTTTTTTCTTGACTATTATTGCTGATTAATTATTTCTCTTACAATGTTTAGATATAATATTTTGATATTGTTTTATCCTTATTTTTATTGTTTTTTGTTATATTTACATTAAGGATCAAGAAGATAAATTATCTCATATCGATTAAATAACCAGTTAAGAGAAAACTTAAAAAATTTTGATTTGTCTATTTGTTTATCAATAAATAGATTTAGCATGCAACGTGTTATATGTTGAAACTGTTACTGAGGGAAGCGCCTTATTGATTGAGGCGCTCTTTTATGGGTGATCCCCGGCGTGATTCAGTGATAGCAGTGAAAATAGTATAGAAAGTACAAAATATAAAATAGAAAATAGAAAATATAAAAAGAGATCGATTGTTTCGATGGTGGTTTTAAAAGGATCATCACCGAATTACTATGAATTCTTATCGATCTGAAGAAGAGGTTGAACCACAACCCGAAAGTTTTATAAAAGATAAGCGATAAAATAGAACGAAAACAGAACCATTACATGAGGAGGAGTTATGTTTCAGGTACTGCGTATTGCTAGTGCATTCGTAGGAATTATTGTCGGGGCGGGATTTGCGTCAGGGCAAGAGATTCTACAATATTTTACAAGTTTCGGTTATATGGGGATCGTCGGTGCTTTTGTTGCCACTGTCCTCTTTGCTTATATGGGAATGATGTTGACCCGTATTGGGAGTATCATGAAAGTCCACTCCCATAGCGAGGCGATCTACTCTTTAAGTGGAAAAACATTAGGCGTTGTGGTCGATGCCATTTTAGTTTTAACGCTTTTTGGTGTCGGTGTTGTAATGGTTGCCGGCGCAGGAAGCTTAGGAACTCAATTTCTGGGGCTTTCTCCCTTTATTGGTAGTTTAGTGATGACTGTTTTGATTGTTGCGACGGTATTGATGCCGATCCATCGTGTTATCTCTCTTATTGGTAGTATTACCCCCTTCTTAATCGTAGCTTTAGTGGTTATTTGCACTTATAGCCTTTTTACCTATAGTCAAGATTTGGATGTTTTAGAGCCCATTGCAACGAGTATCGAGACCTCTCTGCCTAACTGGTTTGTTTCAGCCGTCAACTATGTCTCATTTAATATTGCGGTAGGTGCTGGAATGGCGCTCGTTATGGGCGGAAGTGAGCCGAATGTTAAGATTGCAACATGGGGCGGTTTTTTAGGCGGAATTGGTGTCGGGCTCTTAATTCTCTTAGCTCATTTAGCGATCTTCTTAAAAGTCGATATTGTTGGAAATTACCCATTACCATTATTGAAAATCATCCAAGATATCTCTCCTGTATTAGGTGGGTTTATGGCGGTTGTTCTTTTTGGGATGATCTACAACACCGGCGTTGCAATGTACTACGCTTTTGTGGCGCGTTTTACGACGATGCAGACTAAAAAATCTTATATCTTTGCGATCATCACAGGTGCCGTTGGATATGTGGCTAGCTTTGTTGGTTTTACCGATCTTATTGCTTACTTCTACCCATTAATTGGCTATTTAGGACTCTTCTTAATTGCGATCTTAATCTATGCACCTTTCAAGTTACGCAAGATGGCGGAGAAGAAGTAGTATCTGCATCATTAGATAAAATGATGATAAGATCATGAAGATGATAAAAGAGAAGGGTAGCTTTTAACAGCTACCCTTTTCTGCTGTGAGGCGAAAATAGCCATAGACATTAATGATAAAAGAGGGGTAAGAATCGGAAGAGGCGTTATGATCTCCTTGCCGGCAGATATTGATTCTGCCATTAGCGATAGAGCGTGCCATCCCATAGGCATACTCTCTTCGAGCACTAATATTGAGTCCACCGCCGATATTTGCCGTTGTTGTTAAGATCAATTTCTGATTGCTCTTCTCGAAGAGAGGATAGTAGTGCAATATCGATTCTTCAGATGGAGTAAATTGTTGCATGTCATCGTAGAAGAGCAACCATCCCGGCCAGCTTCTCTCCTCTTCATCTAGACATTGGTATCCATCACGACTTCCACAGAGTGTAATAGATCGCTCTTCTAAAGAGGCTAAATTTTTAGCCATCTGCAGATCTTGTTTCAGGTGGAACTTTGCAATTTCTAAAGTTAGTGATTCCTCAAGGGAGCGGTAGAGTGGGAAGAGGGAGAAGAAGGTCAGAGCGATGAGAAGAAGAGTAAATAGGAGCTCGATAAGTGTGGCGCCGGACTCATCGGTTATGTTGAAGGATGGGCTTTTGCCATTCATAACAGACTCGATATCTTGGTGAAGCGTTACGGAAAAGTATTACGGGAAAACTTTGTCTATAGAAACGTTTGATCGATAGAAAAGATGAGCAGCTCGCTATATTACAACTATATTTAATATAGCGGCTGCTCGGGAGGAGATAGTTGAGTTAGGGAGAGCGTTGAGAGTTATGAGCGAGGAGATATCTCTCCCTTGTCTCCTCTGATCTTCTACTTCTCAGTAGTAGAATTTTGTTGCGGGTTATTCGATTCTCTATTATCTGAAGTTACTGTACCTTCAGACACTGTATCGCCGCTCATTGTATTTTCGGTGACAGGTGTGACATCAGTCATCATCTCATCAATAATGATATTATCGCGATTGGCTTCTAATGTTTTTTCGCCAATGCCTTTGACAGCAAGAAGATCTTCCACACGTTTAAAGGGACCATTTTGCTCACGATATTCAACAATCGCGGTTGCCTTAACGGGCCCTACATTCGTTAAGTTCTCCATAATGGTATCGACATCAGCGCTATTGATATTGATAGGCGCTGAATGGGCAAGCGATAGGAGAAGTGCTGATATGAGTAATGAAATAGAGAACACTACTCGTTTATAAATTGAGGTTACCTTATTTATCATAAAAACTCCTTATTTCAAATGGTTAGGAAGATAAACCTTCTAAAAATAAGCAGTTTTAACTGTAGGTAACTCTTTGAATAGATGGGAAACTACTCCGTAGCGAGGGCGATTAAGATATCGCTATAAGCCTCTTCTTGAGTGAGAAGAATCTGCTGTTTTCGCGCTAACTCAAGGAGTGAGAGAAAAGAGATTGTAATGCCATAGCGACCTTCAGCAGGATCGATGAGTTCCGTAAATGCAATCGGTTTTTCCGGCGTTAGACGGGTAATAATCTGATCAATACGATCATTAATAGAGATCTTTTCCGATTTAATCTGATGCTTTTGGTGAAGATTAGCCCTTGCAATAATTTTTTCTAATGCTTTAAGAAGTTGCGAGAGTTCAATTGTGGGTTCTGGTGTTTCCACAACAATATTAGGGGTATCTGGGGAGATAGGAAAAATATCTCGGTAGAAGATCTCTCGCTCTGAAAGTTGGATTGCGACCTCTTTATATTGCGCATAGATCTGTAGACGACGAATAAGTTCTTGACGTGGATCGATCTCTTCTTCGCTCTCATCTACTTCAGGTGTTGGAAGTAGAATGCGAGATTTAATCTCCGCCAACCAGGCAGCCATAACAAGATATTCAGATGCAAGTTCAAAGCGTTCCTCTTCTAGATAATCGATATAGGACATATATTGCGTTGTAATATCGCTAATAGGTATATCGAGGATATCGAAGTTGTTTTTTCGGATAATATGGAGCAGTAGATCGAGCGGACCCTCAAATTGATCGAGCCAAATTTCAAAAGCATCTGGGGGGATAAAGAGATCTACCGGAGGATTGAGTTGTTCTCCTTTAAAGATCGCAATATTGTCATGTTCACTCATATCTATTGAGCATCCTTTATCTCTCTTTTATTGTTGCTAAATATTTTATTACCTATCGTGAAAAATCAGGAGTAGTGATGAGCTACTCCTTACATTATTTCTGCCGAAAGGGTTAGATAAAATTTCTCAGACCAACAGCATCTTTTAATTTTAGTAACATCTCTCTTGCCGGGATACGTGCTTTTTCGGCCCCTTTTTGTAGAGTCTCTTCAATAATACGAGGATTTGCCATCAGCTCATAGTAACGTTCTCTTGCTTCTTTGATCTGATCATTGATGAGATTAAAGAGCGCTTTTTTCGCATCTCCCCAACCCATCCCATCAATGAGAGCTGCACGGAAAGCCGCAGTCTCTTCAGCGCTACCAAAGGCTTTGTAGATATCGTATAGATGCGCACTATCAGGATCTTTGGGCTCACCAGGTTCTAGAGAGTTTGTCACAATACGATTGATCGATTTTTGTAGCTTCTTCTCAGGTAAGAAGAGAGGGATTGTATTGTTGTAGGATTTACTCATCTTGCGACCATCAAGACCGGGTAAAATCGCAGTTTCATCATCGATCACTTCTTGTGGCATAACAAAGAACTCAGATTGGTAGATATGGTTGAAGCGCTGTGCAATTTCACGAGCAATCTCAACATGTTGACGCTGATCGCTACCGACAGGAACGAGGTCTGCATTAAATGTTAAGATATCGGCAGCCATTAGAACAGGGTAGGAGAAGAGCCCCATGGTAACTCCACGATCAGGATCATTCTCCTGTGCGATGTTATCATCAACCGCTGCTTTATAGGCATGAGCACGATTCATTGTCCCTTTTGCCGTAACACAGTTAAGAAGCCAGGTAATTTGCGGAATCTCTTCAATATCTGATTGGCGATAAAAAATCGCTTTATCGGTATCTAGTCCAAGGGCCATCCAGGTAGCGGCAATCTCAAGGCGAGATTGATTGACCAATTCGGGATCTTGGCATTTGATTAAAGAGTGAAGGTCAGCTAGGAAGAAGTAAGCACTGTCATGAGTTTTACTCAACTCAATTGCAGGGCGAATTGCGCCGGCATAATTTCCCAAATGGGGGGTTCCTGTTGTACTAATTCCTGTTAAAACTGTCTTCTGTTTCATTTTAATTCCTTTATTGCAAATTAGAATCAGCAATTGGGATCAGAGAAGATCTCTCTATTGCTTTAATAAGGTCTTTTATTAATAACGTCTTTCAATGATACTCTATTTTCATTCTTAAATAGCGTATCTTAAATGGTGTGGCTAATTATGCGACTAAAATTGCGCTAGTCATATCTCGATATTGAGAAGATCATCCTCAACTCAGACTGAATTTTCTACTCTCTTATGGTGAGCATTAATTGAGGATTGATCGCTTCAGGATATTCCACATGATAGAGATGTAATCCTTGAGGGGGGACGGTGATGCCGCCTTGAGTTCTGTCGAGACTCTCTAATACCCTTTGAGGATAGATTACCTCCTCTTTACCTAAGCCCACTTCGAGCAGGGTGCCTACAATATTTCTCACCATATTGTGGAGAAATGCATTCGCTTTAAGTTCGATCTCAAGCAGAGGGCCTTTCTGTGTAAAGGTAATATGATGTAGATTACGAAAGGGTGTTGTTGCTTGACACTCTGATGAGCGAAAGGCAGAGAAGTCATGCTCCCCAATAAGAGCTTGTGCTGCGCGTTCCATCTTGATGATATCGAGCGGATGGTAACACCAGAGACTTTGAGTTCTTAGCAGAGGGCTTCGATAGGGATGATTGTAGATAAAGTAGCGATAGGTACGGCTAACGGCGCTAAATCGAGCATGAAATTGGGAAGAGACTTCCGTGATATCTCTTACCGCACAATCGGGGGGAAGATTAGAGTTGATACCCAACATCCACGCACGTTTTTCACGAATAGCGTTGCTATCAAAATGAGCAATCTGATTGATCCCATGCACGCCTGCATCTGTTCGTCCGGCACAGACTAGTTTAATCTCTTCATTTGCCACAAAACTGACTGCTTTTTCCAATACCGCTTCTACTGAGCGGACAGGAGGATTGAGCTGCTTTTGCCAGCCTTTAAATTCAGTTCCATCATACTCAATGAGAAGTGCATAGCGATATGAGGCAGGTTGCTCTTCTTGCGCGCTCTCTACTCTAACGCTACTGTGACAATGTGATTTCATAAAGTTTCGTAATCTTGTAATCTCTAAGATTTTGTAGGTTGATGTGTAACAGATGCTCTAAAAACTACTCTTTTGTCCGCTTTGAGTCGATAATTTTGAGTGAGTTCTCCATAGCGATTCTAAACTCAGGCCCCTTTTTAAGGGCTAAAGTCACTAGAAGGATATCGACAATAGCAAGATCAGCAAGACGAGAGATCATCGGCATATATTCTGAAGTATCCTCTTTTGTTCCAGACTCTAAAACAACGGTAGCATGGTAGCTTAAGGGGGAATTTTTAGGAGCAAAGGCGATCACTTTCGCACCATTTGAGAGAGCAAGATCAGCAGAGTCGATAACATCTTGACTCTTTCCGGTATGGGAGACGGCGATCAAGACATCTTTAGGTGTTAAAAGGCTTGCCGCTAAGCTATGAACATGGTGATCTGTATAGGCAGAGACGGGGATTCCGACTCGTAATAGCTTCTGTTGAATATCATTAGCCACAACGCCAGAGACACCGTGACCAATACACATGACCTGATTAGCCTGCTCAAGTAGTCCGATCGCTTGATCGAGATCCTCCTCTTTGAGAAAGTTTTTCATATTGAGAAGTGCGGCACTTGATTGATCGATCAATTTGATAATAATGCTTGCGGTAGAATCATGGGGGGAGATACTTCCATGCACAAAGGGAACACCGGAGCGTAAGCTCTTAGCAAGAAGCTGTTTAAAGGTATGAAAGCCTTCATAGTTTAAAGCATGACAGAAACGCATAATGGTGGGTTCAGATACCCCTGCTTTCTCTGCTAATGCACTGATTGAGAGGTCAACCGCTTCATTAGGATGAGCTAAGACCCAATCAGCAACTTTTGCTTCAGATTTCCGAAGATGATGATAGTTATTTTGGATATGAGATAACATGAGCTCCTCACGATTGATAATGGTTAGATAGGATCTGTTTTAATCCGATCAAAGTAGCATAAGGGTGTTTGATGAGATAGGTAGGGACTTGTGTCAAGATCTCATCAATATGACTTCTGTTACAAAACGCCTCTCTAAAAGGGGAATCGAGAAGGAAGGACTCAAAGCGAGGCGCAAAGCCGCCGGCAATATAGACCCCTCCTAATGCACCACTTGTCAGAAGTGTATTGGCTGCAACATTTCCTAACATAGCGCAATAACGGGAGAGGACCGCAATTGCAAAGGGCATCTTTTCCTCTAAAGCGGCTGCTAGTAAGCCTTTAGCAGATGAGAAGTCGACCGGCGTTTGTCCATAAATTTTTGCCATCGCCATAATAAGGCGAGGGATACCTCTTTGACATCCTAGAAGATCTTCAATGGTAACAGGGCGATGAAGTGTCTGCTCTACCAATTTAAGGATCGCGATCTCTTCTTGATCTTGTGGCGGGTAGAGCGCTTGCCCTCCTTCTGCCGCAATGGTAAAGCTTCCTGTAGCGGTAGAGATCAGAAGCGCAGAACCAAAGCCAGTACCAGAACCAATTACTGCTTTAGGGTGATTGCTAAAAGGTGAGGCACACTCTTGTGCGCTATCGATTTTGACGACTTCTCTCTCTGTAAGATGATCAAGTGATGCTGCAAGAGCAGCAAAATCATTGAAAGGCTTCACTTTTAGAGAGAGTTGATCTGCCATCTCTTTGAGACTAAAGTGCCAATGATTATTACTCAGAGAGATTTGATCCCCTTGAATCGGTGCTGCGATCGCCATCAGTAGTTGCTGGGGTGCCGGCGGTGTTACATCCCTTAAGTATTGTTTAATTAGTTCAGTAGGGGAGGGAAAATCAGAAGAGAGATATTTACGAATATGGCTGATTGCTCCCTCTGAGTCGATATAGGCGATACGTGTAAACGTTGCGCCCATGTCAGTAATCAGTGTTGAAACATCACTCTGCTTCATGATGATTGATCCATGCTCCAAGATATTGTAAAGCTTCGTTGAGTCCTATCTCAGGTTTTGTTGAGGAGAAGAGTTGTACTGTAATAGGCATGGTAAATTCATTTTCAACAACTTTACGAACGTGATGAAGCGCTTTACTCGCCTCATTTTTACTCAATTTATCTGCTTTAGTTAAGAGGATATGGGTCGGTAACTCCTGATATTCACACCAATGGAGCATCTGTTTATCAAGCTCTGTTAGTGGATGGCGGGAATCCATCAACATAATCAGCGCATCGAGCTGTTTTCGTTCTTCAAAGTAGCCTTGTAATATCTTTTGCCAATGTTCACGCATCGGTAATGGTACTTTGGCATAACCATAGCCAGGAAGGTCTACGAGATAGAGATCATCTAAGACTTCAAAATAGTTGATCAGTTGTGTTCGCCCAGGGGTTTTACTGGTTCTTGCTAATGTTTTCTGCCCGGTAATCAGATTGAGAGCGCTCGATTTCCCGGCATTTGAGCGACCAGCGAAAGCGATCTCAGCACGGCTATCAGGAAGTTGATTTAAACCATTTGCGCTCGTTTTAAAAGTGGTTTTTCTTAATAAGGAGCGAATATTTTGCGTCATGTAACCTTCCTCTTTGTCCGTGGATTGTGTAACGCAATATTCTACCCTTTATTGGGGGAAAATGCACCTTAGAGAAGAGAGGCGCTCTGCTCGATATTGAGATGTTTTTAGATCGGTTTTTATTTTTATCTCTTCTCTTCTTGTCTCGATTTTCGTCTCTATTTCTACCCCTATTTCTCTCTCTATTTTTTTAGTGATCTCTCTGATGATCATTCAAGCTGCTACTTAAATTTTGCTGAAATGATTTATTGGAATGATTCATTGGAATGTGTTATCGAAATGCGTTATCGGAATGATTATTTGAATCTATTCGATATATAATCCATTCGATATTTTATTGGTCATTTTTGACCTTAAGCTACTTTATTGCAAAACAACATTACACAACCGCATCACACAACTACATTGCCAAAATGATTAAAGGATAGAATATTGGAGGGGAAGCTCCTTAGAAAGAGAAGGAGGTCACCTCAAAAGGTCTTTGATCAACTCTCATTAAAGAGAGTTCTCCCTCCCAAACGCAACCAGAATCGATCCCATAGGCCCTATTTTCGAAATGGCGACCTAGACTTGCCCAATGACCAAAAATAATGAGGTTATCTTCCTGTTTAGGACGTTCAAATTTGAACCAAGGGAGCATCACTTTTTCATCATATTGATCAAGTTTGTTAGCAAAATCGAGACTTAAATCTAAGTTGAGATAACGCATTCTTGTCAGGTAATTGATTATGGCACGAATTCTATCAAATCCCTGGAGTGTTGGAGACCATGCATTTGGTGTATTGCCAAACATCGATTGAATAAATTGCTGATATATCTCGTGATCGCTATTTTGTAGATAAGCTTGCGCTTCTTTGCTCAATCTTACTGCCTCTTCAATACTCCAAAATGGAGGAATTCCGGCATGGGCAATCGCGATCTTAAATTGAGGAAGGTAGCGCACAAGGGGTTGATGGCGTAGATATTCACGAATCTCATCGGCCAGCGAACTTTCGAGCAGCTCTTGATAGGTATCACCTCTTTTGAGGCGTGTATAGCCTTCTGCATAGACGAGATAAGAGAGATCATGATTTCCCAATACAGGAAAAATTGAATCTTGATGCGCTAAGAGATACTCCATAACAGCAAGTGATTTAGGGCCTCTATTGATAAGATCTCCCACAAGATAGAGCCGATCCTCTTGATGCTTGAAATTGATCTTTGTTAAGAGGGCTTGAAATTCATCAAAGCAGCCATGAATATCGCCCATCACATAGGTTGCCATCGTATTACTCCTTTTCAATCATTTATCGGTATCTTCTTCTCTGATCTTGATTGATGGCTCAATCTATCGAGTGACAATCTATCTAGTGAAGCTGCGCGCCTTCATAAGGGGCATACTCCATTATCTTCAACAATCCCTCTACCTCTGCTTCAAAGGCCCAAGGATAGTGGACAATATCGGAGGGTGAGATCTCTTCGCGATCAACAGTGCGGAGGTAATCAAGGGTGTAAGCTTCATTTTCATTCTCTAAGAGAGAGATAGCAAAGTTATAGTAGGGAATCGCTTTTTCATACTCTTCTGTAGAGACAAAGAGATAGATCAGATCTAAAATCGCCGGCAAAGAGTAGTAGTGTGGCATAAAGCGATTTTTAGTAATACTGTAGTTGATATTGCCAAGCGCGCTACTGTAGTAGTGGAGTGCCTCTTCATGATTTCCAAGTTGAAGGTTGACCCATCCTAACATCGACTGTGTTCTGCCAAGATTGTAATAATCTGGCGGTGACACAGCTTCATGAGACTCAAGTTTAAAGAGAAGAATCTCTTCCGCTTTTTCGAGTTCTTCAAATTTAAGATAGAAACTAGCATAATTTTCAAGCGCAAGAATGGTACGAATATCATTGGTGGTAAGATGCTGTAGGTCGAGCGCAAGCGCCGCCTTATAATTTGCATCTGCTTTTTCAAAATCATTTACAGTCTCATAATAGACTGCTAGATTGCGTAGCACTTCGGTATATTGTGGTGTATAGGTATGATTTTCCAAGATACTTTTTGCTTGAGAGAGGAGATCATAGATCAGTAGTCTTTCTGTTGCCATATCGAAGGTCCAGACAAGCTTTACTAAGATATCGGCGATCTCCATATCAAAGCCTGAAAATGTCTTATAGAGATCAAGCGCATGAGTATATTGAAAACGGGCAAGGAAAGGATTCTCCTCAATATCGGCTAATTTCACCAATGCTTTAGCATAGAAGGGGGAGTCTTTCTTTTTAGCCCCTAACTTGATCGCTTGCAGATAGTATTGACGCGCTTTGTCATTATCACTTGTTAAGAGAAAGTAATCGCCAGTAATAATCAGTTGTTCAATCTGCTTTTCAAGAGGCAAGTTATTAAAGTCAGCGATAAGCGCTTCCTCTTCTAAAATCTCTAACGGATCTGGAAGATAAGGGTAGATCAGAGGTTCTGATTCTGTCTCCTCATCAAGATCGGCACTATAAGTATGAATATTGTCGTAATACTCTTCTAAAAACTCAGTTGTCAGTTCACCTGTGATCTCCTCGGTGAATTCAATACCTTCCGCCTCTTCTTCAAGCGGATCTTCGAGAAGATCTTCTGTATTATCTTCTCCTCTCTCTTCACTGATCTCCTCTTTGACAAGATCTTCCTCTTCAAGAAGACTCAAAGAGTGGTCGATACGATCGGCAATGCGAATCATGGAGAGATCATTTTGATGGAGATGTTCTTCATAAGGACGAGCGATAGGATCCTCTACAATTTCACTTTTCCGATGGGGAAAAAGGGTGAAGAGGAGATAATCCTCAATAGCACTATCATGACGAATAGCGCCTTTCTGTTCAGTCTCATATTGATCGATAATAGAGGTGATCTCATCGTGAAGCTCTGCCGGCGGGGCCGTCGGGATTATTTCGATCTGCGCCTCTATCAATTCCTCTTGTGGTGCTGCCATCAATTTTTGGTAGAGCACCGACTTTGCTGCACCAATTAGAAGCGGGTAGCCATTTTTAGGATAGGAGGAGATCTTTTTATAAGAATTGATCACCGCAGAGAGTACTGCGGGAGATTGGAGCTCTTTCGCTTGAATTGCTCTTGCAAGCGAGGTGAGAATCATTGTGATAAGAATCAAGCTTACTATGAGAAGATAGCAACGAAAAAGAGAGAACATAGTGATCACTCGTTGTAATAGAAATCTATTCATTCAAGTCTCGATAGTAGCTAGTAAGAGGGCTCTGTAAATGGGTGAGCATTTTATATGCTAGATGAGCTAGTATACTACAGATTTTTAGCGCAATAAAATAGCGCAATAACCGATTGATTATCAAGGTCATGATCCGCTATTGCGCTCTTTTAAATATTGAGTCAGCAGATCTGCTATCGGTTTTGGTTTAGGGAGAAGAAGTAGTTCATCACGGGGAATAAGGGAGAGATTTTGGGGTAATGCTTTCTCTAGCTCGGGGCATAGTTCGATGAGAGAGGAGAGAGACACTCTAAAGATTGAAGCTTCCAATGTGTAGTGGGTAAATTGATGTCGAAATTGGGTGAAGCTCTCTCGGTTTTTGATCGATTCAAGAGTGATATTGGCTAAGATAGGGCTATTTTTACTGCGAGAATTACGTCCTTTAATGATGAGCTCTGGCAGTGAGTAGAGGCCACCCCAGATCCCTTTTTCCGGTCTCTTTTCTAATAAGAGATAATCTTGCTCCTCAAAAATCAGCATGGCTACCGACTCTACCGGCATACTCTTTTTGAGTGCTTTTGCCGGAATCTCCAATACTTTCTTATGTTGAAAGGCACTACACGCCTCTCGCATAAAACAGCGCTCACAGTTCGGCTTAAGCTTACAGAGCGTTGCGCCAAAATCCATAATCGCTTGAGTGTAATCAGCTGGGTTTTGTCGGCAGAGAAAGAGATTGCTGATCGGTATAAGACGTTTATCGAGCTCTTTGCGTGGTGCAGTCATGCCGACAATGCGAGAGAGAACGCGCCTGACATTTCCATCTAAAATGGCATAGGGGAGATTAAATCCTTGCGCTAAAATGGCATTTGCGGTTGTATCGCCAATTCCTTTGAGAGAGCGAATAGCATCAAAATCAGGAGGAATAACACCTTGAAATTGAGAGACAAGTTGTTGGCTTGCGGCATGGAGATTGCGGGCGCGAGTATAGTAGCCCAATCCTTGCCACAATTTGAGAACTTGATCTTCAGAGGCTTCAGCTAATGCTTCTGGCGTCGGAAAGGCGGCCATAAATCTTTCAAAATAGGGTAAAACAGTGATCACTTGTGTCTGCTGCAACATAATCTCAGAGATCCAGATGCGGTAGAGATTGATCTTTTCACTCAGATGGGGCTGAGGCTTCCAGGGGAGATCATGGCGACCTTCTCGTTCAAACCACTCAAGGAGATAGGTTTGAAAGCGAGACACTTTCTCTTCGGTGATGGGATCGAGTAAGGTGTTATCTTGAATAAGAGGTTTAATATCTGTCATTTCGCTACTATTTTCTAGAAATGGTACAAGGAATTGAATGGTGCTAGGCGTGGTGAAGAGTCTATTTTGAGTAAGTTTTCAATGATCTTCAAAGAGAAGTGAAAAGCGGGAGATTATCTCTCCCGCCAATCAGTTTTGATGCTAAGTTTTGATGCTATAAAGAGGTTGATTATCTATGATTCATCAATCACTTATCAGCTGAGGGCTGATTTAAAGATCAACCTCAATCTCTTCGCTCTTCTCATCTTTAGGGTGAGGGAGAATAGCATTAAGAACAATGGCTAAAACAGAGGCTAAACCGACGCCGGCAAAGGGGAAACTGCCGATCTCAATGGTGTATCCGCCCACACCCGTAATTAATGTAGTACTGATAATGACTAAGTTACGAGGGATAGTGATATCAACTTTTGCATCGATAAGCGCTTTAAGACCAAGACTTGCGATTGTTCCAAAGAGAAGAATCATAATGCCACCCATAACAGGGAGTGGAATAGAGTTTAAAAAGGCATTAAATTTACCAAAGAAGGCCATGAAGATTGCGAAGATCGCGGCATAGGTCATAATCAATGGGTTATCATTTTTAGTTAACATTACCGCGCCCGTTACCTCACCATAAGTAGTCACAGGTGGGCCACCAATTAAGCCGGCAACACAGACACCTAAACCATCTCCTGCGAGCGTCTTATCTAACCCCGGGTTAGAGGCATAATCCTTACCTGTTACTTTACCGATCGCCATAATACCGCCGATATGTTCAATCGCCGGTGCAATAGCGACAGGAAGCATAAAGAGCGCAGCCATCCAGTTAACCTCAGGTGAAACAAATTGAGGAACTTTAAACCAAGGTGCTTCAATAACCTTTTCAAATTCAACTAATCCTAGCGCAGCAGCAATCGAATAACCAACAGCAATACCGATCAAAATGGGGACTAGTCTTAAGAAGCGTTTGCCAAAGATTGTTACCAACACTGTCACAGCGAAGGTAATGGTTGAAACAATGATGGAGAGTTTGTAGTCGATCACTTGCTCACCATTAGATTTCCCCATTGCCATCTGTGTCGCAACGGCAGCCACGGAGAGCCCAATCACGATAATGACAGGACCGATCACAACCGGAGGAATCAATTTATGGACGCTATCGATCCCTTTTATGCGAATGGCAAAAGCGAAGACAAAATACATAAAGCCTGCGGCGAAGAGGCCAAAGAAGGTTGCTCCCGGTCCCCAAGTGGTCATCGAGAAGATGATCGGGGCAATAAAAGCAAAAGAGGAGCCGAGAAAAATCGGTACCTTCCAACCGGTAACGATCTGAAAGAGAATGGTGCCAATGCCGGCACCGAGAAGCGCCATAGAAGGGTTAAGTCCTGTTAAAAGGGGGACGAGCACCATTGCACCGAAGGCTACAAAGAGAATCTGTAGACCTGCAACGGCGTTATGAATAGCCTGCATAGAGTAGATACCTCATTAAGAATAGATATTAAAGGATCGATAGGGTGCATCGAGTGATGCATCAATAGAAAATTGTTTTTTGATTATAGCAGGTTATTGCTTGAGATCATCTTTGAGATCGATTAAGCGCAGTTCAGAACTTTTTAGAAGGAGAGATCGCTGATCTGGTTATAGGTGTAAAATCTATGCAGCTCATCTATCTCTAAAAGTTGTGGTTATTATCATTATTTGAGATACTTCTATCTTTCTATCGATCAGTTACGTAATTGATTGGCTCTTTAGAGGGCTCTATTGTGTAACTATCATATAAAAGAGAATATCATCGAAGATAATAACGAAGATATCAATCGGATGATGTAAATTACTATCTTAATACTATCTTAATCATTATTTAAAGATCATTAAGATCATTAAGATCATTAAGATCATTTTAGAGGAGGAGAAATAGGAATGAATAGATATCGATTGGTGATGTCTTGCCCCGATGGTGTTGGAATTGTCTCGGCTGTGAGCGGCTTTTTAGCGGAGAATGGCGGCTGGATTATGGAAGCGAATCACCATTCAGATCTGGAGACAGGTATGTTCTTTATGCGCCATGTGATTAAAGCGGAGAGCCTGCCTTTTGGAGTTGAGGAGTTTGAGCGGCGCTTCACCCCTATTGCAGAGAAATTTCAGCTCAACTGGCGTATTGTTGATACTTCTAAGCGCCATAAAGTGATGTTGATGGCAAGTAAAGAAGCACACTGTTTAGTCGATATCTTATCGCGTTGGCATGCCGACGAACTCGATTGCGAAATTGTGGGGGTGATCTCTAACCATAATGATCTAGCGAGCTTAGTGGAGTGGTATGGGATCCCTTATCACCATGTACCGGTCGACCCGCAGAATAAGGAGCCAAGTTTTGCTAAGGTTAATCAATTGATTGAAGATTCGGAAGCAGATACGATTGTTTTAGCACGCTATATGCAGATTATTCCACCGGAATTATGTCAGAAGTATCAACATCGAATTATCAATATTCATCACAGTTTTCTCCCCTCTTTTATCGGGGCTAAGCCATATCATCAAGCGGCCAAAAGGGGTGTGAAATTGATCGGTGCAACTTGCCACTATGTGACTGAAGATCTCGATGCCGGTCCTATTATTGAGCAAGATGTGATCCGCGTTTCGCATGAAGATAGTGTCAAAGATATGGTGCGTTTAGGAAAGGATATAGAGAAGGTCGTCCTTGCTCGAGGTTTGCGTTACCATCTTGAAGATCGTGTAATTGTTCAAGGGAATACGACAGTTATTTTTTAATGAAAAGGAGGGATTCTCCCCTCCTTCTCTCTACGTACCATTCTACAATGGCGCTATTCCACAATATTTTTAGTAGAGAATTCTATCTCCCCAAAATCGATCATGGCATTGAAGAGTCTAATTTTACTAAATTGTTTTAACTCTTCGCGATGAATCTGCCGAGCTATTAAGATGCCGTGATGCAGAAGCGCCGATCTTTTAGTACCCTCAAGAAGCGGAGATGCCGGCGTATACCAATGCTCTCCTTCGAGGAGCGCGATATTGGCAATTGAAGTATCGGTTAGAAAGCCATCGCGTGTTATTAAGATATCGTCACAGCGTTTTTTCTGTTGAAAGAGGGTGTTGATCACAGGACGTTTCTCATATTTATAGGCGTAATCGACTTCGGCTTCAATAAGCTTTAGAGAATTGACAGGTCGCATCTCATAGGGGAGAAATTCAATTGTTGAGATCTCCTCTTGATAGATTACTCGTACTCGATAGAGTCCTTTTTTAGGAATATTATCAAGTTGCATCAATGCTTGAGGCAGTGAGAGAGGGGGCGCATCGGGATAGAAATGTTTCCGTGTTTTATCCATTCTCTTTTGATGGTAAGAGAGGGCAAAAAAGTAACCATCTTCCAACTTAATTGTCTCAAGAAATGGGGAGGTAGATTTTTTCGATAAGCTCATGGTATTCATTCTCTACATTGCTCATAGCGGTAATACCACCACCACTTTTAAAGGTATAGTGGTAGAGGGGGAAAACTGTTTGATTCGATATATCATCAGCCACATCATCAATTGCATTATCAATCACATCGTCAGTTGTATCGTTGTTTTGGTGAGTCTGTTCCTCAAGATAGCGAATGAGAACGGTGCTATCAAGATTTTCTCCATCAAAAATAGCGGCGACACCGGAGTAGAAATGGCGTGAATATGACTCGACTTGAGTAAGAATTTCGGTCGCTTTATCACGAGGAGACCCTGTGATGGAGCCTGCCGGTAGAAGTTGGTAGAAGAGATCTCCTAGTGATTCTCTATAATTTTTGGGGAGATCTCCTTCAATCATAGAGCTACTTTGAAGAATCTCTCCATCACCCCGAGAGATACGATCAATGTAACGAAAACGGGTAATGCGAGCATTATTAGCGACGAGAGAGATATCTCTAATAGCCTCTTGTGCAACGGTTTCATGTTCATCAATCTCTTTGGGATCTTCCATCAATCTCTCTAATGCATTAGGAATCGCGGCATTGATTGTGCCTTTCATCGGATAGGTGGCGATGACATTATTCTTAATTGTAATAAAAGTCTCTGGTGAAAAGGAGCAAAACTCTCCTTTTAGCCAGAGTCGATATTTCGCTTGAGTACGTTGAAAGATCTCAGGAAGAGTGAGATTACACTTCACTAAGGTTGGAAAAGTAAGATTAGCGAGGGAGATCTCCCCATTTTTGAGCGCCATCATTAATTGTGTAAAAGAGGATTGATAGCGAGCAAAGGGGATCGGTTCTGGTTGCCAAATTACCGGCATGCTCTCATCTAGAAATGTTTTTTTGGAAGCAGGAGAGCGCCTCTCTTCAGCTCTTTTATGATCGACCCACTCTGTAAACTCCTCAATGTTATTCTGTTTGCCATTAAAGTCGAAAGCGATCTCTGAGGGATCTATTTCGGAGAGAGGCAAAACAATATTTGTTTGAGTATCAAAACTCGCAATAAGAAGAAAGGGTCTCTTTTCAGAGGCGAGTTGATTGATGGTTTTGATGGCAGTTGGTCGATCTAGAAAATTCATAAATATGTGACCTTAAGGATGATTGATGAAAATTAAAGGTAATATCGAAAGCTGATAAGGCTGATGAAACTTATTAACTCATTTACTTATTAACTCATTTTAATGAGGATGATTTTTGTAGTTTTTCCGGGTTCCTAATTTCAAAGTAGCTAATTGCAAGTAAAGAGCTCACCATAATCAGTGCACCTAACCAAAATTGTAGTGTGACAGCCCAGCCAAAGATGATAAACCCTAAAAAGGTATTGAGTGGCAATTTAAAGTAATCGAAAGGCTGAATAAAGATCACATCGGCATGAGAATAGGCTTTTGCAACACTATATTGGGCAATCGCTGTTAGAAAACCTAAAAGTAGTAGTGCAAGTAGAAGTTCCCTACCTGGAACGAAGAGCTGATCTGGAAGGTGGCTAAAATTGTCAGTTAATGCGATAAAAAGATTGATCGGCACCATTAAGATATAGAGATAGCTCACCATTGTTAAGGGGTGATCTTTATCGGAGAGATGCTTCATCAAGAGCGCATGCAGAGCCCAAAAGAGTGCCGCAAGTAGGGGATAGATAGCAGCGCTATTAAAGTTTTGTTGATTGGGGGCCAAAATAATAATGGCACCGATAAATCCTAAAATTGTGGCGATAACGCGTGGTGCTGTTAATCGTTCTCGTAAAAAGAGAAAAGCGCCAAGGCTTGCGAAGAGAGGGGAGGTCATTAGGAGCGCGACTCCCTCACCGATTGGAAATTGAATCGCAAGAGCATAGACCCAAAATTGAATTCCGATGACTGCCACTAAAATGCGCCAAAAATGGGTCATAAAGTGTTGTGTATAGAGGATTCTCTTCAATCCTAATCGCAGGATAAAGGGGGCCATAAAGAGAAGGGCAAAGAGATATTGGTAGAAGGCTATCCAGCTAGAGGTGATACGATAATGTTCAGTTATCAGAGGCGTAATCACATTGATGCCGGCAAAGGCGATCCCTGCAAGTAGCATCCATATCGCGCCATGCAGTGAATACTCTTTACTCTCAGTATAACGTTTTAGCAGATATTGAAATCGATTCATAGAGAAGTCTTTAGGACAGGCTTAGAGGAAGTTTTAGAGAAAGCTTTAGATAATATCGCGGAGAGATAAGGTCATGAACGGAAAAGATCTTCCAAAGGAAGATCTTTTGCTGTTTTAAAAAGGGTTTAATTTAGAGAAGATCTTTATAGCCAAGGGCATTGAGTGCTTTCTCATCATCTGACCATCCCTCTCTCACCTTAACAAAGGCGCGTAGAAAGACTTTTGCATCAAAGAGACGCTCTAGGTCGATTCTCGCTTGTGTACTCGCTTCTTTCAATGTTGCGCCCCCTTTACCGATCACAATTCCTTTTTGACTCTCTCTTTCTACAGAGATAGCGGCAAGAATGCGGTAGAGGTTTCCTTCAATCTTAAACTCCTCAATCTCAACAGCGATTGTGTAGGGGAGCTCTTGGTTGAGTCTACGCGTTAACTTCTCTCTTAAAACTTCCGCTGCTAAGAAAGCACTTGAGACGGTTGTAATCTCATCTTCACTATAAGGGAAAGGCTGTTCAGGAAGATATTTTTTAATTACGTCGAGCAGAACATCGGCAGATTTTTTCTGCTTAGCGCTCAGTGGCACAATATCTGAGAAGGGGAAACGTTCGCTCATCTCAGCAATAAAGGGGAAGAGCTCCTCTCTATTTTGTAGCTTATCGATCTTATTGATCACAAGGATAACAGGGGTCTCAATTCCTTTTAGCTTACTCAATACCTTTTCATCATCTTTATTAAAGCGTAGTGCTTCTACAATAAAGATAATAACGTCACCGGTTGTAATGGTGCTCATTGCAGTTCTGTTGAGCTGTTTATTGAGCGCTGATTGCATATTAGTATGAATGCCGGGAGTATCTAAGAAGATAATTTGTGTCTCTTCATCGGTATAGATCCCGGTAATTGCGTGACGGGTTGTCTGTGGTTTATTGGAGGTAATACTAATTTTTTGCCCCAAAATACCATTCATTAAGGTCGATTTTCCTACATTAGGGCGGCCAACAATGGATGCAAATCCTGCTTTTGTCATCTTAAATTTTCTCCAACATTAATTCTGCTGCGCGTTGTTCCGCACGTTTTTTGGTTGTCCCTTCTGCGATAGTTTTGTGATTCTCAAAGGTGCAGAGGACTTTAAAGACCTTCTCATGGTCGCGGCCTGATATATCGATCACTTCATAGATGGGGATCTCTCTATTGAGCGCTTGAAGCTTCTCTTGAAGACGACTTTTAGGGCTCTTAAAAATTTCGCCTAGATCCTTCTTCGCTTTCTCAGTGATTGATTGGAAGTAGGGCTCATAGAGTGCAAGAATGACAAGGCGAGTTGTCTCAAAGTCTGAGTCGAGAAAGAGTGCGCCAAAGAGTGCCTCTAGGCAGTCCGAGAGCGTACTAGGTCTAAATTCCCCTTCATTGTTCTTCTCGCCTAAGCTCAAAATTAAAAACTTATTGAGCTCTAGCCTGAGTGCGATCTCCGCTAAAGTATCCTCTTTAACAAGATGTGCGCGTAATTGGCTTAGCTCCCCTTCATTAGCATCAGGCAACTTATGGTAGAGTGCTTCTGCAATAATGAAGTTGAGACAGCCATCTCCTAGATACTCTAGGCGCTCATTATTATTTTGTGAATAGGAACGGTGGACAAACGCACGTTTTAATAGGCGTTTATCCATAAAGGTATAATTTAGTTTCTGCTCAAGTTGGTGCATATTAGTCTATTGTTGTAAAGATATGATCACAATCCTTAAAAGAGGTGACACAGTTATAATTCATCCAGATAAAGCGTGCTTTACCCAATATTTTTTGATCATCCACGAGCTCCCAGAAGCGACCATCGTAACTGTTGTCGCGATTGTCCCCCATCATTAGGAACTTCCCTTCCGGGATTGTGAGAGGAAACTTATGATAGAGCCCAACACCGCGATCTGCAGGTGTAATGACCTTTGAGGTCTGAATGATCTGCTCTTTGTAGACACCTGATCCCGGCTCACCAATAGGGAAGCGCTCAAGCACGAAAAGATCATCCTCTTCCGGCTCTCTAGCAGGGCCTACAACCTGATACTCTAATGGTTCGCCATTGATGGTAAATTGCTTATTCTTATAATCGACAACATCGCCGGGAACAGCAACGACGCGCTTGATGTAGTTCACCTTCTCATCTTTGGGGAATTTAAAGATAGCAACATCACCTCTCTCAATTCCTTCACCCGGTTTTGAGAAGAGTCGCGTATTGAGGATCGGCAGGCGAACACCATAAGACCACTTATCCGCAACAATCATATCGCCGGCATAGAGTGTAGGTTGCATCGACCCTGATGGAATAACGTAAGGCTCAATAATAAAGGAGCGAAGGACACCTACAAAGAGGACAACGGGAAAGAGAAATTTAGCCCAATCAACAATTTTAGGCTCCTTTTTTCCCAATTTGCGTCGTTTCTTATAGTAGAGTGCATCAAGTAACCAGATCAAGCCTGTCACAGGAATTGCTAAAATGATCAGGATTGAGAGGTAGTGGGTAAAATCTGCAAATAGTGACATAATTATCTACTCTTCATTAACTTTGAGGACGGCAAGGAAGGCTTCTTGTGGAATCTCCACGCTACCGACCTGTTTCATCCGTTTTTTCCCTTCTTTCTGTTTCTCAAGAAGTTTACGTTTACGGCTTACATCTCCTCCATAACATTTTGCTGTAACATCTTTACGGAGGGCTCGAACGTTGGTTCTTGCGATAATATTTGCACCGATAGCAGCTTGAATTGCGATCTCAAATTGCTGTCTTGGAATCAATTCGCGCATCTTTTCTACCAGTTTACGACCTTGATATTGTGCATTATCTTTATGGGTAATCAAAGAGAGCGCATCAACACGATCGCCATTAATTAAGACATCAACCTTCACAAGATCAGATGCCTCAAAGCGGAGGAACTTATAATCGAATGAAGCATAACCGCGAGAGACCGATTTAAGGCGGTCGAAGAAATCTAATACGACTTCACTCATTGGAATCTCATAGCGAAGCTGCACTTGATTTCCGGCATAAACCATATCGAGTTGGACGCCTCGCTTCTCAATACAGAGCTTCATAATATTGCCGATATAATCTTGAGGGGTGAGGATGTTTGCTTCAATAATGGGCTCTCTGATCTCTTTAATCTGTGTTGTTTTCGGTAATCCATCGGGATTATCAACATAGATCACTTCACCATCATTCTTCTCAACTTCATAGATAACAGTCGGCGCTGTTGTGATGAGATCGAGGTTATATTCACGCTCGAGACGCTCTTGGATAATTTCCATATGGAGCATGCCGAGGAAACCACAGCGGAAGCCGAATCCTAATGCCTGAGAGGTTTCAGGTTCAAAATGTAATGAAGCATCATTAAGACGCAATTTTTTGAGCGCTTCACGGAGATCTTCATACTCTTCTGATTCAACAGGGAAGAGACCGGCAAAGACTCGGGGCTGAACCATCTCAAATCCGGGCACTGCCTCTTTAGCCGGGTTTCTTTCGAGCGTAATGGTGTCTCCTACAGGAGCTCCATCGATATCTTTAATACCGGCGATAACAAAGCCAACCTCTCCTGCGGAGAGCTGCTCTTTATCAACACGGTTAGGAGTAAAGACACCAACATGTGTCACCTCATGAGACTCTTTTGTACTCATGATTTTGATCTTGTCATTTTTGCGAAGTACACCATCGAAGATTCTGACCAGCGAGACAACACCGACATATTGGTCATACCAAGAGTCGATAATCAACGCTTTAAGAGGAGCATCCACATCGCCAACCGGTGGGGGAATGCGTTTGATCATATCTTCTAAAACATCTCTGACCCCAATGCCTGATTTTGCTGAACAGCGAACGGCGTCGAGTGCTTCGATAGCAATAATATCCTCAATCTCCATCGCCACACGATCAGGGTCCGCTGCCGGGAGATCGATCTTATTCAAGACGGGGATTACGGCTAAACCTTGATCAATCGCGGTATAACAGTTGGCAACAGATTGAGCTTCTACTCCTTGAGCGGCATCGACGACTAAGAGCGCCCCTTCACAGGCAAAGAGTGAGCGGGAGACCTCATAGGAGAAGTCCACATGTCCGGGAGTATCGATAAAATTGAGATGATACACTTCACCATCATCAGCTTTATAATCGAGAGAAACACAGTGAGCTTTAATCGTAATACCTCGCTCTTTCTCAAGATCCATAGAGTCTAAGACCCGATCTTGCATCTCGCGTTCAGTAAGACCTTCACAAATACGGATAAACTGGTCAGCTAAAGAGGATTTGCCATGGTCAATATGGGCAATGATTGAAAAGTTTCTAATGTTCTTCATCGATTCTATCTATATAAAAAGGTGAATTGTATATACTTCAAAGGAGCTCTATCTTAGCAAATAAAGCATTAGGAGATATATTTAATATTTTTTGAATATTTTTGGATGCATTAAGCGATATTTCGTAATACGCTCATTCTTCCCATTGTTTCTATTGTTACACTGTAGATTGTAATCTGCTGATTATACCGAAAACTCCTTTGTTGTAGTAGCGCTATCGATTTTTGTACTTTTTAAGGGAGAGAGGTGGTTTGTCTCTTAAGACGAATTGATTGAAAAGGAGAGGTTAAAGCAGAAGGAAGGCTACCTTGAAACTTCGATTATTGTTATGATGGAGCGATTGAGAATTTTGAAAATAGAGCCCTGTTTAAGAACCATTAGATAGTGTTTAAACAGTTATCTTTTAAAATAGTTATCATTTAAGTATTTATCGTTAAGCTTATCTTTAAGTTTATCTTTGAATTGAACATCTATATAAGTATAAGAGAGGATTAATGACTCAGCAGACATTTACTAAGGTGAAAGAGACTTTCATCCCATCCCTAAACATTACGCTTCAAGAGTATGAGCATAATGTTACAAAAGCAAAGCATATCCACTTAGCAAATGATGATAGCAATAATGTATTTTTGGTCGGATTTCTGACAGTACCGGAAGATTCGACAGGTGTTGCACATATTTTAGAGCATACGGCTCTTTGTGGTTCCGAAAACTATCCTGTTCGAGACCCGTTTTTTATGATGATTCGCCGTTCTCTTAATACCTTTATGAACGCTTTTACTTCATCAGATTGGACCGCTTATCCCTTTGCGAGCCAAAATAAGAAGGATTTTTATAATCTTCTCGATGTCTATCTAGATGCTGCCTTTTTCCCACAATTGGAGTATCTCGACTTTTTACAAGAAGGGCATCGACTTGAGTTTAGTGAGATCGATAATCCCGAGAGCGAGTTGGTCTACAAAGGCGTTGTCTTCAATGAGATGAAAGGCGCGATGAGTTCGATTGGCTCTATTCTCTATCAGGAATTAACGAAAGCGCTCTTTCCAACAACGACCTATCACAATAACTCAGGGGGCGATCCGGAGGATATCCCTAACTTGACGCATGAAGCGCTCGTCAACTTTCATAAGAAGCACTACCATCCATCCAACAGTGTCTTTATGACCTATGGAAATATGGATCCTTTAGAGCATCAAGCAGTATTTGAAGAGAAAGTTTTATCAAAATTTGATTATCAAGACTTTGACTTTAGTGTCAAAGATGAGAAGCGTTACACTGAGCCACAAAAATTTACGGCAACTTACCCATTACCGGTGGATGAGCCACTTGAGAAGCAGAGCCATGTCATCAACTCTTGGCTACTCAATCCAATTATGGATGCTGATGAATTGATGCGAGCTAGAATTTTAAGCAGTGTTTTAGTGGATAATGCGAGCTCACCGCTCCGTTTAGCGTTAGAGACTTCAGATCTTGGTACTGCTCCCTCCATCTTTTGTGGCTTAGAGGAGGGAACTCGTGAAGCATTCTTCTCATGCGGTTTAGAGGGGGCTAATGGCGATGAGAGTGAAAAGATCAATCAACTGATTGTTGATACCTTAATTCAGGTGCGCGATGAAGGTGTTCCCCAGGAGAGTATTGAAGCGGCTCTTCATCAATTAGAGTTAGCATCTCGAGAGATCTCTGGTGATCGTTACCCTTATGGATTACGTCTGATTGTAGATACCTTAACGCCGGTTCTTCATGGCGGAGAGGCATATGATGCTCTCTCATTTGATGAGTCATTGAAGAAGATGCGCGAAGAGATTCAAGATCGAAACTTTATCCCTAACTTAATCGATCGATTGCTACTCAATAACCCTCATCGCGTGATGTTGACCGTTAATCCGAGTCATACATTAGCTGATGAGCGTGTGGCAAAAGAGAAGGCGAGATTAGCAGAAATTCAGAGCAGCTTAACCGAGGCAGATAAAGAGAAGATTATCCGTGAAGCAAAAGCGCTGCAGGCGCGTCAATCACAGATCGATGATGATTCTATTTTACCGATGGTCACACGAGAAGATATTCCTAAAAAATTGACCTTCCCAGAGCTCAATTATCAAGAAGGGGTTGTCTTAGGATCGCCCACAACAAATGGAATGACTTATCAATCGATTGTTGTGGATCTTCCGGCATTAACAGAAGAAGAGATGGTTATTTTGCCATTTTTAGATGCCTTTATTACAGAGATGGGGGCAGGCTCTCGTTCATATCTTGAGCAGCAGGCAAGAATCTCGGCAGTCACCGGTGGCGTGAGTGCAAGAACAATGTACCAACCTTATGATGGCGATATTCGAGGTTACTGGGTTCTTTCTGGTAAAGCACTCTTAGATCATAGTGATGCATTAGCTTCATTATTAAGAGATATCTTCTTCGATGCTCGCTTTGATGAAGTAAAGCGTATGCAGGAGATTATGGCGCAGATTAAAGTCGGGCGCGAACAGGGTATTGTTAGTAATGGTCATAGTTATGCGATGGGAGTTGCAAGTCAAAATATTTCGCTTATCTCTCAATTAGAGCAGCGTCTATCGGGAATGCAGTCGATTAAAGATTTCCGTGAAATTGAGAAGCGAATGAAGGATGATACAGAGTGTAGAGCTTTCGGTGAGAAGCTTGCAGCGCTCTTAACAAAGCTACAGCAGAGTCCTTATGAGATCATTGTCTTAAATGACTCAGAACAGATCGAGAAAATTGGGCAAGATTTTGCTGCGGTGATGGCTCACAATGTAACGGAAGATGTAACTCGTTTCAGCGCTCCATTTTCTGAGCACTCTGAGGAAAAAGTTTATCTTGGTTGGGCGATCAATGCACCAGTTTTCTACTGTGCTAAGAGTTATAAAACAGTCACTCGCGATCATCAAGATTCCCCTGTTTTTCAGGTATTAACTGGATTTTTGCGTAACGGTTATCTGCATCGGGCGATTCGAGAGCAGGGGGGCGCTTACGGAGGAGGTGCAAACTATAATGCCTCATCAGGCGCGTTTAACTTCTTTAGTTATCGTGATCCTCGCCTTGAGGAGACATTAGCTGACTTTGATGCCTCTATCGTTTGGTTATTAGAGAATGAGCATGATGAACAGCAACTTGAAGAGGCTATTTTAGGCGTTATTAGTGCAATTGATCGTCCTAAAGCACCGGCAAGTGAGTATGGCGATCGTTACTTTATGGCAAAATATGATCGTACTCCGGAGGATCTAGAGCAGTATCGTGCAGCGGTACTCAATGTGACAATTGATGATCTTAAGCGTGTTGCCCGAGAGTATCTCGCAAATCCCGATACCCATACTGCAGTATTAGGGCCTAAAGCAGCCTTAGAAGCCGCTGGTTTTGAAGTTAAACAACTTTAAAGATAATTGATCCTCCTTTAGAGGGCAGGTCGAGTTAGGTCAAGATATGTCGAAATAGGTCGAAGCAGTTCTGAATATTGATCTATTAGATTGATCTATTGTATCTATTATTAAAAGTACCCCGAAAGAGTTAACCTAAAAGGTTAATCATAATTTCGGGGTATTTTTTTTGCTCGATATTTTAACTTGCACCCCAGATTATTTGATATTAATCAATAAGTTATCTTTTAGTAAGCTTTTTCCCTCCACTTTTTTCATCGTTTTCCCAATAGGGATCTTTTTTCTCCTATCTTTTAGATGTCGACACAATTGTCGACAATGTTAATTAAAACAGATATATTCTTTAAAAGAGGTGAATAAGATGGCAAATCTTAAAGAGAACATTAAATCTTTATTGAAAGATCTTACCCATATCAATGCAGGTGTTGGGCAGGAACAACCGGTCATCTCCTATATTATGTCGGCACTGAAAGGTGAAGTTGATGAGTTAAAGGTGGATCATAATGGTAATGTTCATGCGATTAAACGTGGACATAAAGAGGGATTAACCATGATGGTTGCGGCCCATACGGATGAGATTGGCCTTATTGTGAAAAACATTTTGCCAAATGGTTTCCTCTTAATCGAAAAATTAGGGGGTGTACCCGATAACATGTTATTAGGCCGTAAAGTCTATGTGGGTAAGAATAATCTTCCGGGTGTTATTGGGACAAAGCCTGGGCATCTTCAGACGCCAGAAGAGGCCAAAAGAGTTAAAACAGTCTCTGAATGTTATGTCGATATGGCGCTTCCTTCGAGAGAGGCAGTAGAATCTCATGGCATCTCTGTTGGGGATCAGGTGATTATCTCAGGTGAGTTTACGGAGATGGTTGATCCTGACTATATCTCGATGAAAGCAATAGATGACCGTTTAGGTTGCTCTATCCTCATTGAGTTGCTGAAAAATCTCTCTAAAGATGATTTTGCCGGAACGCTTCATGGTGTCTTTACAGTCCAAGAAGAGGTTGGGCTCTATGGTGCGCAGAAGGTTGGCGATGGCTATACCCCTGATTATGCCATTGTGCTTGATACTATCCCTGCTGGTGATACCCCTGATGTTAATACTGAAAGAGATCTGCCTGTTCGCTTAGGGGAAGGGCCAGCATTGCCACTTGCAGATGCTGTTATGCCGATCTTCTTTAGCATGGTTCATCCCGCTGTACGTCGTGCGATTGAGAAGCAGGCAACAGCGCAAAATATTCACCTACAAAAGTTAACGCTTTTAGGGGGTGGATATACTACAGATTCAGCGAAGCTCTCTCATGCCGGAGGCGGTATTCCATGTGCGACATTAGCAATTCCTCGTCGTTACTCTCATTCCCCCATTGAGTTGACGAACCTCAATGATAGTGACGATGTCTATAATATTCTCCATGGTCTTATTCGAGATAATGAGAATATGAATACCTCCTTTATCTAGTGGGATGCGGTTGTTGATAAGCTCCACTGCATAGCGGTGGAGCGCTCTTTGAAGTTTATAAAGATGCGTTTCAATGACGCATATTCTGTTGAGGTTATTGTATGAGAATTCCTTTAGCGTCATTTCAATGGATGTTATTTATTTTGATGGGAAGTATTGTCATTCCTGTCGCTGTCGGCTCAACTTATGGTTTAACGGGAGATCTGTTAGTTACCTTTGTTTCAAGGACTCTTTTTGTATTAGGAGTTGCGGGGATAATACAGATCTTCTGGGGGCATAAAATGCCCATTATTGAAGGTCCTGCAGGTGTTTGGTGGGCGGTATTTGTTCTCTATTTAGGGATTGGGGTCGCAATGTTTGGTCCTAATAATGAAGATAATATAGAGACATTACGCGTTTTAGGTTTCTGTTTTATTTTGAGTGGTGTGGTCTTTATTCTCTTTGCTTATTTGGGCTTAATTGAGAAGATCTCTAAACTCTTTACCCCTACGATTATCGGGGTCTATCTCTTTTTGATGGTTGTGCAGCTCTCAGGAACCTTTATCAAAGGGATGATGGGCGTCAATAGTGATGGTGATAGCGTTGATTTGGTTGTGATGCTGCTCTCAATTATTACGGTTGCTTCAGCTTTCTATGTAAAACGCTTTAAATCGATAGCAGCTTACAGCACTTTGATCTCTATTGCTGTAGGTTGGGGGCTCTTTATTATTTTTGGCAAAGGGAATGCGATTGTCCCAACTGATGGGTATTTTCAGTTACCAGAGCTATTTCCTTTTGGTGCCCCACGTATTGAATTGGGGATGGTGGTTAATGTTATTCTGCTCACCATTTTATTAATAACTAACCTTATGGCGAGTGTTAAAGCGGTACAGGTAACCTTAGAGAGCTTCAATATTAAGCGAGAAAATAGATTGAAGCAGACAGGTATTATCTCGGGCCTAATTCATATGATGGCAGGAGCTTTTGGCGCGATTGGACCTGTTCCTATCTCAGGATCTGCAGCTTTTATAGCACAGACAAAAATTACAGAGAAGCTCCCCTTTATCCTTGGAAATCTCTTAATTATTGCGATCAGTCTCTCGCCTAAAGTGACGGCGCTCTTTGCGGCACTTCCAACGGCAGTCGGTTTTGCGGCACTTGTTCCAACATTTGGCTTCGGCACTATTATTATTGCCAAGAATCAGTTGGCTTTGGCAGAAAATCCCGATATCCGTAATTTTGTTGCTGCATCAGCTTGGTTTATTGGGATCGGCATCATGTTTATGCCAAGTTCAGCCTTTGGTCATCTCTCTCCACTGATGGTCTCACTATTGAGTAATGGTTTAATTGTAGGAACCGCTTTTGCCATTATTGTTGAGCGAGTATTGCTTCATCAAGAGAAGAGCCGCTCTAAAGAAGAAGGTGCAGAGGCTTTAAAGGGAGATTAACCTTTTAGGGTTGAGAGAGAAATTTTTAAAAAGAGATTGGAGGGGATGGTCTTAGTAAGGATCATGCGTGAGTTATTGGGTGTAAATGATAAATATTAATGGGATAATTGTTAGTAGGATAATTGATGATATAGATTATCTAAAATTAATCGTTGATTCTCTTTAAAATATATTTTCATTTTTCATTTTTTGTGTTTACTCTATTTTTAGAGTGATATCAACCTAGAGATATCTAGATCCAGCGTTAGCTATAGCATTATCTATATTAAGGTTCTCCTATCAGGAGATCGTTTGTTTGCAGATAGCCTATTAAAAATGGCATTAGATATCTAATACCTAATATTGAGATCTATTGTAGATCATGTTTTAAGTGATTGAGAGGAAGATTAATTTGAGTAATCGAACTATTTGGCTCTTTCCTGGGCAAGGCTCACAAAATTTAGCGATGTTAGAGAATGTTGATCCTCACTATTTTCAGCTAGTTAAAGCCGAAACAGGAAAGGATTTTCAAGAGCAACCACCAGATTTTCAGCAGACTGTCGATATCCAGTTAGCGCTTTTGATCACGGAAGTGAGTGCCGCTGAAAAGTTACGTGAAGCGATGGTTGATATCAATATGGTTGCTGGCCACTCTTTAGGGGCATTTAGTGCTGCTGTTGTGGCACAAGTATTAACACTTACTGATGCCATTAAACTTGTTTATCGGCGCGCTTCATTGATGCAATCACTCTACCCAACAGGATATGGTATGGGGGTGATTACAGGCTTAACACAGCGAGAGTTGGCCACCTTGGTTGATACAAATTTTAGTAGTGACAATCCTGTCTATCTCTCTAATCAAAATGAAGAGTTGCAGCTAACTATCTCAGGAAGTTGGGTAGGGATTGATCGAGTGATTGCCGCGGCAAAAGAGCAGGGAGCGGGATTAGCTAAACGCATAGCGGTACCGACCCCATCCCATTCAATTTTGATGAAGCCGGTAGCTGAAGCATTAGAGCAGTTAGCGACAGAGATTGAGTTTCATCCGCCAACTGTTCCCTATTTAGGGAATTGTACAGGGAGATTGTTGAATGATGCTGATGAGATTGCAGGGGATCTTATCCACAATGTGGTTCATCCTGTAAAGTGGCTCGATATGATGCAGATCGCTGTCGAAAATGGAATGCATCACTTTATTGAGCTACCGCCGGGCAGAGCATTAACGAATCTGGTAAAGCGTAGCTATCCCGACCTATCTACTTATAGTGTCGCTCAATATGGCATATCAGATACCATCTTTTTATATAAGAAACGGAGTAGTGAAGTATGACTAGTGAAAAACAGTGGGATCTTAAACGGCAAAAGAAAATTGCCAAAATGGCTAAAGTCGCCCCAATGATGCAGGGGAAATATATCAATAGCAGTGATATTGTTGCTGCATTAGAAGCACTGATTTCTCCGGGTGATCGTGTTGTTTTAGAGGGTGATAATCAGAAGCAAGCCTCTTTTTTATCAGAAAAGTTATTAGAGGTCGATGTTAATAAGGTTAATCAACTTCATATGATTATGCCGAGTGTTTCTCGGCCGGAACATTTAACGATCTTTGAGAAGGGGATTGCAGAAAAGCTCGACTTCTCTTATGCCGGCGCTCAAAGTTTACGTATCTCACAGATGATTGAAGATCAGGTTGTTAAGTTAGGAGATATTCATACCTACTTAGAGCTTTATGGGCGTCTCTTTATCGATCTAACTCCTAACGTTGTCTTAGTAGCTGCAGATAAGGCGGATAGTGAGGGAAATCTCTATACAGGCTTTAATACCGAAGAGACCCCCACTATCGTTGAGGCGGCGGCATTTAAAGATGGAATTGTGATTGTACAGGTCAATGAGAAGGTTGATCAGCTCCCAAGGATCGATATCCCGGTATCTTGGGTGGATGCCATTGTTGTGGCGGATGAGCCCTATATCTTAGAGCCTCTCTTTACCCGTGATCCGAAAGCGATTACAGAGATTCAGATCTTGATGGCAATGATGGCAATTCGTGGAATTTATGAGAAGCATCAAGTGACCTCTTTAAATCATGGGATCGGATTTAATACAGCGGCGATCGAACTTCTTCTACCGACCTATGGAGAGAAGTTGGGGCTTAGAGGGAAGATTGCTAAACATTGGGCATTAAATCCGCATCCTACGATGATTCCTGCAATTGAATCGGGTTGGGTTGAGAGTATCCATAGTTTTGGCGGAGAGGTGGGAATGGAGCGTTATATCTGCGCCCGCCCCGATATCTTCTTTACAGGGCATGATGGATCGATGCGTTCAAATCGTGCGATGTGCCAAGTTGCCGGTCAATATGCGGTGGATATGTTTATCGGTTCCTCTTTACAGATCGATCGGGATGGAAATTCATCAACAGTAACGTTAGGTCGTCTATCTGGTTTTGGTGGAGCGCCTAATATGGGGCATGATCCTGGTGGTAGAAGGCACTCAACAGCTGCGTGGCTCGATTTAGCAGGGAAAGAGGAGCTTGCTAAGGGGCGTAAAATAGTCGTGCAGATGGTAGAGACTTATGGTGCTAATAAGAAGCCTGTTATTGTTGATCGACTCGATGCAATTGAGGTGAAGAAGCAAGCAAATCTTCCGATCGTTCCCATTATGATTTATGGCGATGATACTACTCATTTGGTAACAGAAGAGGGAATTGCTTATCTCTATAAGGCGGAAGGATTAGAGGAGAGACGTGCGGCAATAGCTGCAATCGCCGGGGTAACGCCTATTGGTGATACTGTCGCAGAGGCAACCGTTCAATCATTAAGAGATCGAGGGATTGTCGCATTGCCGGAGGATCTTCAGGTTGCAAGAACAGAGGCGAAGCGGTCACTACTTGCTGCCTATTCCATTGAGGACTTAGTCACTTGGTCCGGTGGGCTCTATGAGCCTCCTAAGCAGTTTAGAAGTTGGTCTTAAGCTCTGTTTTACCTATTGAGATAGATCATACAGGGAGATGATATTGGTGAATAGATCAATGCAGGGAGAAGTCGCAGTAATGGGGCAGATAAGGATGGCGACCAAGTTGCCGGTAATGGGGACGCAAGGTAGCTTAGCGCACCATTTGGCAATGATGGCTGTCTCGGCACTTATTTTAGAGGTCTCTTTAAGCCCTAAGCCGGGATTAGTCGATCGTTGGAGCAATAATGCCCATCACGATATGGATTGGCAACTGCTTGTGCATTCTGCTGAGAGTCTCTACCCCACCTTTTATCAGATCGCCCTTCGCTCCTTAAATGCGCCTATAGGGCAATCTTTAAGAGAGGATATTGCCGAGATTGGGCGAGAGGGAGAGCGGATCATGTTGCAGATCACAAATGGGATCAATACCCATAAAGGGGCGATCTGGATTTTAGGATTGATGATTGCTGTTTTAGCAAGTTATCGTTGTGAACTCTCTTTCTCACAACTACTGGAGATGATCGGAAAGTTAGCCTCTTATCCTGATAGGCGTTATTGCCGGGATCACTCAACAAACGGTGCAGTTGTCGGGAGGAAATATGGTATTCGCGGTGCATTAGAAGAAGCGAGAGCCGGATTTCCTTCATTGAGCCGAGTGATCGCGATGCCCACTCGATACAATAAAGTGGAGCAACAAGCGCTCTACTGGATTGAGCGACTTTTGCAATTGATCGCGGTTGTTGAAGATACCTGTATCGCTTCGCGCAGTGATCTTAAGACTTTACAAGAGGTACAAGATTATGCGCTTAACATCCTTGTTTTAGGCTTAGATCGACCTGAAGGAGTTAGTGCTTATGTCGAATTTTGTCACTATTGTCGAGATCATTATCTCTCTCCTGGCGGAAGTGCGGATCTATTAGCGGCAATCATATTTTTAGAGAAATTAGGAGTTATTGATGGAACAGTTGCGTTTTAAATATAAAGGGCATGAGCTGATTGAGAATCGTGCTCATATCGGTGTTGTTGGGTCAGGTGATCTTGAGGTGATTTTTGAGCCGATAGAGGGTGAGTATGCAGAAGTCTCTGTTATTACCGGTAGCGATGGCTTTGAAGCTGTGTGGGATAAGGTCTTAACGCGGTTTTTTACCCGTTATCCTCTCTTGGCAAGAGTGACCATTCATGATTTTGGGGCCACTCCAGGCGTTGTGGGTCTTCGATTAGCACAAGCATTAGAGGAGTTGAAGAAAGATGAGAAATAGTTTTGTTGAATTAAATGGTAGAGAGCGAGCAATAGCACTCTTAGATGAAGGAAGTGCAACAGAATTTTTGGATCCTTACGATGGGATTATGAGTCCTTATTTAGTCCCTCAAGGTATCGTGCCACAAAGTGATGATGGTGTGATCTTGATGCGTGGAAAGCTCAGAGGAAGAGAAGCGCTCGTGATCTCTCTTGAAGGCCATTTTCAAGGTGGCGGAATCGGTGAGGTTGGAGGCGCAAAAATCTCAGCTGCATTGGAGATGGTTTTAAAAGAGAATCGTGCCGGTAAAAGAATCTATCCTATCTTAATATTAGATACTGGTGGTGTTCGCCTTCAGGAGGCAAATTATGGATTGCTCTCAATCTCAGAGATTCAGAATATGATCATCGCATTAAGAGAGCATGTGCCGGTAATTGGTCTTGTGCCGGGATTAGTAGGCTCTTTTGGCGGGATGTCTATCACCTCAGCCGTCACTTCTTACCTGATTGCGACCAATCGGGCACGTGTCGGGCTCAATGGTCCTGAGGTGATTGAGCAGGAGGCTGGTGTCCGTGAATTTGATTCGAGTGATCAGTCCCTTATTTGGGATACCATTGGTGTGAATCAGAAGGCGAAGACAGGGTTAGTGGATGAAGTTGTAACAGATGATGTTGCCACTATTATTGCGACAATAGAGAAGGTAATTGCTAATCCTCCAAACAGTTATCGCTCTCGTCAGTTAGATCGTTTTTTAAAGATTTTGGATCAGATCGACTTTTCTCAACCTTTAACGCCAGCTGCGTATGTTGAGCTCTATCAGCAATCGCTAGAAGAGGTGAAAGATTATTGCTTCCCATTAGTGACAGAAAGGGAGAAGCCACAGAGTGAAGGGCGGGGATATCACTGGTTTTCACAATTAACAGGGCTAAAGAATCCACATTCAGAAGTTCCTTCTGTCTTAGCCGCAAATGTAGAGCAAGAGGGGGAGCTACGCCGTTATTTAGCGGTTGTTCCTAATCCTGAGAATCGTTTCTATCGTGTACGAAAAGGGGAAGTTGGGCTACAAGAGGGACTTGTTCTAGCAAAACAGATCTGGGATGCGATTGAAGCAGATCGAAATAAGGAGAAGAAGCGTCCCATTATTATGGTGATCGATGTTCCGAGTCAGGCATATGGCTATAAAGAGGAGCTTATTGGAATCCATCTTGCATTAGCGGCAAGTGTTGATGCTTACGCTTCTGCAAGACAGATGGGACATCCTGTAATTGGGTTAATTGTTGGTAATGCGATTTCAGGGGCTTTTTTAGCTCATGGTCTACAATCGAATCGTCTTATCGCGTTAGATGATAAAAAGATTAATGTGCAAGCGATGTCGAAAGAGTCTGCGGCGAGGGTTACATTGCGAACCATTGAGGAGATCGATGCAGCTGCTGCGAAGGTGCCGGCAATTGCGTACGATATTGAGAGCTTCCAGAAGTTAGGTGCACTCTATCAGCTATTAGAGGTCTCTAATGCAGATCAGCCAACTGAAGTCGATGTTGCGCTTTTGTTGAAGGCAACTAAAGAGGCGATTGCGAGCTTATCGCCGGAAGAGCGTGATTTAAGCTTTCGCTATACAAATCCACAAGCTACCACATTTGGGCGTGTAGAAACCAATAAGGTAAGAGCGCGATTAGAGGAAGTATGGCAATAATTAAACCTCATGATATTGTTGAGATTAAGAAGGGCGTATCGATTGATACGCTCTTTTTTCCCGAATGGGCACTTCAGCGATGGCAGGAGACCGCCTATCATGTTGTAAGAAGAGGTGAAGTGCCGGCAGGAAAGGTTGCGATAGGGATCAGAGGAAAAACACGAGGAGAGCGATATGGTACGGCAATTCCTCGAGAGTGGATTCACTCTGTTATTACTCCAGAGAGTTTAGTGCAAGAGTCGGTTTGGGGAGGATGGCAGCGACAAAAAGAATTTCCTCAAATTATCGACTCAATTCAAGTCTTAGCATCTCTCTTTTCCAAGATCTCTTGGGGGATTGGTGGAAGTTTAGGATATGAGTTAGCCACAGGATTACCGACTCTTTCAGCGCGTAGTGATATCGATATCATCCTTTATCCTCAAAAAAAATTTTCAATTAAAAGTGCAGTTGAGTGGCTATCAGCATTACAATTACTCCCTCAAAAGATCGATGTTCAAGTGGAAGGGCCTAAAGGGGCGTTTCATCTTGAGGAGTATGCTCGAGGAGCTAAGAAGATTCTTCTTAAAAGTGCATCAGGATATCTTTTAACAGAAGATGTTTGGGATGAGACTTCAGATTGAAGTTTAGGCATTGAACTTAAGAGATAAGATTTTGAATTTTTAGCTAGAATTTTTAATTGGAATTTTTGAAGATAGTGAAGAGATAATGAAGATTATCGATTTTTATTAAATGAGACTATTGCAGTAATTTTCAGAGTCGATACTATACTTTGTTATCTTTTAACGAATAGAGCAATTAGATAAAAAATCGCTACCTCATAGCTGGCTTTTAAGATCGATGGTGAGACAATTTTGAGGGTGTGAGAGAATCTTATCTGCTACTTTTATCTACTTATAACTAATATGGTAACAATATACTTATGGAGTTAAAGCGCGCGCAGACACTGCCGAATACAATTAAAGAGGTTATTATTCAAGATATTATTAAAGGGGAGATTCAGCCGCGAGATAAGATTCTTGAGGAGAAATATGCTAAAAAGACGGGGGCGAGCCGTGCTTCTGTTCGGGAAGCTATCTTTATCTTAGTGAGTGAAGGGATCGCGACTAAGGTTGAGAATAAAGGAACTTTTCTAAATAGTTTTACCCTTGAAGAGCATATCGATCTCTATCACCTTCGTTTTTTTCTTGAGAATAAGGCTTTAGAGAAAGTCTCTAGA
Organism: Ignatzschineria indica; assembly: GCF_003121925.1. Classification (NCBI taxonomy): domain Bacteria; kingdom Pseudomonadati; phylum Pseudomonadota; class Gammaproteobacteria; order Cardiobacteriales; family Ignatzschineriaceae; genus Ignatzschineria; species Ignatzschineria indica. The sequence goes on along the minus strand of NZ_QEWR01000002.1, from coordinate 1,034,486 downwards.
ATAGCGGACCTTGCACCACTTATTGAGCATCTTGAGGAGCTTTCAGCACAGATGCGCTCCAGTTTGCAGGCGATTATCGATAAAGGGGAAGGATCGCGCGAAGAGATGGCTTATATAGGGTTACTCAATTACGAGTTTCATTATGCACTTGTCCAATTCTCAGGAAGTCGAGTTTTGATTGAGCGTTATCCCTCATTTTTTGTGAGCTTAGCCTTTATACAAAATGAGCTCTATCTCCATCAGCGAGCAGAAGTTTATAAACCATTAATAGAACATGATGCTCTGATTGATGCTTTACGGAATCGTGATTTTGATCAATTCTCAACAATTTTGGCAGAGCATCATCAAGATGTATTGCGTCTGTTAGAGAGAGGCGCTGAGAAGGTCTTTCTTTAAAATGATTAGAGAAGCTGCTTACATAGCTAAGTAGTGATATATAGCCATAGAAGAGAAAGCTGAAGAGAAAGCCGAAGAGAAAGTTGAAGAGAAGAGAGAAAGGGGGAGGTTGCGAATCGGCATCTCCCCCTTATGATTTTCTTAACATGTAACATCGAATGTTTTGTATCTGATGCCTAATCGATATCTAGCTCAATTGCTTTCTAGTTTTTGTTATCACGCTTTTATTGATTAAGTGGCTGATCTTCTCTTTTATCATCTTGCTTAGTATGAGAGTTTTTCTCTTTTTTATCACTCTGATCTTCTTGAGATGCATCTTCTTCCACTTTCTCTTGGTGGATATGAAGACCATCATCATCAAAAGAGCAATCTTGGATCGTTGGCCATTCTACATTGAGCTTAATATTTTGTGCTTTAAGTTCCGTCTGCATTTGGCAGAGTGCTTTATCAAGCTTCTCAATATGGTTGAGGAGAAGGTTGATAGCATTTGCTTCAGGATCTTCAATATCATGACTCATCCCATAAGCATTAAAGAGCTTATTAGCGATCTCTTTTTTAAGATTTGGACGATCCGGTTTGGATAGACGAGCAGGAATACCGACTGCGGTTGTATTATCAGGGACTGCTTTAACGACAACAGAGTTAGCACCGACGCTCGCATTATTTCCTAAAGTGATGGGGCCTAATACTTTTGCACCCGCTCCTACAACGACATTATTACCTAAAGTGGGATGGCGCTTTCCTTTTTCAAGGCTTGTTCCACCCAGCGTAACCCCATGGTAGAGAGTACAATCATCCCCAATCTCTGCAGTCTCTCCAATGACAACTCCCATTCCATGATCGATAAAGAGGCGGTCACCAATTTTTGCCCCAGGATGGATCTCAATACCGGTTAAGAAGCGATTCCATGTGGAGATCCAGCGGGCTACTGTTTTAAAACGTTTACGCCAGAGGGCATGTGCAATCCGATGAATCCAGACAGCCCAAAGACCGGGGTAGGCGAGGAGAATCTCTAGAGAGGTTCTCGCTGCCGGATCAAATTTTTTAATATTGTTAATATCATCTTTTACTCTTTTTATCATAAATCTCTACTCCTCTTTTTCAGCTTCTTCGTCTGTTTTGGGATCTACTTTGGGGTCTACTTTTTTCGTTTGTTTCTCTAAAGCATTTAGGGTTCCACGTAAGATATTGATCTCTTCTTGCGTTAAAGCCGCCTTTTTATAGAGCTTTCGTACCTTGCGCATGAGATGCTTGGGATTATTGGGATCAAGAAAGTCACTTTCGATCATCACTCGTTCTAGGTGGGAGAAGAGCCCTTCTAATGCTTCGTGAGTTGCAGGAAGCTCGCCGGCATAGTGCGGGGCTTTAATGATCGCTTTTGCTTTCTCTTGTGAGAGTAGTCGGCGCAAATCATAAGCAATAATCTGGATGGCTTGAGAGATGTTGAGAGAATTGTAATTATTTTCTGTCGGGATATAGAAGAGTTTGTCGCAGATATCGACCTCTTCATTAGTTAACCCCGTTCTCTCTGTACCAAAGAGGATCGCAATCTTCGCATCAGGTGTTTGTGAGAGAATTGAGCGGATCTCTTCAATACCCTCTTCAATAGGGAGCTCTGGCTTACCGATATGGCGACTTCTAGCGCTAGTGCCGAAGATATATTGACAATCTGCAACCGCCTCAGAGAGCGTCTCAGTGACAATGGCATTTTCTAAGACATCAAGAGCACCACTTGCTAGGGCTGTAGCCTCTTTACTTGGGAATTTATGAGGATTCACTAACGTTAAGTTATATAATCCCATCACCCGCATCGCTCGTGCTGCCGCACCGATATTTCCGGGATGTGTCGTATTAACCATAACAATTTTAATAGATTGCAGTGGGGATTCATTGTGCATCAGTTGACTCGCTTTTATGCTTTTAATGATATATTGACGCCCTAAGTAGGGAGTGGGGATCTAATCGCTGTTAAAATAGAGCGGAAACTCTCTTTATTCCCCTTCAAGTTGCTTATTATATTTATTGATTAAAAAGCATCAGTAAAGTGTGCATCAGTAAAATAGAAAAGCAGAAGAGGGGAGGGGCTCTTTGAAGGAGGTATTCGCTCTATTAAAATTATTTATTTTATTTATCCTACACTCTCTGATTTTAAGTGAAGAGAGCTAGAATGATCTAAGGTCAATCTTCAATTCGAATCATGACCTCGAATCATGTACTCGATTGAACACCGATTGAATTTCGAACTCATTTTAATATGGCTTAGGATTATAGCAACTATTAACATAAGAGAGGACAAGATGCCTAAAAACTTTATACAAGATATCGCCGGACGCCTTCATGATGCGCTCCCTGATGGGGTAAAAAATGCCGGTGGCGAAGTGGAGAAGTTAGTCAAAGAGGGGGTTGATTCAGCCTTGAGTAATTTTAAATTTGTTCGCTATGAAGAGTTTGAGATTCAAGAGAAGGTTCTATTGAAGACAAGAGAGAAAGTGGAGTTGTTGACGCAGCGCGTGGCAGAGCTAGAAGCGAAACTTGATCAGCTTTTGTTAGATAAAGAACAGGCTGAAAGTGATGATGCTTCCATCTTATTAGCGGACTCTTCAGGGGAGTTGCCAGAAGATTAATTGGAAATCGATAAGGGGAAATAAGCGATCTCTCCATTGTGATAAATGGAGGTGGAAAAAGGGTTAAACGTGGGATGAAAGAGCGATCAATAGCTCATTGGTAAAAAATAAAGTAGAGATTAAAAGCAGATTGAGCGAAGGAAGATAAAGCAGGATTTAGAAGCTGTGGTGCTATTCAATCGATGCTAAATGAAGTACTATATTCACAAATTTTGTTGAGTCTCAAATCTAATATAAAGGAAGTGTATAGTTATGAGTCAAGCCCCTAAATATAAGCGCATTTTATTGAAGCTCAGTGGCGAGGCATTAATGGGTGACGCCGATTATGGTATCGATCCGGTTACTATCGGACGTATTGCCGATGAGATCAAGGCATTAAACCGTATTGGTGTTGAGGTCGGAGTTGTAATCGGTGGTGGGAATATCTTTCGTGGGGCAGGATTAGCAGAAGCGGGGATGGATCGTGTTGCTGGTGACCATATGGGGATGTTGGCAACTGTGATGAATTCATTAGCGCTTCAAGATGCATTGGAATCTCGGGATGTTTACGTTCGAGTGATGAGCGCTATTCGTATCAATGAAGTGTGCGAAGATTATCTTCGTCGCCGTGCTGTTCGTCATCTTGAGAAAAAGAGAGTGACTATATTTGCCGCAGGTACCGGTAATCCGTTCTTTACAACAGACTCTGCTGCAGCACTTCGTGCGATTGAGATCAATGCTGAAATTATGTTGAAAGCGACAAAAGTAGATGGCGTCTATACCGCAGATCCGATGAAAGATCCTACCGCAACACGATATGACCATATTACTTTTACCGATGCACTCACTCAAAATTTAGGGGTTATGGATGCCACAGCCCTCGTGATGTGCCGTGAAAATAATCTCCCCATTAAGGTCTTTAATATCTTTAATGAAGGCGATCTAATGCGTATTGTAAAGGGTGAGCCGGTAGGAACTTTAGTATCAGAGACCGCTCCTGAATAGGAGTATGGTAAAATTATTCTAGTTTTTTAATAATCTTAAATAGTTTTAAAGTGAGAGATGCTACTGGCTCAGTAGCCCGCAGGCATCTCCTTTTTTAGAAAAATTGAACAACAGTTGAATAAAAATTGGAGAAAATTTAAATGACGCAAAATATCATCAAAGATGCAAAGACTCGTATGGATAAATCAGTTGATGCACTCGCTAGCGCCCTTGGGAAGATTCGTACAGGTCGTGCTCATATCTCAATTTTAGATCATATTGAAGTTGAATATTACGGTTCTATGGTGCCATTAAGTCAGGTTGCTAACTTAACAGTGCAAGACTCTCGAACTTTAGGTGTTGCACCATGGGAAAAACAGATGGTTGGTCCTATCGAAAAAGCGATTATCGATAGTGATTTAGGCTTAAACCCAGCAACAACCGGAACCTTAATCCGTATTCCACTTCCACCATTAACAGAAGAGCGCCGTAAAGAGTTAGTGAAGTTAGTCGGCGGTGAAGCAGAACAAGCGAAAGTAGCCGTGCGTAATATTCGTCGTGATGCTAATAACCAGATCTCTGCTTTAGAGAAAGAGGGTGAGATTTCAGAAGATGTACAGCGCCGTACAGAAGATGAGATCCAGAAGTTAACTGACGCTACGATTAAAAAAATTGATGAAGTACTCGCAGCGAAAGAAGAAGAGTTAATGGAAATTTAAGCTAAGGGTTAAATGTGAGCGAAGGTAAAGAGCGCTGTCAACATGTTGCCATCATTATGGATGGCAATGGCCGTTGGGCTGAAAGAAATCGTTTAGCACGAGCATTAGGGCATCGAGCCGGTGTAAAGGCAGTTAAACGGAGCGTTGAGTGTGCAATCAAAAATGGTATTAAAGTCTTAACCGTTTATGCATTTTCAACGGAGAATTGGAAGAGGCCTCAAGAGGAGGTCTCTTACTTAATGGATCTCTTTTACCAAACATTAGAGGGGCAACTCAAAGCACTTCATCGTGCGGGGGTTCGCCTCTCTTTTATTGGTGATCTCTCCCCGCTCTCTGTAAAGTTGCAGGAGAAGTTATTTGCTGCGGTAGAACTTACTCAAGATAATGATGTGCTAGATTTTGTAGTTGCGATCAATTATGGCGGACGGCAAGAGATCGTCAATGCTTGTAAGAACTTGGCTGAAGAGGTGATTGCTGGAGATCTTGAGATCGATGAGATTACAGAGTCTCGATTTGAGAAAGCGCTAACAATGAGTGACCTTCCTCCTGTTGATCTTTTGATCCGTACAAGTGGAGAGCAGCGAATTAGCAACTTCTTAATTTGGCAGTTAGCTTATGCTGAACTCTACTTTATCGATTGCCATTGGCCCGATTTTGGTGAGAAAGAATTTGAAGCCGCTTTGGCTGAATTTTATCGTCGTGAACGACGATTTGGTGGGAGATAAATTATGAAGCAACGTATTATTACCGGCATTATCTTAGGGGTTGCGGCACTACTTGCCATCCTTTTTTTACCAACCTCTCTCTTCTCTCTCCTACTCTTTTTGATCTCGGTTATTGGGCTTTTTGAGTGGAGTAATCTCTTAAAGCTCTCAGGGATGCAGAAAGGGGTCTATATTGGTGTCGGTTCTATTACACTCTTACTCGTTGTTGGCGCGCTTTTATTGGGTAATCGCGAGACAGATCAGATTGTTGGTGGACTTGCGCTCTTTGTGCGCAGTAATCCACTCCTCTTTGGGCTTTTACTGCTGATGTCCCTCTTTTGGCTCATGATGCCTTTTATTCTCTCCATCTATGCGAGAAGGCCGCTCTCCTTTCTAACTAATAGAGAGTTTCTCTTCGTCGTCAGTATCCTTTCACTAGCTGCATTAATGATCACTTTAACGGTATTGCAACAAGGGCTTATTCTGCTCCTCTACCTTATTTTATTGGTGATTATTGCCGATAGTGGTGCCTATTTTGTTGGGCGGAAATTTGGTAAGAGAAAGTTGGCCGTCACCATTAGTCCAGGGAAGAGTGTTGAAGGTGCTATTGGCGGGATTGTTCTTGCAGGGCTCTTCTCTTTAGCGGCAATTCTCTACTTTACAAGTGATGAAACTGCGATCTTTATCGCGCAAGAACGAATGATGTTAATCCTTAACTTCGTCTCTTTGAGTCTTCTGGTAGTGATTATCTCTATCTCTGGCGATCTCTTTGAGAGTGTGGTGAAGCGTCATGCTGGAATGAAGGATAGCGGTAATATTTTGCCAGGCCATGGTGGGGTATTAGATCGTATTGATGCTTTAACGGCAGCTGCGCCGCTCTTCTTTGTAGGGTTAAGTTTTATATGAAAAAACAGATCTCTATTTTAGGTGCAACAGGTTCGATTGGTGATTCAACACTTAAGGTGATTCGCAACAATCGCGCGCTCTATCAAGTTCACTCTCTGGTTGCGAATCAGAATGTTGATAAGATGATGCAACTCTGTCAGGAGTTTGAACCTAAGTATGCAGTTTTAGAGAATGAGTCTGCAGCTAACAGCCTTAAAAAGTTGGTAGAAGCCGCTAACTTACCAACGGTAGTGCTAGGGGGTGAGGCGGCTATTATTGAGCTTGTAACAGAGAGGGAAATAGATCTTGTTGTCGCAGCGATCGTAGGGGGAAAAGGGTTTCTCTCGAGCCTTTCAGCCGCTAGAGCAGGGAAAACCATTTTATTGGCGAATAAAGAGACGCTTGTTTTAGGTGGAGCACTCTTTATGGCGGAAGCAAAAGCTCATGGCGCGACGATTTTGCCAATCGATAGTGAACATAATGCGCTCTTTCAATCACTTCCTAAAAGAGGTGATGAGTTGAGTTATGAAGGTGTTAAACGTCTAATTCTAACTGCTTCCGGAGGGCCCTTCAGAGGTTATCAGAGACAAGATCTAGAGAAGGTAACGTTAGAAGATGCTCTCAAGCACCCTAATTGGTCTATGGGGGCAAAGGTGACGATCGATTCGGCAACT